>CALKFY010000102.1 GCA_938084925.1 uncultured Pseudomonadales bacterium
AATAACCAACCAATTAAAACAAGGTGGTGCTCAATCAGTTAAGCTGGTTACGCAAAAGCTGGGGACGCAACAGGCTGTACCACATGACTAACAAGTACATCATTGGTTTAATAGCCTTGGTGATTTCTGTTGCTATTCATCTAGGCGCTACCTATCTGTGGCCACAAACGAATAACACATCTGGTTCTGCGGCCAATACACCTCCATCCTCGGTGCCTATGTCGGCACCTATGTTAGAGCCTATGCTAGCCAAAAGTTTTAGCGATCTAGTCAACGCTAAAGCCCAGGTAAAGCCCGCCAGCGCAGCAAAACTAAGCCCTACCCCTATTACCAATACTACCCGACCTATACAGACTACTACTGAAACAATGAAGCCCAAACAGCCTAGTGCAAAAGCAGTACAGCCTAAAGTATCTGTGGCTCCAGCAGCGCTACAACCGGTGAACCAACCAATAGTTACTAAACCTGTATTAAAGCCAACCGTAAAGCCAAGCGTACAGCCCGTTAAGAAAACGGTTGCCAAACCTGCCCACAAGCCGGTACAGAAATCTGTCTTGAAGCCTTTACAGAAGCCTGTTCAAAACTCAGCTAAAGCCGTTCCGATTAAGCCAATAACTAAAGCCAAAGAGCCCGTTAAAACACAGCTCCAAGTTATCGATAAAGCTACTGCAAAAGCTACCCCACAGCCCAAACCAGTTGCCCCGCAACCTAAACCAGTTACTAAGGTTGCAGAACTGATTAGCGAAATAGATACAGTTCAAACAGAAGTGCATTTAGATGAGCAACTAGACGAGAAAGCTAGCGATAATATAAAGGAACACACCGAGCCGCAAACAAAGCAACAAGCTGCGAGCACACAGATAACGGTGATTTCTGAGGCAGCAAAAAACTACCCCAGCAAGATATATCAGCACCTAGCTAAATTGCGGCAACGCAAAGTGCGCGGCAAAGGCACGGTGGTGATTGAATTCGAAATAAAGCCAGATGGCAGTATCGCTTACGCGAAAGTAGCACAAAGCTCTGGCCGTAGCCGCGTTGACAAGGCGGCACTTAACCACGTGCGCCGTGCAGGCCCCTTCCCAACACCACCAGAAAAGGCAATGGTTAAGTTTAGTTTACCTATTAAAATTAACTAGATCAGAAAACTTTCAGGCAGATTCTTCCTTCAGCTTAGACACAACTACCAAGCCATACAACACCCGTGTGCATAGCGCGATCACGGCGGCTTGAGGTACCCATCCATCAAGTACGCCCAGCATCAATAGCACTATACCAACGATAGATAAGCTACTATGGATCTTAATGGCCATTTTCTCTTTGGCTAACTTTGTGTCCTGCACTTCATTCTCCTTTATCAAGCAAGTGTTAAACAACCAAACCTGCGCTATAACCAGAAGACCAAGCCCACTGAAAATTGTAACCGCCAAGATGACCACTTACATCCAGAACCTCACCGATAAAATACAGCCCAGGTTGCTGCTTTGCTTCCATGGTTTTGGAACTAATACCGTCGGTATCCACTCCGCCCAGAGTCACCTCTGCGGTGCGATAGCCTTCACTAGCGGATGGTTTCACCTGCCAATTATTGATTCGCTCTGCAATAGACAGTAACTGCTTGTCACTGATTTCTGAAATTGGGGAAGTAGCTCGCTCTGGCCACCATAACTGCTGTAGTTCATTTACCAATGATTTCGCCAGTTTCTGACTGAGCAGGTTTTTTAGCAAACTCTTACCTTGTTGCTGTTTGGCGGTTAACAGCCACTCAGACATATCGGTACCGGGTAATAGGTCAATCGACACTTCATCACCTGGCGCCCAATAGTTAGAAATCTGCAGAATCACTGGCCCGCTCATCCCGCGGTGGGTAAATAGCAGGTTCTCGATGAAGCTATTTTTGTTACAACTCACCTCTACTTCCAACGCCAAGCCTGACAAGCGTTCACAAATTGGTTTTAAGCTATCACTAAACATAAAGGGCACGAGCCCTGCACGACGTTCAAGTAAACTCAAACCAAATTGTTCAGCAACCTCATAGCCAAAACCACTGCCACCAAGAGTTGGGATAGACAAGGCTCCAGTAGCAACGACAAGGGCTGAGCTTTGTAGCTTTTTCTGTTTGCCGTTGTGATTATATTGGACTTGATAATTGACTACGTCAGCAGTGGTGCTAAGGTCGCTAACGCTCTCAACATCACAGCGAGTCTGGATTTCCACGCCCGCTTGTTCACATTCAGCCAGTAACATGGCCAAGATATCTTTGGCCGAGTTTAAACAAAACAGCTGACTGTGCTCGCGCTCTTCATATTCAATGCCATAGCGTTCGACCATGGCAATAAAATCCCATTGGGTGTAACGGGTCAACGCGGCTTTGCAAAAATGACGGTTGGCGCAAATGAAGTTATCAGCCTCAACAAAGTAATTAGTGAAGTTGCATTTACCCCCACCGGACATAAGGATCTTTTTGCCTACTTTATTGGACTTTTCTAGCACTAGAACCTTGCGACCACGCTGGGCTGCAGTAAACGCGCAGAATAACCCAGAGGCACCAGCCCCTAAGACAATAACGTCGTATTGGCTCATTGTTGCGCCAAAATCAATTCAATCTCTTCGATAAAGCTCTTAAGCATGTTTAACGAAGTCTGCGCATCAGCCTCGGTCATATCATTACCTTCACGCAACACATAACGCCCTTCATCAAGGTCTTCGCGATGAGAGAAATAAAAGGCATCTTTCCAAAATTTACAGGGTATTGGCTCTTTATTAAGATGCTTTTGTACTACACCGGCATCTTTCACGCAGGGTAGCACCGCCAATGCCTTGTGCTTATACACCTTAACTTCAACGCCTTCAGGCCAGTGATTTAAACGCACATCTAGATCACATTTGATATCTGCATTTTCTTTCTTAACGTAGGTCTTCTTTACTTGAAACCCACCACGCCATTGGGCAAACATGTCACCTTCAAATATCTGTCGTTCCATATCATCCATAAGCGTTTCAATCTGACGTACGATGCGGTTAATGTCGTTAGGCATGGGTTCTGAATCCAGTAGTTATAAGCGGCCAGAACAGTAGCATGGCCTATATTTTATGTAAAGAAAGCCACTCTCAAATGGCCCCTCACGCCCAGCCTAAGCATAACTTTGACACAGATCATTTTTATATTCGAATTTACTTATATAATCGTTGAATAAGTCGTCTTACGCACGTTGCCTTTACGACTAGTTTAATGAGGGTTAATTATGTCCAAATCCAAACAACACGAATTTAGTCGTCGCGATTTTTTACGCTATACGGCAACAGGTGCCGCAGCGGCTACGGTGATTACACCCGCCAAGGCAGCCGCAGCCAAAACCAATGCTAAAATTGTCATTATCGGCGCTGGCGCAGGTGGTACCTCGGCGGCTAATCGATTAGTAGACCAACTAGATGGCGCACAGATCACCATCATTGACCCACGCCCAGAACACTTGTATCAACCGGGGCTGTCTTTGGTAGCGGCAGGTTTAAAACCAGCCAGTTATGTCACCTCCAAAACCACCGATTGGCTACCCGATGGCGTTAACTTGATTGCTGAAAAAGCCATGGCCATCGATCCAGAGGCACGTAAGGTCTCTACACAACAAGGCAAGCAGCTCGACTACGACTTCCTAATCGTAGCCCCTGGCTTAGTGCTAGATCATGACGGCATAGAAGGTTTTTCTACGGATCTAATCGGCAAGCACGGTATTGGGTCTTTATACGCAGGGCCTAAGTACGCAGCTCGTACTTGGGAAGCCGCATCCAAGTTTACCGAAACCGGTGGTGAAGGTATTTTCACCCGTCCAGCTACCGAGATGAAGTGTGCTGGCGCACCTATCAAACACGCATTTTTGATCGACGATATCACTCGCCGTGCGGGTAACCGTGGCAAGGCCAACATTACCTATGCTGCCCACAGCAAGAGCCTATTTGGCGTACCCATTGTGGCAGAAAAGATACGCATGCTATTTGATGACCGTGGCATCAATGCAGCCTACTCCCATGTACTTAAGTCAGTAGACCCAGGTACTAAACGTGCTGTATTCCAGACCCCAGATGGCCTACAAGAACGCGATTACGATTATTTACATGTTATCCCACCACAACGCGCGCCTGCTGTGGTACGCGAATCTGGCCTTAGCTGGAGCGATAAGTGGGTAGACCAAGGCTGGGTGGAGTGCGACAAGTACACCTTGCAGCATTTACGTTATGACAACATCTGGGCTCTGGGTGACGTTGCAGGCGTACCTAAGGGTAAAACCGCCGCATCGGTGAAGTGGCAAGTGCCTGTTGTAGTGGACGGCATTGTGGCGCAAATTGAAGGCCGTGAACAACGCGAGCTATTCAATGGCTATACCTCCTGCCCCATGATTACCAAAATTGGTCGCGCCATGTTGATCGAGTTTGATTACAAAAACAATCTAACGCCGTCTTTCCCCGGTATCATCGCACCGCTCGAAGAGCTGTGGATTAGCTGGTTAATGAAAGAAGTTGCCTTAAAGCCCACCTACAACGCCATGTTACGTGGCCTTGCCTAAAGGAGAATCAACATGCAGGATTTAACATTTGGCACCATCTTGGCGGTAATGGAAGAGATATTTGGCCGCGGGCTATTTTGGTTGATGGTCGTATTAGCCGGAATTGTCAGCGTTGCGTACATCTATGTACTCATACGTGACCGCAACATTAGCTGGCGTAAGTTTTTGTGGGCACAAGTATCTATGCCTTTTGGCGCCATAGCCGCCGTGTGGTTTGTTATGGGCGTCACCGACTCTAGCGCTAGCGACCTAGGTGGCCCCGTAGATTTAATCGTCTTTATTAGTGTCGCCGTAGCAGGCGCAGTGGGGCTGGCAGTGTTGGTATACACGATACAATCGCTGTTATCGCCACCGAAAAAGTAAATATTTGGTGATAAAATCCAAGCAGGGAGCCGCCTAGGCTCCCTTTTTTATATACAATATAGATATCTAAGACTTTGATATTTAATTAAAAACTAAGTACCATTCGCGGCTGTTATTCATCACATGAAGATAACCTACGCACCATGGACAAAGCAAAACTCCCCCAAACCTTAAACAGTATCGGTAAGGCCTTTTTTGTTAAATACCTAAGAGCTGCCCAAGCAGACTACACCAATGTCACCATCGCTAAAGCCATTGCCGAAGAAAGCAACTACACCGTAGGTTCTTGCCGCATGCGTATTTCCAAGATTCGCGCTATCTTACGTGCCGAATTAGCGCGCGATGCCCTAACCCTAGTGGTCAACTCTCAAGTAGAACCCGATACGCGTTTAAGTGCTATTAAGCAATTACACGATCATCTATAAGACACCTGTACCCATTCAACAAAGAGTCGACTTAAAGCCCATAAACATGGCTTAAGGCTTACCCACCACTATATGGTATTGGCATTCAAATTGGGTGTGTGGTGGCAAAATCTGCACGCCTTCTTTTTCCATCACATCACCACTAGCATCTTCATAATCGTCAACGCCATACCAAGGCTCAATACAAATATAAGGTGCCTTAGGCTTGGACCAAATGCCCATGTAAGGGAAGCCAGCATATTCAACACGTACCCATTGCTCAGCACTAGCAGCCTTGTGGCTACGTAGTGTGATGGCCTCTGATTTAAGGTCATCAAAAATCAGGGAGTCAATATCAAACATAGTTTCAGTTAACAGCAGTTGTCGGCTTTGTTGCAGGCAAGCATGACGTTTACGCCCTAAGGCCACACCATTAAATTGCACATAACTACTGGTTTCTAACTTTTCAAACTCTAAGTAATAATCGGTTATGGCATCCCCTGCTTGCCAGTTGCAGGCGAAGGCTGGGTGCGCACCCAATGAAAAAGGCATCACCTGGTCAGAGCGGTTATGTACCTGATAGGCAACCGTGAGCCGGTTGTTTTGCAAACTAAAGCAAATATCAAGATCAAAAGCAAAGGGGTAATTTACTAGGGTTGCAGCATTATCTGATAAACGCAACGTGGCACTTGTAGGCGTTTGCTTTACTAGTTGAAACTCACTATCCCGCGCAAAACCATGACGCGTCATGGCATGGGTTTGCCCTTGGTAGGTATAACTGTTGTTGTTTACCTTACCAATAAAAGGAAACAAATTAGGTGCCTGACCCGCCCAAATTTTGGCGTCTCCATGCCATAAAAACTCCTGGCCACTGGCACCCTTAATACTTGTCAAAGCAGCCCCGTTGGTATTGATAGAAACGCTTAAGGCCTCATTGGCAATGGTGTAAATCATGGTTTATACAAATTATATTTATCAAAGGCTTGATTTTACCATGTCTCACGGGCATTTTTTTCTAAAACAATAGGCCGACATTACATAGCAATATGCTAATATTAAATACACCTGCTATTTAGCGACCACCCAACAGAGAACTTGCCATGCACTTGTTTAAATCTTTATTAATCACTCTTTCTATTTTAGCTGGCACCTTGTTTATTCATCCCCTCGCACTGGCGGCAGATTTAGACATTCAAATTACCACACCAGGTACTGGTGAAGCAGCCCAGAGTGGTATGAAAGTATATGTACACTACACAGGTAAACTAGAAGATGGCACTGTCTTTGATAGTTCTGTAGGTCGCGGCCAACCCTTCTCATTTACCTTAGGCCAACGTCAAGTAATCGCCGGCTGGGAAGCGGGCATTGAAGGCATGAAAGTTGGTGGTAAGCGCACCCTCATTATCCCACCTCACCTAGGTTACGGTTCGACTGGTGCGGGCAATGCTATCCCACCCAATGCCACTTTAATATTTGAAGTTGAGCTAATTAAAGTCCTAACTCCACCACAACTAGGCCAAGCCACGCCAGCAGACTTTGCCCAGGCACAAGCAGAAGGCGCCCTGATCATTGATATTCGCCTACCGAGTGAATGGCAAGAAACAGGCATTTTAGCAGGTGCAAAAACCATAACGGCCTTTACCGAGCAAGGTGGTTTGCATCCAGAGTTTCAGCCTAAGTTTTTCTCCCTAGTACAAGAACAAGACACCCCCGTGTACTTGTACTGCCGTACAGGCAATCGCACAGGCATGTTGGGAAATGCGCTAATCAATCAGGTTGGCTTAACCAATGTCACACACCTAACCCGTGGTATTGTTGAATGGCAGGCCCAAGGCCACCAAGTTCAGGCCTATAGTAAATAGGCATTGGAACTTTATATTTTGCAGGGAGGCAGATCTCCGATCAGCCCCCTTGCCTAGGGTACAAAAGCTTGCCTTTAATCAAGAATGCATGCGGAAATACTGGACTCTAAGTCCTCATTTGCTAATCTAGCATCATAGCTCTTTGAAATTTTGGAGCATGTTATGAACATTAGCCAAGTACCAACGATGCCACCGCCTATCATGCATAGGCCCATAATCAACCAGCAGTTGGTTGAGAGAGCACGGACCACCATGCCCGCGCCAGAAAGAGTGCGCCAAGCCGCCACTGGGCGAACTGTTGCTAGTGAACAGCAACGTCCTACCACCAACATCCACACAGCACACACGGCCACCTGGCAATTTGATCCACGCTTTCTGCCAGCGACTAGGCACAATGTAGAACTCGACAGCCTTATACCCAAAGGCACAGGTACGTTAGATTTGCTGCACCAGCAAGCACGTACTGCCTATGAGGCCACCACAGCAACCAGTACTCACCGCGTTGTGGACAGCATCGTTTAGCTGGTTGTAAAGGAATTAACTCCCACGAGCCCCGCTATTTCACTATAGGACACACTTTGAAGGGGGAAATGATCTAGATCTGACTAGTACTGATGGGGTTAAACGACTTCGTTAACCATACGTTCGCTGTAATCGTCTTTGCCGTATTGCTCTAGGGCCAAACGATTATTGGATATTTCAACGAGATCGGTTTGTTGCTGGGCGCGAATTTCCATTTCTTTAAGATTAGTAATCAAACGATTAACAGCAGCGGTACCGGCATCTTCATGTTTAAGCTGTACCACTTTATCAATATCATCAACTATTTTGACCTGCTCAAGCTCTCTGGCCTCTAGCATTTCATCTAGCTTAGACACCTCTACCGTAGGCTTTTGCTCATAGAGCTGGGCCTGAGTCATTGGCATAGACGCTGACGTTGCGTTAATCATACTGGTATCCAGTTTATTTTTTTACTAGATACCACTATAGACTTATGCAGGCTAGCAACCTATGGGTATTAAATGCCCAAATTTGCTCATGTTTAGGTGTTAGCTAATTATTTAATAAAAGGAAACCAATCTTCCCGAAGTACTTGGCCCTCAACCATATTGTGACCAGGGTAAGGTGGAGAAGTGCGCCCTGCTCGTGTCACATAGCGCGCATCATCACCGAGCAAACGTACAGAAAAGGCACGGCGACGCTGATCACTATCGTTTGCTCGTGCACCGTGTAAAGTTCGATAGTCAAAGGCTACAGCATCACCGGGTTCCATAGTCCATTCTAATACCGGCATGCCTTCGGCATCAGGATCTGGAACAGGACGGTAAATATCTTCATCCGCATAAAAGTCTTCTTCAGAAGCCCAGCGGGTAGGTAATACTGGCTTTTCCCATAGGTGAGAACCTGCTACAAAACGCAAGGTTGCCGTATCAACGGGGTCCACTGGGCACCAAAAACTCACTGTTTGCTGACCTTCTACAAAGTAATAGGGTGAATCTTGATGCCAAGGTGTAGGCAAGGTGGTCCCGGGTTCTTTCACTAGCACATGATCATGAAACATCTGTACGCGCTCAGAATCCATTAGCTGAGCCGCCACATTAGCGGTTTGTGGGGCATGGACCACTTGTTGAAACTCTTCAAAACGATCCCAATTACAATAGTCATCAAAGAACAAACCCCTATGACCTTCTTTATAATTATTCGATGCAAAAGGACCAGGTGCTTGCATATTGCGCTCAATACCCGCTTTTAAGGTTTCTACCTGATCTTTATATAAACCTTTAATTAACACCGCCCCATCACGCTTAAATGCTTCTATGGTGGCTGCGTTTAGTTGAATATTTTGTGACATGATATTAGGTCCTAAAATGATCTGTGGTGGTGATTTTGTCGACACCAAGACATTATTTCAAATAATATATTAATATATAAGCCATTAATAATGGCTAGTCCGTTTTGATATTAGCTGCTGGGCAATGTATGGTAGAAGCTCATTCATAACCTTTAGAGATTCCATGCCTAACAACGAACCTGACATTTCCGACATTATTCTAAGTACACGTATTATCAATGCCCGCGAAGCAAGTGGCTTTAGCCAGTCACAACTAGCCCTACGCATGGGTATCAAAAAAACCACCTTAGCAAAATGGGAGACTGGACATACCAGCCCACGCGCTAACAAGCTAGCCGAATTGGCCGGCGTATTAAACGTGCCCGTGTTATGGCTAATTGCCGGTGCAGAAGCACCTGCCGATGTCAGCACCCCCGAACTGAATGAGACCCTCATGTTAGAGCAAAAGCTCGATAAGGCCGATACGCTAATCAATGAACTATCTGCCCTAGTTGCCGACCTGCGAGGCCACACTCGCCGCGTACAACGCGACATCGACGAAAGTTATTAATATCTACAAGCAGGCTTAGGTTGCTAGCTTTAAATACTGAGAATTAAACTGTGACCACTAGCCTGCTTTTAGCCCTCACCCTGTTTGCCTTTGTTTCCACCGTGACCCCTGGGCCAAACAACATGATGCTACTGGCTTCTGGTGCCAATTTTGGCTTTCGGCGTACCATACCTCATATGTTAGGCATTAGCATTGGCTTTTCTATTATGGTGATATTGGTAGGGGTCGGCATGGTACAAATTTTTGATGCTTGGCCTACCAGCTACACCCTGCTTAAGTACGTCAGTATTGCTTACTTGTTATATCTAGCCTACAAGATAGCCACAACCAAGCAAGCAGCCACTAACAACTCATCTACTAGCCGCCCTTTCACCTTTGTGCAGGCATCATTGTTTCAATGGGTTAATCCCAAAGCGTGGACTATGGCTTTAACATCCCTAAGCGTTTATTCACCCAATCAAGACATTATCAGCACCTTGATAGTGGCGGCCGTTTTTGCCTTGGTGAATTTGCCATCGGTCAGCATCTGGGCCTTGGTAGGCAAACAAATGCAGCGCTGGTTGGGCAGCACCAAACGCTTACGAACCTTTAACATTAGCATGGCGCTAATACTGGTTGTGTCTTTGATCCCGGCGCTTTAAGCCCATTCTGGCAAAGCTGTGCGAAGCTTGTTAGCTGGCAACTCCCAAAACATATCCACACCCTGTACCTGCATGGGTAACGGCAAGCGTAGAGCCTTACCCCAACCTGTGGCTTCTGGTGTACAACGCTGAGCATAAGGTCCTAGTTGTTTCGATTGTGGTAAATGCAGCTGCTGCCAAGCAATGGTATCAATACCCGAATCTGTAAGTAATTTGGCTTGTCTGGCCAAGGACAAATGTGCCGTAGTTGATTGCTTGTGGTTGTGCTGCCAACGTAATGCCTGAATCACCGTTGCGGCCATCAGGTACCCTGTAGCATGGTCTAACACCTGGTATGGCAATTCATACACCCTGTTTTCATCGGCTACAGCCAAGCCAGAGCTACGTTGCACCAAACTATCAAAACCACGGCGCTGCTGCCATGGGCCTGTAGCTCCATAGGCATTAAGACCAACACTGATCAACTTAGGGTTCATTGACTGCAAAGCCTGTTCATCAAAGCCTAAACCGGCCAAGGCGCCCTTGCGATAGCCATGTACCAACACATCAGCAGAAGCAATTAAGCTGTGTAATTGCGCCTTGTCTTCGGCATTACGCAGATCCAAACCGGCACAGCGCTTACCCACGGTAAGGTCAATTTCTTTGCCATGCTCAGTCCAAAATGGTGGGTCTACACGCAGTATGTCTGCTCCTAGGCTAGCTAAAAAACGTGTCGCCACGGGCCCGGCAATCACCCGTGTTAAATCCAGAACTTTTAAACCACGTAATGGTCTATTCTCATCCGTAGCTCGCCACGCTTGTGAAGCTTGTATGTGGCCACTGTATTTCCAGTCTACTATGGGCTCTTGAGCTACCGCTTTACCTTGTGGGTGCTCTGCCCATTGTCTCTGGTCACGCAACTGTGCGGCGCAACCACCAGCAGCGACGATAGCCGTTTCTAAAGCCTGGCCTTGCCAGCTAGCAACGGCTTCTGCGGCTTCATCAGCATTGCTGACGCTACCTAACACCGCAATCGCACTATTACGATGATGTGGTGCATTGGTGTGCAGACGTATCCAGCCATCGGCGCAACGATAGTCCTTAGCTAGATCATCCCACGCTGCAGGCAGTTGCCAACCCACAGGCAAGACACTATTGGTGCACCAAAGATCAATCAAGGCACGGTCTATTTGCGCACTAGTGTTTATAGACAATTGCTCACGCAATAAACCTTGTAGTGCCGCAACCGCCATTTGTACGGCGTTGGTCGCAAGCTGGTTGACGTTACCTAAGGGGCTTTCTTCAAGAATTTGTTGCTGCTCAAGTAATAAAGGCAAGGCTCCCTTCATACTCACATCCGCAATCATCTCTTCTAGCAACCACATAACCAACACTTCCTAATATTAAGATTGAATATATTAACATCGCCTATCAAAATTCTCTTCAATAACATGACATTAAACAGTTGTTGTTTAATTATTTAGCCTCAACTTCTAGCCCTTGATCATTGTCATTTTCCCAAGCCACAGCCTTGCGTAGACTACGATTTTTACTATTACTAGAGACCTCAGATATGGAATTGGTCTGTCCTGCCGGAAACGTTCCGGCTCTCAAAGCCGCCATAGACGCTGGTGCCGATGCCGTATACATTGGCTTTAAAGACGATACCAATGCGCGTAGTTTTGCGGGCCTTAATTTCTCAGACACTAAAGCCAATAAAGCCATACAGCTAGCGCACCAAAAAGGCACCAAACTGTTTGTTGCTATCAATACCTTCCCGCAAGCTGGGCGTTGGCAAACATGGCAATACGCGGCAGATCAAGCCGCCGATTTAGGTGTAGATGCCATCATTGCGGCTGACATCGCCGTACTCGACTATATCAGTGACAAACACCCCAATATTAACCTGCACTTATCAGTACAAGGCTCAGCCACTAACCGCGAGGCGCTAGCTTTTTATCAACAACAGTTTGGTATTAAGCGTGCCGTTTTGCCACGTGTATTGTCCATGGCTCAGTTACGTCACCTGAGTAAAACTAGCCCCGTCGAACTCGAAGTATTTGGCTATGGTAGCTTATGCATTATGGCAGAAGGTCGTTGCTATCTGTCTTCTTATCTAACAGACCAATCACCCAATACGGGAGGCGTGTGCTCGCCGGCTAAAGACGTGGAATGGGTGACGACATCAGAAGGACAGGACACCTATTTAAACGGTGTGTTAATCGACCGCTTTAAAGATCACGAAAAAGCGGGTTATCCGACGCTCTGCAAGGGTCGATTTCAAGCGGGCGAACACACTTATCACGCTCTTGAGGAGCCGACTAGCCTCAACACACTCAACCTTTTACCGGAACTGCTACAAATGGGCATTAGTGCTATCAAAATCGAAGGTCGTCAACGCAGCCCAGCCTATATCGCTCAAGTAGCTAGCATTTGGCGTCAGGCCATCGATCAAGCCCAACAAGGCAACCACCAGCAGCCAGAAGAGTGGAATGCTAGCTTGGCTGCCTTATCAGAAGGTCACCAAACCACCCTTGGCGCTTATCACCGCCCTTGGCAATAACGAACAACAAGAGACACCAATAGGAAGTACCTAGCATGCAATTAACTCTTGGCCCTATCCCCTTTTTTTGGCCTAAACAGCAAGTATTGGATTTTTATGAAGGTCTACTAGAGCAACCGGTAGAACGTATTTACTTAGGTGAAAGCGTATGTAGCAAACGCCGTGAAATGCGCATCCAAGACTGGCTGGACATGGCTAGCTTCTTACAGGATAACGGTAAGCAGGTAGTTCTTTCTACTCTGACCCTAATTGAAGCTGAGTCTGAGCTAAAACAACTAAAACGCTTGTGTGAGCAAGGCCAGTTTTTGGTAGAAGCCAATGACATGGGTGCCGTGCAGCTACTCAGCCAACAAGGCGTACCTTTTGTTACAGGCTCCGCGATCAATATCTATAACGGCCGTAGCTTAAGACGTTTACAACAAGCGGGTATGCAACGCTGGAATTTGCCGGTGGAGCTATCACAAACATCATTGCGCGAAACCATTGCCCAAGCTCAAGATCTATCTACGGAACCTTTGCCACAAGTAGAAATCTTTGCTTATGGTTATTTACCACTCGCCTATGCGGCACGCTGCTTTACCGCAAGACACCGAAATTTACCTAAAGATGACTGCAGTTTCTGCTGTATGGAATACCCGCAAGGTATCCCTTTAGCTAGCCAAAATGGCGAACAGTTGTTTGTGATGAATGGCATTCAAACTTTGTCTGCCAAGTGTTATAACTTGCTTAACCAGATCGACGTGATGCGTGAAATAGGTGTAAACGCAGTGCGTATCAGCCCCACCGCACCAGACATGAGTGAAGTGATCCAACGCTACAATAAGTCCATTAACGCGCCGCAAGCTAACGCACCTAAGACAGGTGGGATGATTTCCCTAGTAGCAGATGATGCCAACTGCAATGGTTACTGGTTTGGCCAACCAGGTATGAATCATCAGACTAACCAAATGCCAGCACCATAATTAACCTTAAGCGCTAGCCTCTTGCCAGGCCAGTGGCTTATTCAACCAATGCACACCTTGTTGAAGGTATTGGGGGACTTCATCCATATCCACAGCATCCAGCACATTACGAATTTCCAAACCTAGCTCTGTATCACCACCAAGGCTCAACCTGCGCTGAAAAAACAAGGTATCTGGATCTTGTTGACGGCCTAGCATACGCAATAAATCAATACTGGCCCCAGATATCAAGGACATGCGGCTATCTTGGTTTAGCAATGGGGCTTGTGTCTGCATCATTAACTTAGATTGCTGCATGGTAAAATACCAGCTGCAATCTATATCTTTAACCTCAACTTGCAACCAGTTACCTTCCAAACAGTCCAAATCGCCGTCTTCAAGAGGCTCACGTAATACTTCGTTGAGCACTTTAAGTACTAGTTTGGATTGCACGGCTTTGGGTGCCTTATGGCCCAGTTTCAAACCTTGCGCCATAGCCATAAACAAACTTTTAGAGGCTTGCTGCTGTATACCCTGTTGTATTGTATTGAACACGATGGCTACCTCATCGACAAATTTAGCGGCCAGTTTAGCGCACATCAAGCATTTGCAGACTGACTTACCTCAATTCTTAGCACACTATTACTAATAGGAGGCTAGCGAGAAGCCTCCGTTTTGTAGGAATTGTTTTCAGTAGTTTCCGTCATTTTAACCTAAGTTAGGCTCGAATAAGCGTTACTTTTTGGTAGTCTAATATCCAGCTTGGTTAACCGGCTACACCAAGTATCGCGTGACCGCGAAGTTTACATTGCGCCAAGAAACCAATGAGATCCGATATCTCCGATTCTTCTTTAGCAAGATCTTCGTCCATGTCCCAGTTGGCAAGATGCATGGACATCAATTGTGTCACCATTGGCGTTAACCCTGCAGTAGACACACTACTCACAAAATCCGTATCGCCATGGCTTATTAGGCTGCCGTATTGTAGGGCCTTAGTTAGAGCCTCCAACTGGCCTGCTTCAGCAAAGGCATCAAGATCCAGCTGTACAATATATTGTGAAACAAACTGATCTTCGACCCAGCCTTCAATGGGTTCCATTAGGTCATCTTCAAAACTCAAACTACCATCAGTTAACTTATCAAATAGCTCTTCCATGACCGGCACATCCGCAGGCCAAAAGTCTGCTTTAGCTGGTGGTTGCATAAGTTCGTAATAAGTAATGGTGACTTCACCCATGTTAAATAGCCTAGAAAATAGTTAGTTGTCCAATGAAGCTCGAAAATATCTCATATTTTATGTAATAAGCCTAGCTTTATCATGGGCTTGCAGTTTGTTAACTGCTCACGGACAATGGGAATACTTCATTTCAGCAGATTACATGTCCATGATCAGACCTGGTTTTCAAGCTTACAGTTTACTTATCCTGCAAGGTGCCATTTGGGGGTCTTCCTTTCAGGCTATTAAATACGCCTTAGAAGATTTTGGCCCTATGACCATTGCTGCTGGGCGAATTGTTTTGGCAGCAGTAATACTGATGATCTACGCCTGGTCTAGAGGCAATGCCCTACCTAAGCACCTTCCTACCATTGCCCTACTATTTGTTATTGGCTTATTTAACTGTGCCTTACCATTCTTTTTGATCCCTTGGGGTGAACAAGACGTGGCATCAGGCCGTGCGGCGATTTTTATGGCATCTGGGCCTTTGATAACTTTAGTCCTCGCCCATTTCTTCACTAGCGATGAGCGCATCAACGGCCGCAAAGCCATAGCTTTTGCCCTTGGCTTTATCGGTGTTTTGTTCGTTATTGGCATAGGTGCTTTTGGTAATGGTATTGGCACCTTGTTGCCTCAGCTAGCTTTGATCATGGCGGCAACCAGTTATGCGATATCAGGTTTGTTGGTAAAACGCGTCAAAGGCATGAGCAACACTATGATGTCAGCCTCCGTATTACTCGCTGGCAGCTTAATCACCTTACCCTCTGCCGTGTTGTGGGAAACGCCCCTAATCAGCCTCACAGAGGCCTCCTCGACCGCAGTGCTCGCACTGGTCTACCTCGGCCTCTTTCCAACTGGCCTCATGTTCTTAGTTCGCTTCTATCTCATCAACAAATACGGCTATACCTTTGTTTCCCAAGTTGGGTACCTAGTACCACTATTTAGCGTCTTCTTTGGCGCAATGTTACTGGGTGAGCAACTAACCCTGTCCGTATTTATCGGCCTCGGCTTAATCCTTGGTGGTATCTTCATTAGCCGTAGCAAGGCTTGATAACTGCTTCGAGCTGCTTTTACTGGTAGGTTGTGCTAGGCAACGTGAGTAGTCAACAATTGTTAGGCACAAAAAAACCAGGCATAAGAGGCCTGGTTTTTTTTAACAGTGGATATAAACGGCTTGTTAGCCAGCCATTAAATTAGGCATCCACAGCACCAAACCTGGTAACAATATCAATATTCCTAAGCGTAGGATATCAACAATCCAGAAAGGAGTTACGCCGCGAAAAATAGTTTTTAACTTCACATCGGTAAGCATACTCTTCAAGACGAATACATTCAGTCCTACCGGTGGCGTGATCAAACTAATCTCTGTTATTACCACGACAATAATGCCAAACCAAATCAAAGCCATCTCTGGGTCCATCAAAGACTCAGAATACTCACCAAGATCTAGGCCCATTACCAAAGGATAAAATACAGGAACCGTCAACATAATCATGGAGAGACTTTCTAGCACCATGCCTAATATGACGTAAACCAGCATAATAAGAATGATCACCGCAATAGCGGATAGATCAAATGACACCACCCACTCAGACAACAAATCTGGCAGGCCTGCAATATTGATATAGTTGGAAAAAATTTCGGCACCAATTAAGATGACAAAAATCATACCTGTCGTACGGGCACTTTCTACCAAGGTTTTATACAAAGAAGACCAAGTAAGGCGGCGGCGGAACAAAGCAATGAAGAAGGCGCCAGAAGCACCAATACCAGCGGCTTCAGTCGGTGTAAAGATACCACCGTAAATACCACCAATAACCAAGCCAAACAGACCTAAAACACCACTAACACCCCATAGGGCTTGGATGCGCCCTGCCCATTCGGTCTTTTCACCGCGCGGGCCAATTTCTGGCTTTAGGGTGACAGAAACCAATACCGCAACTAGGTACAAGATCACACCGAGTAAACCCGGTAAGATACCAGCGATAAATAAGAGGCCAATATCACTTTCGGTCATGATACCGTAGATAATCAAGATAACGCTGGGTGGAATCAAAATACCCAAGGTACCGCCAGCAGCGATAGAACCGGTAGCCAAACCATCATCGTAGCCGTAGCGACGCATCGGCGGCAAGGCCACCTTAGACATGGTAGCGGCGGTGGCAAGACTAGAACCACATACGGCGCTAAAACCACCACAAGCAACAACAGTCGCCATGGCTAAACCACCACGACGATGCCCTAAAAAGGCATTGGCCGCAGCATAAAGCTCATCGGATAAACCAGCACGCGTAACAAAGTTACCCATCAAAATAAACAGAGGTACAACGGACAGACCGTAGTTCATCCCTGTGTCATAAGTAATGATACTAGCCATGGCTAAAGAACCATTAAAGCTAGTCATCAAGCCAAAGCCCACAAAGCCAACCAAACCCATGGCAAAGGCAATAGGCATACGTACCAATATCACCAAGCCAAGCATGGCTGCAAATGCAATCAAAGATTCATACATATTAATAATCTTTAGTTTTAGCCAATACGGCGGAAAGTGTATTGCCAGGCCAAAGCCAAGCTAACTAGAGAAGCCAGCGCCAGCGTCACGCTGATGACAAAAAAGACAGGGCTCATAGGCACTTGTAGCATAGCCGATTGATCACCATATTTAATGGCTTCAAGACCTTTATGCCAAATAGACTTACTCAAAGCACCTAGCACCACTGCCATTACCAAAGCGATCATAATGTCACGCACCTTGGCAATTACTCGCGGCACAACACCATCAATAAGGTCAACGGCAATATGTTCGTCATTAGCACCTGCCAGTGGAATACCAGCGAAAATCAGCACCACTAACATAAGTTCGGTGATTTCGTACGCACCCATAATAGGTGAATTAAACAGGTAACGACCAAATACATCCAAAAGCGTCAGTATCATCATCATAAATAACAATACTGCTGTTATTAGGCCGAGACTACGTTGCATTAGATCTTGCAACTTAGCGCCCAAAGAAGAGCCGGCGCTTAAGCGCCGGCCATATAGTGCTTCGTCAGACATGCTTACTTAGCAGCTTCTTCAGCGATGATGCTACGCAAGTCGTAAAGCGCGGCTTTACCGTCTACACCAGATTCGTTAGCAGTAGCAATCCAGTTTTCTTCAACGTGCTTAGTAGCCTTACGCACGTCTTGAATCAAAGTTGCAGAACCTTTAACGATCTTGATACCGGCGTCTTCCATAGTGGCACGGCCAACTGCGTCAGCAGCATCCCAACCTTGACCAGCGATACGGGCAAAGTTTTCACCAGAAGCACGCATGATCGCATCTTGGTTAGATTGCGACAAACCTTCAAACTTAGCAGGGTTCATAACCAAGAAGAAAGACGTGTTGTACAAACCACCAGGTAGTGTGGTGGCGTGGTTTACCAACTTGCTCAATTTAAAGGACTTGATGGATTCCATTGGCAACAAAGTACCATCGGCTACGCCGCTGGAAAGCATTTCGTAGTTTTTGGTAGCAGATGCCATGATAGGAGTGAAACCAAGTGCTTTAGACACATCAGCAACAACACCACCACCAATACGCATCTTCAAACCAGCCATGTCAGCGACAGAGTTGACTGGACGTACAGCGTTATGAATAACACCTGGACCGTGAGCCATCAAACCCAAAAGTACAGTACCTTCGTGCTCGTTAGCTGCGGCAAAGTGCTTCTGGTGTACACGCCAGTAGGCAACAGACACGTCTTCAGAAGAATCACCCAAAAATGGTAGTTCTGTAGCTGCGGTTAGCTTAAAACGACCAGGCTGGTAGCCATGTACGCCGTAAGACAAATCAGCTACACCGTCTTTAGCAAGGTCAAAGTGTGCTGGTGGCGCACCTAGAGCCTTAGGCAAGATACGAATCTTCAATTCGCCATTACTTTCCGCTTCGACAGCTTTTATCCATGGCTTGATCATGTCAGCTACAATTGGGTGCTTTGGTGGCAACCAAGAGGACATTAATAGGGTTTCAGCGGCGCTAACTGCACTAGCTGCGCTCATCATTAGGCCAGAAGCCAAAGTTGCTGCAAATAGCTTTTTCATTGCTCTCTATACTCCATTTGTTTTATTTATGTGCGGTACTGATGTTCATGGTACTGCATCATTATGCATGACATTGGTTTTGAATGTCACTCATAAGTTGTCACCTAAGTAGTGGTCTAAGTCGACAATTCTCAATAGATTACACAAAAGTTTATTAACATGTAAACTAATTTTTATCAGTTTACGAAAATTAATACACATGTGAACTATATATCCCATATTCGCTCAAGACGATAGGATTAGATGTAAGTTACAATACAAATTTATTGATGTCTATCAATTTTGTGTATCACTTTGACCTAACAACACCGACATTAGTCGCATACCCAAAATTCACCCGACTTGCACAATAGCTTATAACCCACTACATTGTGCGCATCCAACCTACGCACACACTGTTTATGTCCGCAGCTTTAAATACAATTCTCGACAACTTCCAGCAACGCCGCCCCCTACGTGCGGGCTCACTCATCATCACTATTTATGGCGACTCTTTAATGCCCCGTGGCGGTGAAGTTTGGCTAGGCAGCTTAATTAACGTTCTTGAACCTTTTGGTCTCAATCCACGTCTCACCCGCACCGCAGTATTTCGCCTAACTCAAGACGATTGGTTACAAGCCAAACCTATCGGCCGGCGCAGTTATTACCAAGTGACCGAGTCCGGGCGCGCAAGCTTTACCCAAGCTTTTAAGCGCATTTACGCCCAATCCAGCCCAGACTGGAACGGAGAATGGACCGTGGCCATGTTGAGCATGTTAGATAACGACGAACGTAGACTTCTGCGGCAGAAGCTAAGCTGGCTGGGGTTTGGTCAGGTAGGCCCACAAACCATGATGCACCCAAGTGCGAACGTGACTGATGTAGAAAAAATACTGCACAAGAACGAAATGCAAGACAAAGTAATGATGGTCCACGGCCTTAATGATGGCGCTAAGGTTACACCTGCCATGCTTGATCAAATAAAAAACTGTTGGGATCTTAAGAGTCTAGGTGAAGATTACCAAGCATTTTTGGATATGTTCCGCCCTCTACTACAAGAACTAAGCGGCCAACCCTTGAGCGACGAACAATCCTTTCAGGCCCGCACTCTTTTGATTCACGAATACCGTCGAATCATGCTTAAGGATCCATTCTTGCCTGACGAATTGCTTTGCACCCACTGGAACGGTCGTGCTGCACGCCAGCTATGCGCGAACCTATACCAACAATTATGGCAAGGTGCTGAACGCTATATTTCAAGCCACCTGGAAACAGCCGACGGCCCTTTACCCGCAGCGAATCAGAAATTTCTGCGCCGCTTTGGTGGTTTGCAAAAATAATCGCGATTGACTGTTTTGCTGAATTAAACGGGACAGGCACTTTTGCTGCGCAAAAAAGCCAGTCCCTGGCACTGGGGACTGGATCTTGTTTAACCGCGTAGCTGAATTAAACGGGACAGGCACTTTTGCTACGCAAAAAAGCCAGTCCCTGGCACTGGGGACTGGATCTTGTTTAACCGCGTAGCTGAATTAAACGGGACAGGCACTTTTGCTGCGCAAAAAAGCCAGTCCCTGGCACTGGGGACTGGATCTTGTTTAACCGCGTAGCGGTTAAAAAGTGCCTGTCCCCTAACTTCACCCCAACTTCATTAGCTTTCCATTTTTGGCTTAGAACAAGCCACATCCAATCGACCACGACCCGCTTCAACTTCGGTTAAAGGCTCACACTCACGCAAGCTATCGTGGCAACGTACTACCAAGTTTTGGTAGTCTTTGGTGCCTTGACTCTTCCACTTAATCTCACTATCAGACACCGCGCGCATCACCTTGGCTGGCATACCTACCACCATCGAGCGAGGTTCACACTCAAAGCCAGCTTTTACAAAAGCGCAAGCAGCAACAATGGATTCGGCACCAATTACGGCATTATCCATAACTACAGCATTCATGCCGACTAATGCATTACGACCTATGCGCGCCCCATGCACTACGGCGCCATGACCAATATGGCCATCCTCTTCAATAATGGTGTCCTTGCCAGGAAAACCGTGCATGACACAAGTATCTTGCACATTACAGCCTCGCTCTAACACTAAACGCCCGAAATCACCACGCAAACAAGCCGTTGGGCCAATATAACAATCAGGACCAATTACCACATCACCAATCAACACCGCTGTAGGGTGCACATAAGAACTTGGATCAACAACAGGTTTAAAACCATCTATCTCATAAAAAGGCATAGTATTTCTCTATATAAAAACGCTTATAAATGTACAAATTCCAACTTAACTCAGCTAAGCCAAACCCTAATAGGATACAAAAAATAATAAAAATTACAAATTTTTGTATCTTTTAAACCTTAAGCTGGATTATCATTGATCTACATCAAGATTACCATTAGCGATATAACTATGTCTGCAGCCCAAGAAAAACTTGTTATCGGTACTCAACAAGGTCGAGTACTCACTTTGACCCTTAATCGTCCGCAAGCATTGAATGCTCTCAACACAGCCCTATTGATCGAACTCTCCGGTCAACTACAAGCTGCCGACACCAATGAAGACATCGGCGCTGTAGTCATTACCGGCAATCAAAAAGCCTTTGCCGCTGGCGCTGATGTAAAAGAAATGGCCACCATGAACGCCATTGATCTACATCGTGACCCACGTGTGCAAGCCTGGGCTGACATCGCACGTTTTAGCAAACCAATCATTGCCGCTGTTAATGGCTTTTGCCTAGGCGGAGGTTGTGAACTTGCCATGTGTGCTGATTATATTATCGCTGGCCACAAGGCCGTATTTGGCCAACCTGAAGTCAAACTAGGCATTATGCCTGGTGCCGGTGGTACACAGCGCCTAATGCGCCTAGTTGGCCCAGCTAAAGCCAAGCAAATGGTATTAACTGGCGCCACTATCAATGCCAAAGAAGCACTGCAAGCTGGCCTAGTTGCTGAAACAACGGCAGCTGAAGCGGTACTTGAAAAAGCCCAATCCCAAGCTAAGCAGATTGCCAGATATGCTCCTATTGCTGTCGCGGCCATTAAAGACTGCTGCAATAAGTCATTGGACTTGGAACTACAACAAGGTCTATCTTACGAGCGTCGCAGCTATTGTGTAGTTAGTAGCAGCGAAGACCGTAACGAGGGCATCGATGCGTTTTTAAACAAGCGCAAGCCAGAGTACCAAAACCGTTAGGCCACACTAACACCAGACAAACATCAGGATAGAAGCATGGAACAAAGCATCATTCTCGACATCAACGAAGGTGTCGCGCAGATCACTCTTAATCGCCCAAAGAGCCTAAACAGCTTTAATACAGACATGCATGAAGCCATGCAAACTGCTTTAAAGACGATTGCTAAGGACGACAGCGTACGTTGTGTGTTAATCACCGGTAGTGGCCGTGGCTTTTGCGCAGGCCAAGATTTAAGCGACCGCAAACAAGGTGAAAACTCGGAACCACTAGATCTTGGTGCCACTTTGGACAAGTATTACAACAAGGTAATTCGTGCCATTCATAATATGGACATGCCTGTGGTATGTGCGGTTAACGGCGTAGCAGCCGGCGCTGGCGCCAACATTGCCCTTGCCTGCGATATTGTTATTGCAGCTGAAAGCGCCAGTTTTATTCAGGCTTTTTGCCGCTTAGGCCTAGTACCTGATGCCGGTGGCACCTGGGCCCTTCCTCGCTTAGTCGGCATGGCTAAGGCTAAGGCCCTAGCTATGCTAGGTGACAAGGTTAGCGCAGCTGATGCCGAACGCATGGGCATGATCTACGCAGTTAAATCTGACGAAGAGTTTTTGACATATAGCCAAGACTTGGCCCGTCATCTTGCCACACAACCTACCTATGGATTGAGCCTAATCAAGCGTGCCTTGCACGAGAGTCTAGATAATGATCTAGATACTCAGCTAGAAGTGGAACGTGATTTCCAACGCTTAGCTGGCCGCAGCGAAGACTACCGAATTGGTGTGGATGCTTTTCTTAACAAAACCAAGCCAGTTTACAAAGGTCGCTAAAATACCACAGTCCTAAAAGAGAATTACTTATGACTACTGCATTAGCTTCAGATTCTATTATTGCCGTTATTGGCGCAGGCACCATGGGTGCTGGCATTGCGCAAGTGGCCGCACAAGCTGGCCATAAAGTATGGTTAGTTGACCAAGATATCAACGTTAGCGAAGCCGCGCTTGCCAAATTAGCCACAGGTTTAGAAAAGCTTGTAGGTCGTGGCAAAATTAGTGCCGAACATGCTGCTAACACTATCGCTAACATCAAACCTACTGCTGATCAACATGACCTAGCCGGCACTAGCCTAGTCATAGAAGCCATTATTGAAGACCGCAATGTAAAGCACCATGTATTTGCAGGTCTAATGGGTATCTGTGGTGCAGACTGTATCTACGCAAGTAACACCTCTTCCATTCCTATTGCCGATATTGCTGAAGGTTTGGAATACCCTGAGCAAATGGTTGGCATGCACTTTTTTAACCCTGCACAAATCATGAAGCTAGTCGAAGTGATTAGCGGCAAGCGGACCTGTGGCAAGGTTGCTGACATTGTTTACCATACTGCCGTAGCGTGGAACAAGGTAGCCGTACACGCCACTGACACACCCGGATTTATCGTTAACCGTGTAGCACGACCTTTCTATGCTGAAGCACTACGTATGGTCAGCGAAGGTATGGGCGACTACACCGCCATCGATACCGTCATGCGCGCAGCTGGTGGTTTCCGTATGGGACCATTCGAATTGATGGACCTAATCGGCCACGATGTTAACTACGCCGTAACTGATCTCGTATCTGAAGCCTTGTATCATCCACTATTTGAAGTATCACCAATTCAAAAAGCCTTAGTAGACAAAGGTGACCTAGGCCGCAAAACCGGCCGTGGTTATTATGATTACAGTGCCGACCTACCTAAGCTAACTAATACCGCCGTGGCGAGTACTTCAGGCCAACTAATTATCGGCGACAACGATGATGATGCTATTTTATCGCCCCTTTGGAATAGACTAAGCGGCGCTGGTATTGCCTCTAAGTTAGGTAAAACAACACGCTTTGACGATTTACAGTTGCAACTACACAGTGGCGCCCCGGTTACCGAATCAGACACAGCAACTGTCGCCTTTGACATTGCTTTAGACCTCACTAGCTGTACGGCTCTTGCCTGCCAACGCAACCAGGCTTGCAGTAACGAACAATTCCAAGCCTTGGCCAATGCTTTTGCTGCCGCTGACATCTTCTTAATTGAAATGCCCAACCAAGCCGGTTTGCCCGTTGCTCGTACTGTGGCCATGTTGACCAACGTTGCCGCCGACGCGGTAGACAAACAAGTTTGTAGCCTAGAAGATGCCGACAAGGCCATGCGTTATGGTGTTAATTACCCACAAGGCCCCTTTATTTGGGCGGACCAGTTAAGTCCAAATTGGGTGCAAACCACCTTGGCCAACTTAGCACATCATATTTGCGCCTCCCGTTATGCAGAAAATGACTGGATTGCCAAGCACGTAATAGAACAACGGAATTTTTATGCCTAAGCAAGCCACCTCTTCGTCGCCGACACTGGCACAACAGTGTGCTGATCACATGTGGCAAGACGATACCGCCGCGCAACATATTGGCGCCAAATTACTTGAAGTAGGCTCAGGCTACTGCCGCATGTCTATGCAAGTATTGCCTTTTATGCTGAACGGCCACGGCTCTTGCCACGGTGGCTTTATGTTCACCTTGGCGGATACCTGTTTTGCCTATGCTTGCAACAGTGACAACCAACCTACGGTGGCCTCGGGTTGCAGCATTGATTACCTACGCCCTGCCATGGCCGGAGAGCTTCTATTGGCAGAAGCTAAACGCGTAAACAGAGGCCGTAGCACTGGCCTTTACGATGTCAAAGTGACCAACCCAGAAGGTAAAACCGTGGCTGAATTCCGCGGTCGTGCCCATCAAGTGGGCGAACACCTTATCGATCCCGCAAATTTAAAGGAAATCTCATGAGCGAAGCTTATATTTGCGATGCCATTCGCACCCCCATTGGCCGTTATGGCGGCACCCTATCCAGCGTACGTGCCGATGACTTGGCTGCTACCCCCATCAAAGCCTTGATGGAACGCAACCCTGATATGGATTGGAGCCAAGTAGAAGACATCTATTATGGTAGTGCCAACCAAGCTGGTGAAGACAACCGCAATGTGGCGCGCATGGCGGGCCTATTGGCGGGTATGCCAGTGAATGTTGGTGGCTGTACCCTAAACCGTCTTTGTGCATCAGGTATGGATGCTATCGGTACCGCTGCTCGTGCTATCAAATCTGGCGACCTAGACCTGGCTATTGCTGGTGGTGTTGAGTCCATGTCTCGCGCACCTATGGTAATGCCAAAAGCCGATGCGGCTTTCTCCCGCAAAGCCGAAATATTTGATACCACTATTGGCTGGCGTTTCATCAACCCCAAAATGCACCAGCAGTTTGGTACTGATTCCATGCCAGAAACCGCTGAGAACGTGGCCGAAGATTACAGCGTTAGCCGTGCAGACCAAGATGCCTTCGCCCTACGTAGCCAAGAGCGTGCCGCACAGTCTCAAGCCGCCGGTTTATTCGCTAGCGAAATCTGCCCAGTTAACATTCCACGTCGCAAGCAAGATGACTTAATCTTTGACAAAGATGAGCAACCTCGCACCTCAACAATTGAAGGCTTAGCTAAACTACCCGCACCTTTTCGTGCTGGTGGTAGTGTCACCGCCGGTAACGCCTCAAGCGTTAACGACGGCGCTTGCGCCCTGCTATTAGCTAGCGCACAAGCGGTACAAGAGCACAACTTAACGCCCCGTGCTCGCGTACTAGCCATGGCTAGCGCTGGTGTCGAACCCCGCGTCATGGGCATAGGCCCTATCGATGCCGTTAACAAGGTACTAGCAAAAGCTGGCCTGAGCCTCGAACAAATGGACCTGATTGAGCTTAACGAAGCTTTTGCAGCTCAAGGCCTAGCGGTTACCCGCAGCCTTGGCTTGAGCGATGACGACCCACGTGTAAACCCACAAGGCGGCGCTATCGCCCTAGGTCACCCCCTCGGCATGAGCGGTGCTCGCCTAGTGACCACGGCGGTCAATCAATTAGAGCGTAATGACAAGCGCTACGCCCTTTGCACCATGTGCATCGGTGTCGGCCAGGGCTTGGCTATGGTTATAGAAAAAGTTTAACCTTTTTACCAATATAAAAATGTGAGAGTACTAACATGAGTAATGCACCCTTAGAAGCCATCGAAACTGCAAGCTTAGACGAGCTGCAAAGCCTGCAGCTTGAGCGCATGCGCTGGAGCTTGCAACATGCTTACGATAACGTTCCCCATTACAAAAAATCCTTTGACGATGCTGGCGTAGAGCCAGGTGATTTAAAGAGCTTGAGCGACCTAGCCAAGTTTCCATTCACAGTTAAGACTGACTTACGTAACAACTACCCATTTGGCATGTTCGCCGTACCACAAAAAGACGTGGTACGTATCCACGCCTCTAGTGGCACCACAGGCCAGCCTACCGTTGTAGGCTATAGCGCTAAAGATATTGATACTTGGGCAACAGTTGTCGCGCGCTCCATCCGTGCTGCTGGCGGTAGCGCTGAAGACATGGTGCACGTATCCTACGGTTACGGTTTGTTTACCGGAGGTTTGGGTGCTCACTACGGTGCCGAAAAGCTAGGCTGTTCTGTAATCCCAATGTCTGGTGGTCAAACCGCCAAGCAAGTGCAGCTTTTGAAGGACTTTAACCCTGATATCATCATGGTAACCCCTTCCTACATGCTTAACTTGGCCGACGAAATTGAACGCCAAGGTATCGATCCACATCAACTTAAATTACGCTGCGGTATCTTTGGTGCTGAACCTTGGACCAACACTATGCGCAAAGCCATTGAAGAACGTCTAGGTATTGATGCCTTAGACATCTATGGTTTGTCCGAAGTTATGGGCCCAGGTGTAGGTATGGAATGTCTAGAAACCAAAGACGGTCCAACCATTTGGGAAGATCACTTCTACCCAGAAATCATTGACCCAGCTACAGGTGAAGTATTACCTGACGGCGAATACGGTGAACTGGTATTTACTAGCTTAACCAAGGAAGCCATGCCAGTCATTCGCTACCGTACCCGCGACCTGACTCGCTTGCTGCCAGGTACGGCACGCCCTATGCGTCGTATCGACAAGATCACTGGCCGTAGTGACGACATGATGATTATCCGTGGTGTAAACGTATTCCCATCACAGATCGAAGAGCTAGCCTTGCCAATGCCGCAGCTGGCGCCACACTACCAGATCGACATTACCCGCCAAGGCAATATGGACTCCCTAGCCTTAAACGTTGAGCTAACGCCTGCCTTTGGTCATCTAGAGCAAAGCGATCGCATGGCTCTGGCTAAAGAGCTTTCCAGCAAAATCAAGACCTTTATCGGGGTTAGCTGTGCCATTAACATAGCTGACCCAGGTCAAATTGCCCGCTCTGAAGGCAAGGCAGTACGGGTACGCGACTTGCGCAATAAATAGGCGCTTGTGTCGGACTAAAGTCCGACCTACAAGCAAATTGTCAAGAAGCCCCATTAATTGGGGCTTCTTATTAACTTGATATGATACATTATCCTTGACTAACATCATATTTATTGTATCATTTGACTCATGACTTAATCAGGAGTTTCCTATGTACGCACAAATGGTAGAAACCGGTGTCAAAACGGTAAAAGACCGTTCTGAAATGGGTGCCGAAGAACAAGCCTTTATGGCTCGTATTGACGAAGAAAGTAAAATCGAACCCCAAGACTGGATGCCTGATGCATACCGTAAAACCTTGGTACGTCAAATTTCTCAGCACGCTCACTCCGAAATTATCGGCATGCAGCCTGAAGGCAACTGGCTCACGCGGGCACCAACAATCAAGCGTAAGCTACAACTAGCTGCCAAGATTCAAGACGAATGCGGCCATGGTCAATATTTGTACAGCGCCGCCGAAACCCTGGGTGTAGGCCGTGACGAGTTGTTAGATCAGCTACATACAGGCAAGGCTAAGTACTCCAGTATCTTCAACTACCCTACTCTTAATTGGGCCGACATGGGCGCAGTAGGTTGGTTGGTGGACGGTGCTGCCATCGTTAACCAGGTAATCTTACAACGTACTTCCTACGGTCCTTATTCCCGTGCCATGGTACGTATCTGTAAAGAAGAAAGCTTCCACCAGCGTCAAGGTTACGAAATCCTTTTGACCATGATGGAAAAAGGCACCCAAGCCCAAAAGGACATGGTACAAGACGCCATTAACCGTTTGTGGTGGCCAAGCTTAATGATGTTTGGGCCTAACGATGATTCATCCCCTAACACTGCACAATCTTTAGAATGGAAGATCAAGCGTAAGACCAACGATGAATTGCGCCAAATGTTTATCGATCAAACTATCCCTCAGCTAGAAGTACTAGGTTGCACGGCACCAGACCCAGACTTGAAGTGGAACGAAGCAACCGGTCATTACGACTTTGGCGAAATTAACTGGGAAGAGTTCTTTAACGTGATTAAAGGCAACGGCCCCTGTAACA
Source organism: uncultured Pseudomonadales bacterium (assembly GCA_938084925.1). Taxonomy (GTDB): domain Bacteria; phylum Pseudomonadota; class Gammaproteobacteria; order Pseudomonadales; family Balneatricaceae; genus Njordibacter. The sequence continues at coordinate 28,563 of CALKFY010000102.1, forward strand.
AGCAACGCTTAGCCAAGAAGGTTAACGCCCACGAACAAGGCGCATGGGTGCGCGAAGCAGCCATGGCCCATGCCACCAAACAACAGGCCAAAGCGGCCGCTAAAGTAGCTTAAAATCAGTTAAGAAAAGCTAACTTTCGATAAGCAACGAATTAAGGAATGAAGATTATGAGCACAGCTGACTGGCCACTATTTGAAGTATTTATCCGCAGCCGTCACGGCCTAAGCCACAAGCACGTTGGTAGCGTACACGCTGTTGATGCCACTAACGCCTTAGAAAATGCCCGTGAGCTTTATACGCGCCGCAACGAAGGCACCAGCATTTGGGTGGTACCTTCCAATACCATTACGGCTAGCGCGCCAGAACAGAAGGACGCTTTGTTTACTTCCCCAGTAGACAAGATCTATCGCCACCCTTCTTTCTACGAACTACCAGCTGCAGTGGATAAGATGTAATGACGGCTCTTACACAAATCAATAGCAATCACGATGCCTTAAACACCTACATTCTACGCATGGCGGACAACAACTTAGTTTTGGGTCAGCGTCTGTGTGAGTGGTGTGCTAACGCCCCCATTTTGGAAGAAGAAACAGCGCTAATGAATACCAGCCTGGATTTATTCGGCCAAGCGCGTAACTGGTTAAACTATGCCGTAGACCGCGATGCGAGCCTACAAGACTGTGACGCCGTGACCATGCTGCGTGACGAACGTAGCTACTTGAACATGTTGATCTGCGAACAGCCTAACGGCAACTTTGCTGACACTATGGCACGTCACTACTTGTTTGACGTGTGGCACCGCCTCACCTTAGAAGTACTGTGCAACAGTGCGAACGAGACTGTCGCTGCTATTGCCGCCAAGTCTATTCTAGAGGTACGTTACCACGAACAACGTACCCGTAATTGGGTTATTCGTCTTGGTGACGGCACTGAAGTAAGCCACCAGCGTATGCAAACCGCTTTAGATGATATCTGGACCTACGTCGGCGAGATGTTCACTCAAGACGAAGCTGAACTTAGCTTAGTTGCTCAAGGTGTTGCCCCTGACCAACAAACTATTGCTAGCCAATGGCGCGACATTGTTTCCGCCACCTTGGCAGAAGCCACTTTGACTATGCCAGAAGATGGCTATAGCCAAATGGGCGGCAAGCAAGGCGAACACACCGAAGGTTTGGGCATTATGCTAGCAGAAATGCAAAGCTTGTACCGCGCCCATCCTGGCGCAGTTTGGTAAACAAGCGAGCTGACTAGTATGAAGCATATCGACCTCTTTACCCCAGTTGACCTGATCTCTACAGATCGGGGCCGTGACATTGATTTTCACGGTCGCAACCCCAGTGTCGACGAGGTATGGCAACTATTGGAACTGGTTCCTGATCCAGAAATCCCAGTAGTGAGCGTGGTTGATTTGGGTATAGTACGTGATGTACGTGACATGAAATCGGGCTGGGAAGTGGATATCACCCCCACCTATTCTGGCTGCCCCGCTACCGACTTTATTGCTAGTGAAGTAGAACGTGCCCTTGACCGCGCTGGCCTTGAGGCCAAGATCAAAACCGTACTGGCCCCCGCTTGGAGCAGCACTTGGATCACCGCCAAGGGCCGCCAAGCCATGCTTGAAAGCAATATCGTGCCACCGGTACACGACCTAAACACATTGGCCTGCCCGAACTGTGGTTCGGACCAAGTTAATCTAAAAAACCAGTTTGGCTCCACCGCCTGTAAAGCACTTTATACGTGCCATACCTGCCTGGAACCTTTCGACTACTTTAAGACGATATAATTATGAGCCAGTTTCATTCCCTTACCGTTAGCGATGTGAAGACCGAAACCCGTGATACGGTTACTGTCACCTTCGACCTGCCAGCAGAACTTGCTGAGACCTTTCACTACCAGCATGGTCAGTACCTCACCTTGCGTACCGACATTGGCGGTGAAGAAGCCCGTCGCTCTTACTCTGTATGCGAAAGCCTAGGCAGACAAAAGCTACGCGTTGCTATCAAGCAAGTACCGGGTGGGTTGTTCTCCACTTGGGCAAACAATGAGCTAAAAGCTGGCGATGTGATCGACAGCATGCCACCTCAAGGTAGCTTCACCTGCAACCTACAAGCTGATCATAAGGGTGAATACCTATTGATCGCCGCGGGTTCTGGCATCACCCCTATCATGTCTATCTTGACCAGCATGCTAGAGCAAGAAGCGGACTCCAAGGTAACCTTGATTTACGGCAACCGCGCTACTAGCTCAGTTATCTTCCGCGAAGAACTGGAAGACCTGAAAAATGAATATATGAACCGCTTAAACGTGATCTACGTAATGAGCCGTGAACAGCAAGACATTGACCTCTTCAACGGCCGTATTGACGGTGACAAGATCACCGGCTTGCTAGATAAGTGGATTCATCCAGCACGTATTTCGGAAGCCTTTATTTGTGGCCCAGAAGACATGACCAAGCAAAGCCAACAAGCCTTGCTAGATGCCGGCCTTAAGTCAGAAAAAGTGCATATCGAACTGTTTGGTACCGTGACTGCTGGTAGCGCACGCCGCCAGGTAGAAGTCGACCCAGCTAACGCCGAAATGGTCGAAGTGAGCATGACTTCCGATGGCCACACGCGCACCTTCGAAATGGCCAAGAACGCCGTCAATGTACTGGAGGCAGGTATCGAAGCTGGCGCAGACCTACCTTGGGCCTGTAAAGCCGGTGTTTGTTCTACATGCAAGTGTAAGGTACTAGAAGGCGAAGTGGAAATGGACGTAAACCACGCCCTAGAAGACTACGAAATCAAAGACGGCTACGTACTTAGTTGTCAGTCCTACCCTATTACTAAGAAAGTGGTATTGGACTTCGACGTACACTAGATTTCAACATTTCGGGGGCAAGCCCCCGATACCCAAAGCGCTTTTTGTGTTCATGGGGCAGGCCCTCTGCCCCAGCCTTTCCAATCCCAGCCCTAGCGCTGCAATCTTCTAATACCGTTCAAATTCTAAAATCTGTACCATACTTCTACTGAACTATTTCAATCTATCTATGACATTTACCCTTTATGTTTACATATGTAAACATAAAGGGTAAATTATACGACAAGAGAACACCATGATAAAGCACCCGAATAAGGGCATTCGTGAAGCTATAACCTACGCTATCAGTAAAGGCTGGAAGCAAGTGGAAACAGGTAAATCTAGTCATGCATTTTGTCGTTTAAAATGTAGCAAGCTGCATAGTGAGCATCAAATGAGTGTTTGGAGCACACCCAAATCAGCCCATCAACATGCGCTCCAGATACGCCGTAAAGTTGCCCAATGCCTATTGGAGGAAGCCTCAATATGAAACCATTTTTCTTTACTATTGTATTGCACAAGACGACCAAACGCGCATCTAATCTTGAGGATAGTTTGTTTGAAGCCGGTTGTTCTGATGCTCTGATTTGCCGTTATAACGACACC
>CALKFY010000103.1 GCA_938084925.1 uncultured Pseudomonadales bacterium
CAGCCACAGCACAATAGCAGGGAATGCTACCAACAGTGCAATGGTCACAGCATCAGCAATAAAGAATGGCGTTACACCTTTAAATACGTCCTGTACTGACAAATCATCACGCACTCCAGCCACCACGAAACAGTTAAGACCAATGGGCGGCGTAATAAGACAGAACTCAGCCATTTTCACCACCAGTATGCCAAACCAAATGGCACACATGGGGCCAGACATACCAAAGGTACTGGCTTCGGCGCTTACCATCTCGCCACCGTTCAGCGCCATCACCGCTGGGTAAACCACTGGCAAGGTTAACAGCAACATACCAATGGCATCCATAAACATACCCAACACAGCATAGGCTAATAGAATTAGCACCAAGGTGAGCATAGGGCTCTGTTCTAGAGATGTAATCCAATCGGAAAATGCTGATGGTAGGTCGGCAAAACCAAGAAAGCGCACGTAAATTAGTACGCCCCAAATAATTGTGAAAATCATCACCGAAAGCTTGGCAGACTCTAGCAATGCTGCCTGTAGTTGCTTGCGCCTCATACCGTGCCATATAGCCATACACAGCACCACAAATGCGCCTAAAGCGCCCCCTTCCGTGGGCGTACCTAAGGCATCACCAAAGGGGTTGTATACAAACAATATAATGATCAGAACCACTGCCGCGATAGGCATGGCCGGTGGTAGCGAAGCGAAGCGCTCGCCCCAAGTATAGCCACTTACAGACGGCCCTGAACCAGGCTTGAGTACGGCAATACTAACAATGAGCAAGCCATAAATTAGCGCCGAAAAGGCACCCGGTACAAAACCTGCTAACAGTAGTTTGCCCACATCTTGTTCAACGATTATGGCATATACCACTAAGATGGCAGACGGTGGAATCAAAGACGCCAACGTACCACCAGCTGCCACCACGCCAGCGGCAAAGCGCTTGTCATAACCGATCTTAAGCATCTCTGGTATGGCAATGCGCGCAAATACCGCAGACGTGGCAATGGAAGCACCCGACACGGCAGCAAAACCAGCCGTAGAAAACACCGTTGCCACCGCCATACCACCGGGCAACCAGCCTACCCAACGCTTCGCCGCCTCAAACAAGGCCTTGGTTAAACCAGCATAATAAGCCAGATAGCCAATGAGTATAAAAGTGGGGATGAGCGACAAAGCCTGAGAAGAAATTTTGGAATGCGGCACCTGCCCCGCTATTTTACTGGCGACCCCCAAGGCCCACCAAAATGAATCTGGCGCAAAGCCTTTTTTTGCCCAAAAGATGCACACTAGACCCACAACCCCAGCCAAACCGGCTGCAAAAGCCACCCGCATTCCCATCAGTACTAGGACTAGCATGCCCGCAGAAACCCACAGGCCAATATCTAAATTAGTCATGCTTTATTTCCTTGCATCAGCATCTGAAAGTTGCGCTGCTTCCGCAGCAGCTTGGGTTGCAGCATCTTGAATAAGAGGCACAGCAACTGGGTGTTCCGTATCCTTTATGAAGGCTATGGCAAAGCTCCAAATCTGGATTCCTAGTCTAAAGGCAAGCACAGCAAATGCTAATGGTGCAATGAGCTTAGCTGGCCATAAAGGGATACCGATGTCGATTGAACTATCACGGCTCCACATGGGTGCGGCAAAATCAAAACTGCGCTCAAAATGCGCCCAAGAGCCCCATACAATAAGTAGAATTAAGCACAAGATAGCGAGGCTAGTTAGGCATTCAAATAACCACAAAACCCTGCCATGTAATTGCCCAACAAGCATATCCATACGAATATGCCCACCCTCTCGTTGCGTATAGGCGATGCCCATAAAGGCAATTAACGGCATAGCTTGCTCGATCCAATCGACATAGCCAGGTAACGGCTGATTGAAAAACTGCCGACCTGACACTGAAATCACAGCCAATACCATCAACATAAATATGGCATAGCCACTAACCAAGGCCAGCAGTGATTCAAGGGCAAACAAGCGGCGGTCTATGCTACTAAGCAAAGATGAATTGGTTAGTACTGTTGCTGAACCTGCCATGATTTTTCTCCGATAAAAAAGCCTATAGTTGGCAAACCAACTATAGGCTTTTGTTTACTCTGTATTACTTAGCAATTAGCCCCGTAACTAAATCATAAAGTTCTTGCGCTGGAATGCCTTTGGCAGTGTTGTCAGCAACCCAAGCGGCGGCAGCCGGGCCAGAAACGACTTCTTTAAAGGTAGCCAGTTCAGCGTCAGAATAGGTGATCTTGGCAATGCCTTTGTCCGCCAGCACTGGGCCCCAAGCATCCATGGTTTTACCATTATAGGTAGCAATATAGTGATCGAGTGCTGCGTCCACAGAACCTAGTAAGGCATCACGATGACTATCAGACAAGCCAGCTAGGGCATCAGAATTGACCACTACTGGGCAGTTAACCGTGCCTGGGTTCAAGTTGGTTGTCCACCACTCGCCCGTTTCGACGGTACCAAAGGACATATGTGCGTGGGGAGCAAAGGCAACGGCTTTCACAACACCACTATCCAAGGCTTGGCGCACTTCCGAAGCTGACATAGACGTTGGTACAGCCCCAACTGCGGACATGGCCTTACCAATACCGCCTGTGGCACGTACGGTCAAGCCTTCAAAATCAGCCAGTGTTTTTGGCGCATTGCCAACGCCCAAAATATTGTATTGTGGCAATGGCGATGGCATAAGCAAGGTAGCATTCCAACGGGCCATATCTTTAACCACGGCTGGGTGCTGGTAGACAGCTTGGGCAACTGAGCGTTCTTGCTCTAATGAATTTATGCCTAAGAAAGGCAATTCAAGTACGGTAATCGTTGGATTTTTATCGCGATGATAGCCAGCACAAAATTGCGCCATTTCAAACGCACCAATAGAAATGCCATCTAAGTTTTCCTTGTTCTTAGACAGGCCACCGTAAGAGATATTGAGTGTGAACTCACCATTGGTTTTTGCTTCAACCAGTTCAGCTAGCTTCTCTACGTGCTCGGTAAAAGCACGCTTTTTGCCCCACAAGGAAACATTCCATTGTTCTGCAAATGCCTCTGTAGCGACAATTAAAGACAAAGCGGCGACAACACCTTTAGCAAGATTATTAGTAATCATTAGATTTCCTCAACAGTTTTATTATTAACTATTGCAGACTAATAGAGTCACGCTTGATGCGGTATGAAGAAAAATGCCAATCAACTAGCAAACACTGTGCGGATTTCCGCTATGCCGTTACAGCAGCTGATTACGGTCTAAATCCAACTTCACCATTTTTTCATTCAATGTGCGCCGGCCAATACCAAGCTCCTCAGCGACGTCATCCATACGACCTTCATGTTCGATGACAGTTTTTTTTATCAACGCCCTTTCAAAATCAGCAACGGCAGAGCGCAGCCCCGTTCTGTGTGCCGCAGACTCTTGTTGCCCCGACAAAGCCTCAGCGACACTACAAGGGGCCACTTGACATGACAACAACATGCGTTCGGCAACATGGCGCAGCTCCCGCACATTGCCAGGCCATGTATGGGTCAACAAAGCCGACAAATCTTGGGCTGATAAATCCGGCTCAGAAGCATCATATAGGTGGGCATAGCTGTTTAGAAAATGATTAAACAACAGCACAATATCTTCACCAGCATCACGCAACGGTGGCATTAGCACCGACAAGTTATCTAACCTGTAAATAAGGTCTTTACGTAACACATTGGCCTCTAACAGCTCTTGCACATTGCCATTGGTGGCAGAAACAATGCGTAAGTCAACAAAGCAAGGTTCAATGCTATCTACCCGTTGATACTCACCCGTTTCTAATAGCCGCAGTAGTTGCCCCTGCTGCTCTAAGGAAAAAGCATCTAACTTATCCAAAAACAGCGTACCGCCTGCAGCTTTATCAACATAGCCTGGGTTAGATTCACTGCCAAACATGGCTTGGGAGAACTGCGCCTCAATTAGGGTAGCACAATCAACCGTCACAAAGGCTTGTTCGGTGCGCTTAGACAAGGCATGTATTGCTTTAGCAGCCAACTCTTTACCCGTGCCCGTTTCGCCTAACACCATCACTGGCGCATCTGCTTTAGCAAATTGCACCAGCAGCCTACGTACCTTGGCCAGGTATGGGTTATTGCCAATAATCATTTGATCTAAACCCGACAAGCTAGCAACTTGGGCCAGCAGCAATTTGTTTTGCTGCTTTAATCGGTATTGCTGCAGGGCGTTATGGGCATCTTGCAACAGGCGTTTGGGATCATAGGGTTTTTCAAAAAAGGTGTAAGCTCCTTTATGCATAACATTGACTGCCATGGCAATATCAGCATGGGCTGAGATAAATATAAATGGTGGCCGTTCAGGTACCTCTGCCAGGTCATCAAATAATTCCAAGCCTGTCTTACCTGGCATGCGGACATCACAAATAACTAAATCCGGACGCGTGTTAATTATTTGCCCCACAGCCTGCTTGGCACTAGATAACTCACTCACCTGCCAACCTTGTTTGGTTAACAAAAACGCAAGAGACCGACGTACTTCAGGTTCATCATCAATGATCAATACGTGGCCATTTGGACTCTTATTCATGCTTGATATCACTCTTGTTCGTTATCACTGATGTGCTTGTGCTTAGGAATAGTTACGCTAAAGACAGCGCCAATGCCGGTTTGTTCGTGAGCTTCGATTTTGCCATGATGCTCTTCGACTATGGCAGCGCAAATTGCCAAGCCCAAGCCGATGCCATGACTGTCTTCGTTGGAAGTATAAAATGCTTCAAATAGTTTCTGGGGGTCCTGCCCACCAAATCCCGGCCCGTTATCGGCCACGCTTAAGCACCAACAGTCTGCTAGTTCTTTCATTTGCAAGCTTATGCAGCCATCGGGCACATCAACCAAAGCCAAATTGGCATTACTCAATAGATTTAATACCACCTGTTGCAGGCGTTGATTATGGGCCAACACCCAAGCTGGCTGCGATGGAAAATCGAAGTTAATGCTGATTGGTTGTACCGATGCTACCTGAAACAAATCCTGTGCTTGCTGTACTACCTGGATAAAATCTACTTGCCTTTGAGGGTTTCGGTCAGGTCTGGAAAAATTGCGTAGCTCCTCCGTCGTCACCTGCATCCGTTCAACGGCGCCATGCAAATTGACCAACAGCTCATCCATTTCCTCAGTTCGTGGGCTCATCTCTGCGGCCAGCAAATACGTTTTAAAGGCCGACAAAGGTTGCCCCAACTCATGTATCACCGAAGCTGACAACTGCCCCAAAGCAGCCATTCTACTAGCTTGGATAAGCTGCCTTTGTATTTTAGCTAACTCAATTTGGGCCTGATTATGCTCGTCAACCTCTTGCTCTAGGCGCGCGTTGACTGCCACCAATGCGTTTCGACTAATTTCACTATCCGCAAGGGCTTGTTTAACCCTTCGCGAACGCACCACCAAGGCCCACGACCAGATAAAAAACAAAGCTGTTGTCAGCAACACAGCGGCCAAAATGGAGCGCTGCTTTACATCGTCTGTATCCAACAACAGCGATAACTGCCACCCATTCACTAACATATTGGCCTGTGAATAAAGGTATTGTTTGCCATCCACCGTGGCTGCATTATTGCCTTTCAACTGCCAAGTTAATGGTGTAATAACGCGATCTGAAAATTGCTTTTGACGTTTGATAGCCTGCAGCTGTTCTACACCCAGTGGATCTAAAGAGTAATAAAGCCATTTCGGCTGGCTAGCAAGAATAACCACGCCATTGGCATTGGTGACGATACCGTCTGCACCACCTGCCGGCCACAATGAAGCGAAGGTCTCAACCCCAACCTTAGCTGCTACCACGCCAATGACCATACCAGCAGAGTCAATCACAGGTTCAGATATAAAATAACCGGGGGTTCCAGTGGTAGCGCCAATAGCAAAAAAGTCGCTACTTTGACCGGCCATGGCGTCTTTAAAATAGCGTCGGAAAGAGTAATTCTTACCCACATAAGTGACGTCGTCAGCATAGTTTGAAGCCGCTACAGTCAAGCCATCCCGATCCATAATGTATATAGCTTCCAGCCCCGCTTTATCATTCAGCTGCTTTAGCTTTGCCTGCAAAGCACTGCTCACCAGTGTTTGTAGCTGGGTAATGACATCCGTATCTATTGACAGGGCAAAAAGCAGTGAACGATGCTGCTGACTCACGCGCTGCAAGGTACCACGCCCGGCTTCGGCTTGTTTTACGGCGGTATTTTGGGCTTCTTGCACATAAATGCTATAGGCTACGTTATAAACCAGCCAAGCAAGGGTGGCAAAAACCAATACCATCAAACCTAACCAGCGCCACTTTTGGGTATTCATAAAGTTGCGCCACATTGAAAACAGCATCATTTATCCTTGTTATAGATGTCCTGATAAATTCTATAATACTTACCTCATACATTTATATAACAGACTTTATACATTTAGGTTGAAGTTATGAAATTATTTCTTTTACGTGAACCTTTAGTTCTTTATTATTCGATAGTAAAGATGTTAATTCTTAATTAAGCTACCTGCATCGATTTAACCTATAAGGTCATTACAGCCATGTCATCCCAAGCTCAGCGTGTACGTGTCGTCATCGCCGGTATTCTCAGTTTGCTGGCGATGGTTGGCGTGGCACGGTTTGCCTACACACCTTTGCTGCCTGTCATGCAGACAGAAGCCAATTTGAGCATCATTGCCGGTGGTTGGTTGGCGGCCAGCAATTACTTAGGTTACTTTGCTGGCGCTTTGGTGGCAGCCTCCATAAGTAGCTTACCTGTTAAAGACACCTTATACCGCACGGGTTTGTTGCTCGCGATAGTCACAACCGCGGCCATGGGCTTGACCGAATCTGTGTGGTTGTGGACCTTGTTACGATTTGTGGCAGGCCTTGCTAGTGCATGCGGCCTATTGATTGGTTCTGGTTTAGTGATGCACTGGTTACTTAGCTATGATTTTCGACCGGAACTTGGTATTCACTTTGCTGGCTTAGGTGGCGGCATTCTATTGGTATCCGTCGTTGCTGAATTCTTGTTATCGGGATTAAGCTGGGAACGGCAGTGGCATGCCTTTAGCTTGCTGGCCTTGTTACTAAGCATTCCGGCCTGGCTGTGGTTGCCGAAACCAAACCTCTCTGGTGTTAGCCAAAGTGGTAAGTCACTACAAGACATGCCCCCTAGCAAATTGTTTTTCTATTTGATTATGTTGGCTTATTTTTGTGCCGGTGTGGGTTATGCCATCATCACTACCTTCATCGTCGCCCATATCAATCAACTTACTCCGGACAGCCAAAGTGGCATATTAGCATTCTTATTACTTGGTTTAGCTGCTGCACCAGCATGCTTTATTTGGGATCGCATTGTGCGCCGCATAGGTTTTCTCAAGGCCTTATCCTGGGCCTTTGCCTTACAACTAGCCGGTGCGACTTTGCCAATGCTAAGCTCCGCACCCATGTGGACTTATGCCGGAGCGTTATTATTTGGTGGCACCTTCGTCGGTATCGTTAGCATGGTGTTGACCATGGCGGGCCGCTTTTATCCCAACAAGCCAGCCAAAATGATGGGCAAGATGACTTTATCCTACGGCGCAGCACAGATTCTAGCACCAGCTCTAGCTGGCGTTTTAGGTGATATAAGCGGTAGTTACATGAGCAGCTTTTATTTATCTGCCTTTGTGCTCGCTATTGGTTTGGTATTGATACTGGTGATAACATACTGGGTGCCGGTGTTTGCCGATGATGCTGAAGGTGCCGAGCCATTATAAATAGCTAAAAACCGATTCCTTTGCCATACTCTAGGTAACAATAACAACATAAGAGTAATCGCAATGGAAATAATTAATGTTCTCGCCGCAGCCGCTGCTGCCTATATCTTCGGTGCCGTATGGTACATGTCGCTTTCTAAACCATGGATGGCTGCTGCCAACATGAGCCTTGAAGACATCCAAGATGAAAATGGTAAACAAAAAACCATTATGCCTTTTATCATCGCAGCCATTAGCGTAATAGTAGTGGCAGGCATGATGCGCCACTTATTTATCATGGCAGGCATAGAAGGTCTCAACAAAGGTGCGCTAACAGGCTTTGGCATAGGTTTATTTATGGTCACGCCATGGCTAGCTACCTGTTATGCCTATGGCATGAAGCCACGTAACCTACTATTAATTGATGGTGGTTACACAACCTTTGGTTGTACTATTATTGGTGCAGTTTTAGTTAGCTTTTAGTTGCTATAGGTAAAGCGAAAAATACGCAGGATGCTTATCTAGCACGAGAGACTTAATCGTTTTTAGGTAACCATCCTTGGTTAGTCATCATCCCTGAAAAACGTACTCATATGCCGTTAATGTAACGGTCCTCTCATACACCTTAAACAACGCTAAGATGTATCCTGCCATCTCAATATAGCGTAGTTATTTGGCTTAGGACATAACCTAAATAGGTTAACTTGCTACTCATGGTGTATACAAATTCATTGCCACCGCGAGTGCAGTTGCCTCCGCCCGATTGTGCAAATTTAACTTACGGTAAATACTTTTGATGTGTACTGATACGGTATTACAAGCAATGCTCAAAAGGTCACTTATTTCTTTAACATGATAACCTTTGGCAATTAGTATGAATATTTCAATTTCACGGTCCGTAAGCACTGCTGCAAACTGTTCAAAATCATAGGATCCTGACACTTCTTTCACTTGACGAATATGCGCAAGGACAGGCCGAGCAATACTCGCTGACAATGACAACCGTCCAGCTGCAGCGTCACGTAGTAAAGCAGTTTGTTGTTTATCTGTTTCTTGCTTTAGTAAATACCCACTAGCGCCAGCGCATAAGGCCTCAAAAAGGATAAATCGATCCTCTACCTGTGTCGTGACTATAATGATGGTAGCCGGCGCTTGACGAGCAATTTTCCGAACGAGATCAAGGCCTTGATCATCTGACAAAGCCAAATCAATCAAAGCCATATCAACGCAATGTTCGGCTAATAATTGTTCACTTTGATGAGTGTTAATTAACGTGTATATTTGTATAGGATAAAAAGCGTTAGATACCAAGACCTCCAATCGCCCCGCTTCTTCTATAATGCTATCTACTATTAAAACTCTTTCAATGCCGACCAAGATCAAACCCCTCCATAGGTATGAGAATAGACATACTGAGTATTGCTACATGAACTATAGCTCCTAATAATAAGTTTGCTCATAAAGACAGCTTATGCCCTCTACGACTTTAATCTAATTGCTAGGTAAGAGGCTTTATAGGACTATAATCTATACTTAATAGAATAATTAAAATACCAGCACTATTATTATGCCTGCTAACTTGCCCGCTAAACATATTCTAGATAACTCCAACGCCACCTTAATGTTGGTCGACTCAGAAGGTGCTATTGATTACATCAGTCCTATGCTGATTCAGCAACTTGGGGCGGATTGCCCAGAGCTAGGCACTCAATTAAGCCTGTTAAACTCTGACTTAAAAGGCCTAGGTACAGAAGCTGTACGTTGCGACATCAACACTCAAATTTACATGGTGACCGGCCAAAATTGTGATGGTAACCTCGTCACTAACTGGCAAAACATTAGTGCTCCTGTAACCCTAAGCCAAGCGTTAAGCTCGCAAATGGAGCATTTCCGTCAAGGCCATTTTGATACCCACTTTGAACCCAAAAGCACCAATCAAGCCGTCATGAAAATGGGTGGCATGATCAACGGCTGCTTTACTCAAATGAACGGTTTCTTGGGACAGCTTGATAACATCATTGCTCAAATGGCAGACTGCGACCTTTCTATGGATATGTCCCATGTAGAAAGTAGCTCTACCCTACATAGTAACTTGGTATCCACCCTTTCTAACCTAAGCGCCGCGATTCGTCAGGCCAGTACCGTGGCCGACTCTATCAGTGCTATCAGTGGTGAGATTAATCGACAAAATGACGTATTGGCACAACGCACCGGTGACCAGGCTAGCTTCCTACAAAGCACCAGTGCCAGCATGGAAGAACTAGAAAGCACCTTGCAGCAAAACCAAGACTATGTTGCCAATGCCGTGATTATTGCCCAGCAAGCTAGTGAAGAAGCTAATCTAGGTCGAGAATCAGTTAAAAACGTTGTCAACGTTATCGGCGACATTGGGGAGAGTGCCAATAAGATTACCGGCATCATTGAAGTTATCGATCAAATTGCTTTCCAAACCAACTTACTGGCTCTTAACGCCTCAGTGGAAGCCGCCCGCGCAGGTGAGCATGGCCGTGGCTTTGCCGTTGTAGCACAAGAGGTCCGTAATCTAGCCCAACGTTCCGCTGAGTCAGCCAAAGAAATCACTGTTCTTATTGAAAACTCCAACGCGGTTACCAAGCAGGGTGAAGCTGTTGCAAGCAGTACCGCAGACAACATTAACAAGGTAGTTGAATCTGTACACAGTATGGCTGGCTTGATCAAAGAGATTGGCGGTGCCACAAAAGAACAAGGCCGTGGGGTTCAGTCAGCTAACGCTGCCATTATTGAATTGGATAACATTACTCAACAAAATAGCCAGTTGGCCAACGACCTCTTTGCCCATACCAAACGTTTAGATGGCGAAGCTAGCCATCTTAAAGACGCTGTTGGCTTGTTTAAGCTTAACCGTAACGAGTTAAATCACCCTAACCATCAACAGGCTCACAACCTAGTTTTAGAAGGTGTTAAACGTGTAGGACAGTCCTTTGAAAATGCCATTCGACAAGGGCACATTAGCCAACAAGCGTTATTTGACTTTAATTACCATGAAATTCAGGGTTCCAACCCACAAAAGTACCGTACAGCATTTGACGCTTTATGTGATGAGTTATTGCAACCTATTCAAGAAGAGCTGTTAAGCCGCAGTGGCTTTGCCGTATTTGTGATCTGTGCTGACCCTAATGGCTACGTTCCTACCCATAACGATCAGTTCTGTCAGGCTCTTACCGGTGACTATGATAAAGACTTTGTTGGTAACCGCACCAAACGTTTATTTACCGACCGTGTAGGTGTCTCCGTAGGTCGCCATGAAGAGCCTTACAAACTGCAAACCTACCGTCGTGATACAGGCGAACTGATGTTTGACCTTTCTGCACCTATCTATGTTAACGGTCAACATTGGGGCGGTATGCGTTGCGGTTATCGCATAGAAGCCAACCAAAGCTAACGGTTATATAAACGACACCTACAACATCACTACAAGGGCCTCCATTAGGCCCTTTTTAATACATGCATTAAAGTTATGCAAAGCCAAAAAAACTATCATTGTAAATTCACCAAAGATGATCGTATATTAAGCTCTGACTCGTTATTTACCATGAGGCAGTATCATGAGTTCCCCTACCCGTAAAAGCCTATTTCAGCCCCTGCAACTTGGCCACAAAACCTTAAAGAACCGTATCGTGTTTGGCGCTCATACAGCCAACATGTCGGTGGATGGCTTGCCTGCCGAGCAGCACCTAGGCTATTACAGAGAGCGCGCCATGGGTGGTGCCGCCATGATCGTCGTAGAGCCCATGCCCGTACACCCTGCGGCGGTGTTAACCCGGGGCAATTTTCGCCATCTAGATGACACTGTTGTTGCGCCGTTTCAAGCCATCACCAAGGCCTGTAAAGCATTCGGCACGGTAATGATTCAGCAGCTCTATCACGTTGGCCAACACGCCGATGCCGACAACGCCTTCCATGCTGGTTGGTCACCTTCTGGCCTGCCCTCCTATCACGATTCAGACGGTAGCCATGCCATGAGCGAAGCCGAGATAGAAGAAACCATCGCCGCCTTTGTGAACACCGCCAAGAACTGCCAAACAGCGGGCTTTGATGGCATCGAGCTGTTTGCCAACTACCATGCCTTGATAGAACAATTTTGGAGCCCCTGGTCCAACAAACGCACAGACCAATGGGGTGGCAGCTTAGCAAACCGCATGCGCTTTAGCAGCCGCTTGTGCGAGGACATTCGCACCGCGTGTGGCCCCGATTTTATTATAGGTATGGCCATCAGCCATGCACCCGTGGCGGAGTTTGAATTAAACAAAAATGAGCTTCTGCAAATTATCGCCGCCCATGATGCCAAGCAACACATGGACTATGTCACCTGCGGCAGCGGTGGTTATTTAGACTTTGGCAGCCTCATGCCCACCTTTATGTATGGCGAAAAGCTTGGGGCCGATCTTGCTAGTGCCGTTAAACAAACGGTGAATCACGCTGTGGTGACCTGCGAAAGTCACGTACGTACTCCTGAGAACGGTGACTATGTGGTAGCCAGTGGCGAGGCCGATCTAGTATCTATTGTACGCGGTCAAATCGCTGACCCGCACCTAGCCAATAAGGCTCTAGAACAACGCGAAGAAGACATCCGCGGGTGCATTTCCTGCAACCAAATGTGCTGGGGCCGACGCTCCCGCGATTACTGGATTTCCTGTTTAGTAAACCCATCTGTTGGTCGTGAACACGAATGGGGTGGCGATCGTTTTATCGCAACTGACAAGGCCACAAAGGTACTGGTCATTGGTGGTGGCCCTGCCGGTTTGGAATGCGCTCGCGTTGCTGCCGAACGCGGCCATCAGGTGACCTTGTGTGAAGCCACGCCAAAACTGGGAGGCCAGTTCCACCTTGCAGGTTTAGCACCACGTCGGGGCCAAATTTTAGAGTTGCTACAATGGTACCAAACTCAGTTAGAAAAACTTGGCGTTACGATTAACTACAATACCTTTATGGATGTAGAAGACATCCAAGCCTTCGGCGCCGATGAAGTGGTGCTAGCCACCGGCTCCATGCCCGATGGCAGCGGTCGCCAACGTTGGTTAGGTGCCGAAGACACCCTACCCGGCTTAGATAGCAAGGTGGTTTCGGCAGAAGAAGTCATGCGCAAAGAGCTGCGTCTAAACCAAGGAGATGCGGTCATTGTGTTAGATGAAGGTGGCAACTGGCGCGGTGTAGGCACCGCCCTACACCTTGCCGAACAGGGCCACCCAGTCACCATTGTTACCCCAGACCCATATGTGGGTATGGAGCTCACGCGCACGTCAGCCGATGGCAAACTACGCTCACAGCTGAAACAAGCTGGAGCACGTTTTATGGTGGAATCCGTAATTACTATGTGGCATGGCGACAAAGCCAGTGTGACCAGTATGCTCGACGGCATTAGCGAAGAAGTGAAAGCTGAGGCACTAGTGCTAGCCACCACTAACATGGCCTTTAACGAATTAGAACTAGAGCTAGGTGAACGCAGTATAAACTGCCACACTATTGGTGATTGCGTGGCACCAAGGCAAGCGCCTTATGCATTTTACGAAGGGCGTAAGTTGGGTATTGAGATTTAATATCAAAACAGCGAGGGTCTGCATTGACAAACCAACCAATTTATACCAATATTTATTATTTATTGGTATATATATGGATGTGTCATTATGGCTAAAAACACTAGCATTTCACTAGGTCAACATTTCGACCAATTCGTTATTGAGCAAATACAAATAGGCCGCTTCGCTTCCGTTAGCGAGGTTATCCGGGCAGGCCTACGGCTACTTGAAGAAAAAGAAACCAAAGCAGCTATACTAAAAAGAATGATGGTCGAAGGCGAAGCCAGCGGCATTGCTAATTATGATTATCAAAGTTTGATGCAAGAGCTGGATGAAGAAGGAAATTAATGAAACGATTTGAACTAACCAATAAAGCCAAGGAAGACTTAAAAGGTATAGCTCGATACACTCAAAATCATTGGGGACGAAAGCAACGGCTTCGATACCTAAAGCAATTAGACTTGGCATTCATACAATTAGCAAAATCGCCTGATATGGCAGCCAATTGCAACGATATTAAATCAGGCTATCGATATATTCCCTGTGGTAGCCACCTGATTTTCTATAAATCACTGAATCAGAACGACATAGTCATTGTCCGTGTACTCCATAAAAGAATGGCACTAGAGCACTGGCTATAAGCTAAATTAACAAGCCCCCAATTCACTAAATGGAATAAACTCTAGCATATCGCCAAGCTGCACCTTGGTATCTTGAGGCAAGATCAGCAAACCATCAGACAAGGTAGCGCTTGATAGCACACCAGAGCTTTGGTTGGTCAGCAACTGCGCTGAGGTCTGCCCCTCTTGCATGGTGAGGGATACACGTAAAAACTCTGTGCGCGGCCCACCCTTTAAGCGTTCAAAACCGGCTGCTACGTGGTAGCGCTGAGGACTGATTTTGCTACGTCCTTGCATGGCCATCAAATAGGGTCTAGCTAACATCAAAAACGTCACTAATACCGCAGAAGGATTACCCGGTAAACCAATAAAAGGCGTGCCACTTACATGGCCAAAGGCTAAGGGCTTGCCGGGTTTGATGGCTAGGCGCCACAAGTCTAGCTGGCCTAATTCTTCCACGGCTGCTTTGACGTGGTCTTCATCGCCCACAGATACACCACCACTGGTGATGATCACGTCGGCTTCGGCCGCGGCTGCTTGTAGGGCAGTGCGGGTCATGGCGGCATTGTCTGGCACTTGGGTGGCAGTGATGATTTTGCAGCCTAGGTTGCCTAACAACCCTGTTAGGGTAAATAGATTGGAATTATAGATCTGGCCCGGCTGGCACGGTTGGTCTGGCATAACAAGCTCATCGCCAGTGTTTAGCACTGCTACCTTTAAGGGTCGTACTACCTTCACACGATGCCTCCCCACAGAGGCAAGTACGCCAAGCAACCGCGCACTGATGTGATCACCAGCGCTAGCAATCTGTGCACCTTCGGTAATATCCTGTCCCGCTGGACGAATATGATCACCAACACTAGGAGCTTGCTGAAAAGCCACAATGGCCTTGCCATCGGAAGACTCTTGCTCAATGGCGAATTCTTGCATTACTACACAGTTGGCGCCCGCTGGGATTTCGGCACCGGTAAAAATACGTGCAATAGTACCTGGCTGTAAAGGCTCTGGAGTTGCTCCTGCATTGATACGCTGGCTGATTGGCAAGTATTCGTTAGCCACGATATCAGCTGCTCGCATGGCATAACCATCCATAGCGCTGTTAGCTGCTGGTGGTACCATAATAGTACTCACGACATCTTCTGCCAACACCTTGCCTAGGGCGTCTTCTAATACTAATACTTGGTAGTCTTGTACCGGCTGGGCAGCCGCAATGAGTTGTGCCAGACCTGCTTCATAAGATCGCAATCCTGATTGGTCGCAAGCGCAGTTCATAAGAGTATCCTTTTTGATCATGGCGTCATCGCGCGCGTGGCGCGACAAGCATACGCAGAGAGGCAGTTAGTCGTAATAAGATTGCCACGGCTTCAAAATGACGAGTGTAGGTCAGACTTCAGTCTGACATGTCGGGCTAAAGCCCGACCTACAAATTAGATGTTTTACTGAACTAGTGGTGAATCAGCACCGTCAATGCTGACGCCTTCAATGCTAGCTTCGCCAGCAAGTAGGGTTACGTATTGAGAGATTGCCTGATGGTACACACGGTCACGCAAGTAGCTAGCAATGGCATCGCCTACTTGCTCATATGGCAATGGATCGCCTTCTACACGTTGGTCAACACGTACAATGTGGAAACCATAACGGCTTTCAATTGGTGTCGCTGCCAAGCCCATTGGTAAGATCAGTACTTGACGCTCAAATTCTGGCACCGTGGAGCCTTTGGAAATCTGACCAAGGCTGCCATCTAATTCTTTAGATGGGCAAGCAGAGAACTGCTTGGCTAGTGCCACAAATTGGTCTGGGTTGGCTTGTAATTGAGCAATCAACTCTTCAGCCTGGTTCTTCACCTTTTCACGCTCTTCTAAATCACGTGGATCGGAGGCCATCAATATATGGCTAGCAGCCATAATGGTTGGACTTTGGAATTTGTCAGGGTTGGCGGCAAAGTAACGACGACATGCTTCTTCGTCTGCCTCTGGGCGCTTAATTTCCTGGTCTAGAAGCACACGAATAATGGCTTCTTCTTGGCTTTCGCCTGCTTGTGCAGTAGCGTTAATTTCTAATTCACTAGCACGCTGCAACATCAACTCTTTTACTACCAAAGCACGGGCTGCGGCTTGTTGCGCTTGCTCTGCTTCTGGTGCTGGGTGGTACTGCATTTCGTTGAGAATTTCTTCTTCGCTAATCGCCACGCCGTTGACTGCCACCTGGGCAAAATGATTCTCGGCTGGGGTTACATCAACACTGTCAATTAATTGCATGATCTGTCCTTGTATATGCGGGGTCAGACCTCAGGTCTGACCCCATATTACATTAGCCGCGCTTGCGCACGATCTGGTAGCTACGAGCGAAGTACTTAACCGGTACGCTAAGTACGTGTACTAGGCGAGTGAATGGGAACACTACGAACAAGCTCAAACCTAACAGGATATGGATTTTGTAGATGATGCTCACACCTTCTAAGTGAGCCGCGGCATCACCTTGGAAGGTCACTATGCCTTGGGCCCAACCGGCTAGTTCTAGCATTACGCTACCGTCCATGTGTTGCAAGGATGGGATTAGCGTAAGTAGACCTAGGCCTGCTTGTGCAACTAGCATGCTAAGTACCAATATATCGGCCTTGCTGCTAGAAGCACGTACACGTGGGTTGTACAAACGGCGGCGTAGCAACAAGATGCCACCCCAAAGGGCAAACACACCGGCGATGCCACCAGCCACCATGGCTAGCAACTGCTTGGTTGCCGAAGTCATAAACACTTCGTATACGGCGTGTGGCGTCAGTAGACCCACAACATGGCCAAAGACGATGAAGATCACGCCTACGTGGAACAAGTTGCTAGCTAAACGGAAGCCCTTTTTGTCTAGCATTTGGCTAGAACCAGCTTTCCATGTGTACTGTTCGCGGTCGTAACGGGCCCAACTACCAACTAAAAACACCACAACGGCGAAGTATGGGTATAGGCCAAACAGTAATTCATTAAGATAATTCATTATGTTTCTCCCTGTTAATGAGACGCTGGCTTTTCAGCCGCACCCGCATCAACAAACTGTAACGTTTGTACCTGAGATAGTTCCTGACGACGTTGGTTAACGGCGTTGTTACCACAGCTATCACCGGAATCAGCACCGAAGCGAACCATTTCTTCTTCCCACACCTTGTCTAGGGCTTCGTGAGAATAATCTGGCTCTTCTGTGGCTACCTTTTGTGCCAACTCTTCACGTTCAATGGTGGCACCACTAACAGCCAACATCACGCTGAACAGCTTGCTGTATGGGCTTTGACGCTCATCACAACGGGCTTCCAACAAGGCTAGAATATGGCTTACATCCAACAACCATTGGCGCGCTTCCATTTCTGGACGCTGGCTTAGGTATTCCAAGAACAAGGGGATGTAATCCGGTAGTTCACGGGCATCAATGTGATAACCGTTT
The DNA here is from genome assembly GCA_938084925.1 of uncultured Pseudomonadales bacterium. Lineage (GTDB taxonomy): Bacteria > Pseudomonadota > Gammaproteobacteria > Pseudomonadales > Balneatricaceae > Njordibacter. Next base: position 17,321 of record CALKFY010000103.1, read on the forward strand.
TCGTTATACACGTTCATCAGGTCTACCATGGCTTGGCCACGGTCACGGGATTCGCCGTGCACATGTTCAAACAACAATAGGGACAAAGAACGACCACGATCAAACCAGCCCACATAGTTGGACTGAGCGTCCAACAATGGGGTGTCCGTCAGCTCACTGATAAAATCGGCTAGCAGCTGGCGTTGATCCGGCTCTAGTTCGTCGGCGGCTTGCGCCGCCTCCATCAATGCGCCCGCTTCACGGTACAATTCAACACTGGGGTAATCCAGCAACAATGCAATCAGCTTTAGACTTTTCATTGCTATTACTCCTAGTTATTGCTCATGCTGTTAGGATCTAAGGTCTGCACTGCGCCTACCTTTTCCACCATGGTTACGGTCTGCTTACGACCACCAAACATGTTGTACTCAGTTTCGCCGTTGCCACAACCATTACCAAAGCTAAAGCCACAACCGCCCCGCTCTGGGAAGGCTTCCTTAGCTAGCTCACGATGGCTAGTAGGAATCACATAACGATCTTCGTAGTTAGCAATAGCTAGGTAACGGTACATTTCCTTGGCTTGCTTTTCGGTCAGGCCAACCTGTTCCAATACTTCTAGGTTGATCTTACCTTCGACGTTTTCGTCACGCTTGTAAGCACGCATGGCTAATAGACGCTTCAGCGCTAGTCGCACAGGCTCTTCCTTGCCAGCAGTTAGCATGTTAGCTAGATACTTAACAGGGATACGCAAGGAATCCACATCAGGAATCGCGCCGTTCATACCCACATGGCCAGCATCAGCCGCAGACTGAATTGGGCTTAGTGGTGGTACATACCAAACCATTGGTAGCGTACGGTATTCAGGGTGCAAAGGCAGGGCCAGTTTCCAGTCCATTGCCATTTTGTAAACAGGAGACTGTTGCGCCGCCTTGATAACATTGTCTTGGATACCATCAGCCTTAGCTTGGGCGATAACCTTAGGGTCATTTGGATCTAGGAAGATTTCCAACTGACGCTCGTATAGGTCTTGTTCGTTACCGCTAGCTGCCACTTCGGCAATCTTGTCGGCATCGTACAAAAGTACACCTAGGTAACGGATACGGCCTACGCAGGTTTCAGAACAAACCGTAGGTTGGCCGGCTTCGATACGAGGGTAGCAGAAGATACACTTCTCAGACTTACCAGACTTCCAGTTGTAGTAAATCTTCTTGTAAGGGCAGCCACTTACGCACATGCGCCAGCCACGACACTTATCTTGGTCGATCAGTACAATGCCGTCTTCGTCGCGCTTATAGATAGCGCCACTTGGGCAAGAAGCCACACACGCAGGGTTGAGGCAGTGCTCACACAAGCGTGGTAGGTACATCATAAAGGTGTTCTCGAACTCGCCGTAGATGTCCTTTTGGATGTTGTCGAAGTTTTTATCCTTGGCACGCTTTTCAAATTCGGTGCCTAGGATTTCTTCCCAGTTTGGACCCCACTCGATCTTGTCCATGCGCTTGCCGGAGATCAACGAACGTGGGCGTGCCACTGGTTGATGCTTGCCCTCTGGGGCATTGTGCAAGTGCTGGTAATCAAAATCGAAAGGCTCGTAGTAGTCATCGATTTCTGGTACATCTGGGTTAGCGAAGATGTTGGCTAGTACGCGCCACTTACCACCGATACGTGGTTTTAAGTCGCCGCCGTCTAGCTTCCAGCCGCCATTCCATTTGTCTTGGTTTTCCCATTCCTTGGGATAACCGATACCAGGCTTGGATTCGACGTTGTTAAACCAGGCGTATTCCATGCCCTCACGTGAAGTCCAAACGTTTTTACAGGTTACTGAGCAGGTGTGACAACCGATACACTTATCAAGGTTGAGGACCATGCCTACTTGTGAGCGGATTTTCATTTTCCGGCCTCCTGTGTGTAATCATTGCCTTCGCCATCGAGCCAGTCGATGCGCTTCATCTTACGTACCACCACAAACTCATCGCGGTTGGAACCTACGGTGCCGTAGTAGTTAAAGCCGTATGCCTGATGAGCGTAACCGCCGATCATGTGCGTTGGCTTAGGGCATGCACGAGTTACCGAGTTGTGGATACCACCACGGGTACCGGTAGTTTCTGCACCAGGTACGTTAACAATACGTTCCTGAGCGTGATACATCATGGTCATACCGTCTGGTACACGCTGAGATACCACTACACGTGATGCGATAGCACCGTGAGTGTTGAACACTTCTACCCAGTCGTTGTCTTCAATGCCAACGGACTTGGCATCGCCTTCACTCATCCAAATAATCGGGCCACCGCGTGACAAGGTCAGCATCAGCAAGTTATCGGAGTAGGTTGAGTGAATACCCCACTTCTGGTGTGGTGTGATCCAGTTCAAGGCGATTTCCTTGTTGCCGTTAGGCTTGGCATTCATCAGCGGCGCCACACTCTTGGTGTTGATTGGCGGACGATATGCCAACAAGCTTTCACCAAAGCCACGCATCCATTCATGATCTTGATAGAACTGTTGACGACCAGTCAGGGTACGCCATGGAATCAACTCATGCACGTTGGTGTAGCAAGCGTTGTAAGACACGTGTTCGTCTTCCAGACCGGACCAAGTTGGTGAAGATATAATCTTGCGCGGTTGGCTTTGTAGGTCGCGGAAGCGGATTTTTTCATCATGCTTAGGCTTGGCCAAGTGCGTGTGATCCAGACCGGTAAACTCACCCAGTGCTTCCCATGCTTTAACCGCCACGTTGCCGTTGGTTTCTGGGGCTAGGGTCAAGATCATTTCTGCCGCATCAATGGCTGTTTCGATCTTGGCCATACCTTCGTTGGCACCGGCTTCGTCATGGGTGTAGTTCAACTGCTTAAGCAATTCAACTTCTTCGTCGGTGTTCCAAGCAATACCCTTACCGCCGTTACCAAGCTTCTCTAGTAGCGGACCAATAGAGGTAAAGCGCTTGTAGGTATTGGGGTAATCACGTTCAACTTCAATCAAAGCTGGCATGGTCTGACCAGGAATAGGCTCACATTGGCCCTTCTTCCAGTCGGTTACACCTAAAGGCTGCGCCAATTCACCTGGAGAGTCATGCTGCATAGGCAAGGTAACAATGTCCTTTTCTACGCCTAGGTGACCCACACACACTTCGGAGAACTTCTGCGCAATACCCTTGTAGATATCCCAATCTGAGCGTGCTTCCCAAGCTGGGTCGGTGGCTGCAGACAATGGGTGGATGAAGGGGTGCATGTCAGACGTGTTCAAGTCGTCTTTTTCGTACCAGGTAGCTGTAGGCAGAACAATGTCTGAGTACAAGCAGGTAGTAGACATACGGAAGTCCAAGGTGACAAACAAATCAACCTTACCCTCTGCACCTTCGTCATGCCATTTCACTTCTTCTGGCTTGGTGCCGCCTAACTTACCCAAGTCATCTTGCATCACACCATGCTTGGTACCAAGTAGGTACTTAAGCATGTATTCGTGACCCTTACCGGAAGAACCTAGCAAGTTGGAACGCCATACAAACATGTTGCGCGGGAAGTTCTGAGGGTTATCAGGATCTTCTGCGGCAAAGTTAATGTCGCCCTTCTTCAATTGGCTAACTGTGTATTCTTGGGACGTCATGCCCGCTGCCGCTGCATCTTTGGTAATTTGCAGAGGATTGCGGTCTAACTGCGGTGCCGATGGCAACCAACCCATACGTTCAGCACGTACGTTGTAGTCAATCAGGCTGCCAGTCCACTTCTTAGGATCTTCTAATGGAGATAGAATTTCCTTGATTTCTAACTTCTCATAACGCCATTGGCTGGCATGGTTGTAGAAGAAGGAAGTACCGTTCATGTGGCGTGGTGGACGCTGCCAATCCAAACCAAAGGCTAGAGGAGTCCAGCCAGTTTGTGGACGTAGCTTTTCCTGACCCACGTAGTGAGCCCAACCGCCACCAGACTGACCTACGCAACCACACATGATCAACATGTTCATTAGGCCACGGTAGTTCATATCCATGTGGTACCAGTGGTTCATTGCCGCGCCAACGATAACCATGGACTTACCCTTGGTCTTGTTAGCGTTGTCAGCAAACTCACGGGCAATCTTGATGGCTTGTGCGCGAGGTACACCAGTAATTTGTTCCTGCCATGCTGGGGTGTAAGGTGCGTTGTCGTCATAAGACTTAGCAACAAAGTCACCGCCTAGGCCACGGTCAACACCGTAGTTGGCTAGCATCAAGTCATACACAGTAACCAACAAGCTTTCTGTGCCGTCAGCTAAAGTTACCTTCTTCACCGGCATATTGTGGTGAATAACGTCTTCGAAGACGTTGTTCTGGAAGTGTTCGTTTTCAACACCACCAAAGTATGGGAAGCCAACAGACACGATCTCGTCATGGTCATCTAGCAAACTCATTTGCAGATCGATATCAGTACCATTTTCACCATGCTTCTGTTCGGTGTTCCACTTGCCCCTGTCTCCTCTGCCTTCTGGGCCCCAACGGAAGCCAATAGAGCCGTTTGGCGCTACAAAGCTTTGGCTCTTCTTATCAAAGCCAACAGTCTTCCACTTTGGATTGTTCTCTTCACCCAAGCCTGCATCAAAGTCAGCAGCACGGATAAAGCGGCCAGCGGCATAAGAACCATCATCACGCTTGTCCAACTGCACCATATAAGGCATGTCGGTATAACGCTGACAGTAGTCTTGGAAATATTCGCTTGGGTTATCAACGTGGAATTCTTTCAGAATTACGTGACCAAAGGCCATGGCCAAGGCGGCATCGGTACCCTGCTTAGGATTCATCCACTCATCGGTTAACTTGGATACTTCCGCGTAGTCTGGGGTGATGGAAACAGTCTTAGCACCCTTATAACGCACTTCCGTAAAGAAGTGAGCATCCGGTGTACGTGTCTGCGGTACGTTAGAACCCCAGGCAATAATGTAGTTGGAGTTGTACCAGTCAGCCGACTCAGGTACGTCTGTTTGCTCACCCCAAGTCATTGGCGACGCTGGTGGTAAGTCACAGTACCAATCGTAGAAGCTTAGGCAAGCACCACCAATCAAGGATAGGTAACGTGCGCCAGCAGCGTAGGACACCATAGACATAGCCGGAATTGGCGAGAAACCAATGACCCGGTCAGGGCCGTATTCTTTGATGGTGTAGGTATTGGATGCGGCGATGATTTCGTTTACTTCGTCCCAACTGGAACGAATAAAACCACCCATGCCACGCTTGGTCTTATAAGACTTGGATTTTTCTTCGTCCGACACAATGGAATGCCAGGCATCAACTGGGTCGCTGTGTTGCGCGCGAGCTTCGCGCCATAGTTTAATCAAAGCCTTACGTACCATTGGGTACTTTAGGCGGTTAGCACTATAGATGTACCAAGAATAACTCGCACCACGAGCACAACCACGGGGTTCGTGGTTGGGTAAGTCAGGACGAGTGCGAGGGTAATCGGTTTGCTGGGTTTCCCAAGTAATCAAACCATTCTTAACGTAAATCTTCCAGCTGCAAGAGCCAGTACAGTTTACGCCGTGGGTGGAACGTACAATTTTGTCATGCTGCCAGCGTTGACGATAACCGTCTTCCCAGGCACGGCTTTCCTTAACGGTGTCGCCGTGACCATTGGCAAAGGTGCCTTGTTTCTTATTCAGAAACTTTAGTCGATCTAGTAAGTGACTCATTCAATCGTCTCCTGAAATCACCATTTTTCGACAGCTACCAACCTAGTGATGATAACTGCCCCGAATGTGAGGGATTGGGTTTAACGCCAATCCAGCTACTCTGAACACTACCTAGCCCATCCATGAACTAAAGCGGTGCTGTTTACTGTGAGGGCAACTTTACTGGGGTAATTGAGGATGAGACTTGATGTATATCAACTTGTGCAACAAGGCAGGTAGGAGAAAATAGGCAAACTACCACCAAAGAGGTATTACCCGAAATAGACTTATCTATATGATTTTATTGATTATTTTTACGTATTATAAAAATCCAGAAAAGGCTTAACTACTACCGTGAGTAATTAGAGGTAAGTGAACATTGAATGAATGAAACCTCCCCATCAGCGGTGTCTAGATTTAATCTTCAATATCAATTTGTTTGATTATCTTGGCCGGATTACCGCCAATCAATACATTATCCCCAAAGCTCTTGGTTACTACAGCGCCAGAAGTAACCACTACGCTGTCCCCTAGCTCTACACCTGGATTAATTGTGGCATGGCCACCAATTCAGCATCTCCAGCATCATACATGTCACCTGCTAGCATTTTTTGACGTTCAGTTTTCACTTCAATGAATCTCCAAGCAATCTAAAAGCAATCTAAAAGCTTAATACGTTGCTAGGTTAGCAGGTTACTTATCTACAAAACGCAAAAAAGGGCCCTTATGGCCCCTTGCACTTGCTTGAGAGAGTTTTATTGGGGTCAGACCTGAGGTCTGACCCCGCTCGTACGTTTATACGTACAAACTATGGGTTCTTGAACTCAGCCTTAGGACCCAAGTAATACCACCAGTTCAATACCAAACAGATGGCGTAGAAGACGGCGAAACCATACAGAGCAGCCTCTGGAGTAGCAGCCTTAATCTCTTCACCAAGGATCTTAGGAATGATGAAGGCGCCGTAGGCAGCAACCGCGGAAGTCCAACCTAGAGCAGGACCAGCCTGTTCTTTAGGGAATACCATGGCAATGGTGCGGAAAGTAGAACCGTTACCTATACCAGTGGCTGCAAACAAGATCAGGAACAACACCATGAATGGAAAGAAGAATTGCTCTGGTGTAGCAGACTGATACGCCGCTTGTAGGAAGTAAGCTACGCCCAAGGCACTACCAATCATCGCAATAGCAACCCAATGAGTTACACGTGCACCACCAATCTTATCGGCCATCCAGCCACCAAGTGGGCGGATAAAGGCACCGATGAAAGGTCCCATCCAAGCGTACATTAGCGCAGAAGGGCCGTTGGCATTAACCAAGTCGTGAGTCATCGCACCGTCAACCATTACGTGCTGGTAACCAAATACCACCTTAATGGAAAGACCGAAGGCAGCGGAGAAACCAATGAAGCTACCAAAAGTCATGGTGTAAATAATACTCATGATCCAAGTGTGCTTGTTGTCAAACAACTTGAACTGGCGTTGTAGGTTGCCCTTGATACTGCCAGGCACCTGCTTCATGAAGAACACAGTCAAGAAGATTACAGCTGCAATGACAGGCCATTTGGACCATGCGGGTGCGCCCATACCAGTAGGTGCAGGTAAAATAACGTACAAACCCATGGCAGCAGTGATGAAACCAATTAGCAACAAACCAGAGATCTTACCCATGGCGCTCAAAGGAGAGCCAATGTCAGGGGATACTTCTTGCGTACGTATATTGTTCATACCAAACCAGCTAATGATAGCTAGCGGCACTAGGAACAATAACCATACAAAACCGGCGTTGTGGATGTAGGTTTCAGATCCAGCGGGGATCTTGCCAATTAAAGTACCGGAAGTGTTTTCCAGAATCATTGGCTCACCACCAAAGATGCCAAAAGTCATCACTAGTGGAATTAGGATTTGCATGGTGGTAACACCAGCGTTACCCAAACCTGCGTTCAAACCCAAAGCCAAACCTTGCTGCTTCTTAGGGAAGAAGAAGCTGATGTTGGACATGGACGATGCGAAGTTACCGCCACCAATACCAGACAAGAAGGCTAGAATTTGGAACACCCACAGAGGCGTATTCTTGTCTTGCAGAGCAAAACCAGCACCAATGGCCGGAATCATCAACAAGGCAGTAGTAAAGAAGATGGTGTTTCTACCACCCGCTAAGCGTATAAAGAAACTACTCGGAATACGCAAGGTTGCACCGGTCAAACCGGCAATAGCAGCCAAGGTAAATAATTCTGCTTTTGCAAATGGGAAGCCTAGGTTAAGCATCTGTACAGTAATGATGCCCCAGTACAACCACACGGCAAAGCCATTTAACAAGCTTGGAACAGAAATCCATAGGTTGCGACTGGCTACTCGCTTACCTTCCGATTCCCAGAACTGTTCGTCCTCCACGTCCCATTTTTTTAGGTCAGTCATCGTTATTCTCCGACTCAGTGTGCTCTTTATTGAGCACGGCTACTTATACAATCTGTGGGCAATTCTTAGGCCGTATAGCGTCACCAAGTGACTAGGTCTCAACATCCATAATGTCAGAATCGTCATGCAGAAAATTATGGCGAATCGCGGCCTGCAATCGGCTGCGCTTTTGCTCTTGACTAATGCCGTAGTACATCACGCACATACAGGCAACAGCCAAACCATAAAGCAACATAAAGCAGGCGCTACGCACGCCAATAAAATCGGCCATTAGGCCAAAACTGATCAGCAAACCAAAGCCGCCAATCGCGCCCAGCATGCCCACGGTGCCAGCGACAGTACCCATGCGATCTGGGTAATAGTCGTAAACCACACGTAACACACTGGCTTTTCCCAATCCCATCGCCACACCCATAACCATGATCAGTACAGTAAACAGCCAGAGTGGCATCGCTATATCAAAAGAGATATCTCCTTGCGTGCCATGGATGGTTAAGGATGTTGGTGGATAGGAAAGAAAAAATAAACACACTAGACTCACCCAGAATACGCCCCAGTTAACTTGCCTAGCACCAAAATGGTCAGCAAACCAGCCACCTAAAATGCGACTCAGTGCACCAGCCAAGGTGAAGATTAAAGTTAAAAAGGATGCGTCCTGAATATTCAGGTCGTAGTGATTCATGTAATAGCCTGGTAGCCATAGAGCTAAAGCAATATAGCCACCAAACATAAAGAAGTAATACAAACCAAAGCGCCATACGCGCGCATCGGCTAAAGGCTGTAGCTGACACTGCCAAGTCAATGGCTCAATACGAGTTGTGTTTTGGTCACCGCTAGGGCTTGTTAATATCCAAAACAACGCAGCTAGCACTAGCAAGGCTATGGCATAGATATCTGGCACCGCGCGCCAGCCGTAGGCCAATATGATCATGGGAACCACAAGGTTGGTTAGAGCAGCGCCAATGTTGCCAGCGCCAAAAATGCCTAAGTTCAAACCTTGATTATGATGATCAGAGCGGCTGGACACAAAGTAGACACCAACACTAAACATGCTACCAGCGGCGCCAATGGCCAAGCCAAGCAGCAAATACTGCCAGAATTCTTGTGCGTAAGAGAAGAGTAGTAGTGGTACAGCAACGCCCACTAACAACCACAACATGAGGTTGCGGCTTACCATTCGTTCGGCCAGCATACCCAACGGTAAACGCAGCAAAGCACCGGATAAAAGGGGGCTAGCTACCAACATACTAAACTGGGTGTCTGTGAGAACCAGTTCTTGCTGAATTTGTAAACCAATCACCGACACCATCGTCCAGGCGGCAAAACACCCGGCGAAAACCAAAGCCGCCATGGCAATTGCAGATGATTGTTGGTTAATTGCAGAATTCAAAATCGGGCTCAAATTCACAGTTATTAATGATGTGAGCCAAAATAATGCAGCTTGACCTAGCAATACTTGACCAAGGTCAATGGCAAGAGCATGGAAATTCCGCAATATATGCCCACCTACCACTTTGGTGGTACACCGGTTATACGCAATAACCCTTTGTTTTTTATTTGTTTTTTAGTATCTCTAGTAGTACCAAGCAAGGACATGACGACCTGTTGGCTATTTGTGAGTAGGCAAATCAAAAGGACTGACTAAATATGCCTTTGTTCAAAAAATCGATCATCGCCCGTATTGGCGCCGCCATGTTAGCGGTGAGCCTTATGGCTTTAGTGAGCATGGTCGGTTCGGTCCTTGTAGCCCAAAATACCCAAGGTGATGCAGGTGCCATCAACTTAGCAGGCTCATTACGCATGATGTCCTATAAGTTAGTTGGCGACGCCAGTGACTATATCCATCAACCTAATTTAACCAGCTACGAATTCTTACAAGCAGACCTAGCCGATTTTGAGCAACGCCTAAATAACCAAGTACTCGTAGCGGTAACACCAAAAGACGGAGACATCGGCTTATATAATCATTACCAACGCCTACAGGCTCAATGGCACACAGATATTAAGCCGCGTTTTCTGCAAGGTATTGAAGAGCAAGCAAGCACCGCGGATCTAACAGACATCATGACGCCCTTTGTTGGCAAAATTGATGCCATGGTAATGTTGTTAGAAAAAAGTACAGAATCCAAAATCAAACTCCTCTCCCTTGTACAAGGTGTAAGCTTGGTGATGACCATTATCATTATTCTGGTCGCCATGCTGGATATCAACAACAACGTAGTAAGACCCTTACGTCAGCTTGTAGGCTTAGCTAAACAAGCTAGTTCTGGCGACCTAAGTGGCCGTATCGATTATCAAAGCGACGATGAATTAGGCTTGTTAAGCAATACCTATAATCGCATGACGGAAGAACTGCAAAAAATTTACAGCGACTTAGAGAATCGTGTTGAGATAAAAACCGCGGAATTACAGAAAAGCAACGAAGCTTTGCAACTGCTCTATAACACTAACCGTAACCTTAACCGGCCAGAAGACATCTGTAATCGGTTTATGCCAATCATGCAGCAGTTAGAAACCATCTCACCGTTCGGTCCCATTAGCCTGACTCTAACGGACCCGAATAAAGAAGCCTACCGAGAACTGTCAACAAACAGCCTAGATCGACCAAGCACATGCATGGACATGGACTGCAATCGCTGCCTAGTTACTAATATAGATGAGCGCCCTCACCGCGCCATGGCGTTACCAATTCAAGTACAAGATGCTTACTTTGGTGAGATTAATGCGCAGTTTTTACCAGATCACCCACCTACCACCGAAGAAATCAAACTAGTCAAAACCATTGCCGAGAACTTGGCGACATCTCTATCCCTAGAATTGAAAGCTAGCCAAGACCAGCATATGTCGCTTATTGAAGAGCGGTCGGTCATTGCCCGAGAGCTACATGATTCTCTCGCCCAGTCTTTGTCTTACCTCAAGATACAAGTTGCCCGAATCAGTATGCTACGTAAACAAGAAGCTGCGGGTAATCAAATAGATGACGTGGTAGTAGAACTCAAGGAAGGCCTGAACAATGCCTATCGCCAATTACGTGAGCTCCTATCTACCTTCCGCTTACAACTGGATACGCCAGGCCTTGTGCCTGCGCTAGAGGCCACCGTAGAAGAATTCTCCGAACGCTTAGGCTTTGCCATTGATTACCATTATCGTATTCATCACATCAACCTCAGCGCCAACGAAGAGATACATTTATTACAAATAGTACGCGAAGCCTTGGCAAATATTGTCAAGCACGCCCAAGCGGATACAGCCAGTGTCTATATTGAAGCTGAGCAGAATAAAGTTTGCCTGTCCATCTGTGACAATGGTATAGGCCTACCAGCAGAACAAGATACCACCAACCACTATGGTTTGGTAATAATGCAAGACCGTGCCGCGACCTTAGGTGGCGAGTTAACGGTCAACAACCAACCGACTGGCGGCTTGCAAGTGCAGGTTACCTTTCAAACTAAAAGCACCATCAAGGAAGTAGAACATGCAGGATAACAGTGCCAGCATTTTATTGATTGACGACCACCCTTTGCTGCGTAAAGGTGTGAAACAACTCATCGAGATGAACCCCAACATGAAGGTGGTGGCCGAAGCGTGTAACGCTATCGACGGCGTCAAACAAGCCGTGGAGCACGAGCCTGACCTGATTTTGTTGGATCTGAACATGCCGGAGATTAACGGCATCGAAACCCTCAAGATGCTGCGCGAAGAGGAAGTCAGCTCTCGCATCATCGTCTTTACCGTATCCGACAACGAAGAAGACGTGGTCGCGGCCCTTAAGGCTGGTGCCGATGGCTATCTGCTAAAAGACATGGAGCCAGAAGACCTGTTAACCAGCTTAGAACAAGCCGCTAGCGGCACTCTAGTTATCAGCCCACGCCTCACTACCCTACTTGCGCAAGCACTGCAATCTAACAAGCGTTCAGATAAAGTGGACACCAGCAGTCTGACCCCACGCGAAAAACAGATCATCAAGCTTATTGCCAACGGTATGGCCAATAAGGTAATCGCTCGCAAGCTGAATATCACTGAGGGTACCGTGAAGGTTCACGTTAAACATTTACTGAAAAAACTGCGCCTACGCTCGCGAGTCGAAGTAGCCGTGTGGGCCGTGCAAGAAGGTTTGAACTAAAACAGCATTTATACCCCCAATAAATCGCCCCTAAGGCCAGCACTTGGCATGGTCTTTATATTTTCCTATTTTTTTATACTTTTCATGTAGTTACATTCGATAAGACATATACCTAATTGGTGGTATAAAAGCCAAAGTTTGCAATTTGTTCGCCCTAGATTTTGATGTAGATCAAGCCTTAGACGTAAGTATAGGATTATTTTGGCGACAGCATTAAATAAGTATGCATTTGCACTAAACGGAGTAATGACCATGAGTACCGATCGATTACGCTTGCTAAATTTTGGCGACCCCAAAATCAAAACCTTGCATATCACTTGGTTTGCCTTTTTCCTAACCTTTGTGGTGTGGTTCAGTCACGCCCCCATGATGGCTATCATTAAAGAAGCGTTTGACTTAACCACCCCGCAAGTTAAAGCCCTTCTAATTCTAAACGTGGCCTTGACCATACCATCGCGTATCGTCATTGGCACTTTAGTAGACAAGTACGGTCCTCGCTCCGTATACAGCGCCCTACTGATGATAGGCGGCCTCATTGCCGTCGGCTTCGCTTCGGCACAAACCTATGAACAACTCGCCATCATGCGCTTCTTAAGCGGTTTTATCGGTGCAGGTTTCGTTATCGGCATCCGCATGGTGTCTGAATGGTTCCCAGCAAAACAGGTGGGTGTAGCCGAAGGCATCTACGGCGGTTGGGGTAACTTTGGTTCTGCCGCTGCCGCCATGTCTCTACCAACCCTTGCTTTAATCTTTGGTGGTGATGATGGCTGGCGTTATGCCATCGGCTCCATGGGTGTTATTGCCTTCTTGTACGGTATCTTCTACCGTCGTGTAGCCAAGGATACACCAAAGGGTTCTACCTACTTCAAGCCAAAAAAGCACGGTGGTTTAGAAATCACCAGCAAGAGCGACTTCTACTTCTACCTAGCCATGAACGTACCAATGTACTTAGCACTAGCGGTATTAACTTGGAAGCTGAGCCCACTTAACTTGGGTCTACTTAACGACGTTGCTACCAACGGTATTTACCTAACTTTGATTGTGCTGTTTATCGTCCAAGTACGTGCTATCTACAACGTTAACAAAGAAAACCTAGCCAACGGTGTACCCGAGATCCAGCGCTACAAGTTCAAACAGGTTGCGGTACTTGATGTGGCTTACTTTGTAACCTTTGGTTCTGAGCTCGCCGTGGTATCCATGTTACCGTTGTTCTTCTTAGACACCTTTGAAGGTCTAAGCGCCGTACAAGCAGGTCTATTAGCTTCTGGTTTCGCCTTTATGAACCTTGTAGCCCGTCCTACTGGCGGTCACCTTAGTGACACCATCGGTCGTCGCAAGACCTTGTCTGTGCTCATTGCAGGCCTAGCCGTAGGTTACTTTGTACTAAGTCAGATCGACTCTGGCTGGTGGATCCCTCTAGCGGTTATCGCCACCATGGCTTGCTCCTTCTTCGTACAAGCCGGTGAAGGCGCAGTATTCGCCATCGTACCACTAGTACAACGTCGCATGACCGGCCAGATCGCCGGCATGGCAGGTGCCTACGGTAACGTTGGTGCGGTAATCTACCTGACTGTATTGTCCTTCGTAGACTACTCTACCTTCTTCATGGTTATCGGTGCTTCTGCAGCGTTTGTGTTCTTCCTTGTACAATTCATGGATGAGCCTAGTGGCCAGATGGCTGAAGTGCTACCTGACGGCACTGTACAACTGATTGATGTTGACTAACCTGAGGATTAGCTAGCAACATATAAGCTCCTCGTTACCTAGCGAGGAGCTTTTTGCCGTTCTGAAGAGGGTTAAAAGAGGAATAACCAATATGCCAACGCATCTGCAAAGTGAAATTAAGCTCAGCCAAGGTCGTCAAAGCCTAACTGGACGCAAGGCACGCAATGAAGACTGCTTGGGCTTTTGTTTTCCGAAAGGCAACCTGCTCACTACCAAAGGTGCCTGTGCCATCATCGCCGACGGTGTAAGCAGCGCCGAAGCAGGTGGTGAAGCTGCCGAGCTTTGCGTTACTGAGTTTATTAACGATTACTTTGATACTCCGGATATCTGGACCGTTAAAAAATCCGCCCAAAAAGTACTCACCGCAATCAACCGTTCGCTCTATTCTCGCAGCCATGAGTATCTAGAATCTCGCGGTTGGCTTTGCACTCTTTCGGTATTAATTATTAAGTCTCACACGGCCCATATTTTCCATGTTGGCGATAGCCGTATTTATCGCATTCGCGGTGAACATATGGAATGTTTGACGACCGATCATGTGGCCCCCCTATCCAAATCGAATAGTTGCTTAGCCAGAGCTATGGGCATGGATACACGGGTGGACCTAGATTACCGATCCCTAGCTCTGGATGAAGGTGATTTGTTTATGCTATCTACGGACGGTGTTCACGATACCCTTAGCCCCCAAGAAATCATGGCCATCATCAATCAACATGATGACCTCAATGATGCTAGCGAAGCCCTCACTGAAGCCGCCTATGCTATGGGTAGCACGGATAATCTAAGTTGCCAGCTAGTCAGGGTCGAGGAGCTTGTAGCCGATCATATTGATGACCTAACAGATCGTCTCACTGACCTACCCTTTCCTCCTGACCTTAGCCCAGGTATGACCATGGATGGCTATGAAATCCTCGAAGAAATCTATGCTAGTAGTCGTAGCCAGCTGTATCTTGTCCGCGATACCGAAACAAACCAAGAATGGGTAATGAAAACCCCTTCTCCTAACTACGCTGACGACCCGAGTTATATCGAACGTTTTATCATGGAAGAATGGGTTGGGTCACGCATCGAAAGCCCCCATGTAGTAAAAATGGCTGATACAAGTCGGCCAAAGAATTTCCTCTACTACATTATGGAAAAGGTCGAAGGTATCAACCTAGAAAAGTGGATAGAAAACAACCCCTTCCCGCGCCCAGCTCAAGCCATTAGCATTGTTAAGCAGATCACCAAAGGTTTAAAAGCCTTCCATAAGCGAGAAACATTGCATCAGGATTTAAAGCCAGGCAACATCATCATTGGTCCCGATTTACACGTAACCTTAGTCGATTTTGGTTCGGTTTACGTAGCCGGTGTAGACGAAATATTTGTGCCCTTGGAGCGTGACCGCATCCTAGGTACCGTCCACTACGCCGATCCCTTGCTACGCCTAGGCCACAATACGGGCATTCAAGGTGACCTTTATTCGTTGGCCAGTATTACCTACGAAATATTTACCAACCACCTGCCCTACGGCAAAGCTCTAGAGTCTTGTGATACACCAACACAGCTCAACAAACTGCGTTATATACCTGCTGACCGTTATAATCCAATTGTACCCATCTGGTTCGACCGCGCCCTACGCAAAGGTTTATCACCTGAGTTAGAGCAACGTTACAAAACACTAGATGAGTTTCTACAAGATCTCACCCAGCCTAATCCAGACTTTGTGCATGATAGAGAAGTGCAACAGCAGTCCAACAAGATCATCTTTTGGCAAGTTATGTCGCTAGTTTGGTTCATTATTACCATGTTCTTAATTGGTGCTTTGTGGTTAAAATAGCGCAATATTAGCAGCGGCATGTAGATCGGGTTTTAAGCCGACGTATCAGACCAGTATGCCCTACGTAATGTTTTGGGTATAAAGCCCTACCTACACACCATCGAGACAGCTAATCGAAATCAATTTTTTACTTGAAAGGCTTGGCATCAACAAAAAGTCTTGCTATGATAATCGGGTAACTAGTTAACATGTTAACTATAAGTAAATCATAACAAACACAGAGGTATTCACATGGCTCAGGAATTTACGCTGGTAGAACGCGTTAAGGAAATCTTGCCAGAGATCGAATCACGTCGCTTTGAAACAGAAAAGCTACGTATGGCGCACCCAGACAACATCAAGTTGTTAAAAGAGATTGGTTACACTCGTGCTTTCCAACCTAAAAAGTGGGGCGGCATGGAAGTATCCTTGCGTGAATTCTGTGAAGCTACTGCACTTTTAGCAGGCGCTTGTGGCGGTACTACTTGGGCTGCACAGCTTTTGAATACTCACCAGCATCAGTTGGCTTTGTTCTCTGAGCAAGCACAAATAGACGTATGGGGGGACGACCCACTAGCAACAGCTAGCTCCTCCATCGCACCTTTCGGTAAAACCGAAGAAGTTGATGGTGGTGTTATGTTCTCTGGCGACCTTACTTGGAGTTCTGGTTGTGACCATGCGGAGTGGGCTATCTGCGGTTTCTTGCGCGAAGGTGCC
>CALKFY010000104.1 GCA_938084925.1 uncultured Pseudomonadales bacterium
AAAATCAACAGCATTCCAGCGGCGGGTATCACCCTGCCAAGCAAGGCAGAAATTGGCCCTATAACACTGACCTTGGTGGACTAATAGGTACCATAGCTATTGCCAAAACTTGGGTCTATACTGGTCGCTCAAACTAGCGCCTAGGTTTTTTCCATGCAAGAATTTCTCGATATCCTTACCCGTGCTGTTAAGCAATGGCAACCACATGACAGGCCTGCGGGGCGCCCTGTTTCAGCGCCTGAATTAGAAACCTTGGTGGATGTGTCCCTGTCGCAACAAGGCAGCGATATAGCCAGCCTAGAGCAAGCTGTAAAAGACTATTTATACTACAGCCCTGCAGTATACAAACCGGACTTTAATAAGCTGCTGTTTTCTGGCCAAAACAACCCTGCCCTATTAGGTGATTGGGTAACGGCCGTGGCCAATGCCAACATGCACACCTATCAGATGGCGCCTGTTGCCACCTTGATGGAATTAGAGCTAATAAAGCAATGGAATCAATTGATTGGCTTTGCCAGTTCTGCCTCTGGTGGTGATGGCATTATGGTATCGGGTGGTAGCCAAGCAAACTTAATAAGCATGATGCTAGCCCGTCACAAGGCCTGTCCAGATTACAAAACCAAAGGCGCCCAAGGCCGCACTCTGGTCGCCTACGTTTCTAACCAAGCCCACTATTCCGCCGAAAAAGCCATACATGTGCTAGGCTTGGGCACCGACAATTTGATTGCCGTAGACTCCTCAGAAGACGGCCGCATGTGCCCACAAGCCCTGCAACAGGCTGTTAAATCTAGCCTAGCCCAAGGCCACATACCCTTTTATATTGGCTTAACAGCAGGCACTACCGTGCTGGGTGCCTATGACGATGTCCATACCTGTCATGCCATAGCCAAGGCGCACAACATCTGGCTACATATCGATGGTGCCTGGGGCGGCCCCATCTTGTTCTCCGCACAACACAAGCACTTGTTAGCTGGTAGTGAGCTGGCTGATTCTTTCACTTGGGATGCCCATAAGCTAATGAACGTGCCCATAACGGCCGCCGCTATTTTGGTAAAAGACGCCGGTATTCTTAAAGACTGTAGTAGTGGTGGCGGTGGCGATTACCTGTTCCATGCCGATGAAAACAGCGCCTATAATCTAGGCCAGCGCTCCATTCAATGTGGCCGCCGCGCCGATGCCCTAAAGGTATGGCTAAGCTGGAAAGCCATGGGCAACCAAGGCTATGGCGATAAGGTTGATTACCTCATGCGGTTAAAAGACCAATGCGTACAAATGGTTGAGGCAAACTCTAAGCTCACCATGCTGGCACCGGCTGTATACCTAAACGTGCTATTCCAATATCGCCCTGCTGGCGTTACGGATGCCGAAACCCTAAAGCAAATCAACGTGGGTATCTGCAAAACCCTGCAAAAGGACGGCAAGGCGTTTATCGATTACGCCAACTACAAAGGCCAAACCGGTATTCGTTTGATCTTGGCCAATGACGAAACCACAACCGATCATTTGCAAACCATGATGCAAGATATTGTTACCATTGGTGACCAGTTGTCGGGCTAAAGCCCGACCTACAAGCTCGCACCTAGGGGTGTAGGTCGGACTTCAGTCCGACAATTTTTCTGCCAACTCTTCAATGCAACAATAGTAACACCTTACCATTGTCAAACGATCAAACCATGACGCTTAACCTCTTTCAAAATGACGTTGGTTAAGACGTTTTCCACACATGTCAGCTTGAATAAAAAACGGTCCAAAAAATCGTTATAAGCGTTGATATCTGCACATACCACCAACATGCTGTAGTCTTCGCGGCCGGTGGTAGCATAGCACTGCACTACTAGATCACAATCACTCATGGCCTGTTCAAATTTAGCCCCGTTTTCTGGGTCATGGCGAGATAGGCTAACATCCACCATGGCGCGGAAGTTCATACCTAGCTTTTCTTCGTCAATCACTACACCGTAACGGCGGATAATGCCGGCTTCTTCTAAGGCTTTTACTCGACGCCAACAGGCCGATGGCGACATGCCAACTTGCTCGGCTAATTCTACATTGCTACGGCGACAATCTTGGTACAAGAGAGCGATTATTTGACGGTCTTGCTTACTAATTTGCATTTGGTAACCTTACCCAGTTTATAAAGATATTTTGAATTATATTTCCATATTACCCTATATAAGCCACCAATATAAACAACATTTACCAGCTTAACGGCATATCATTATCCAATCTATTCAGCCTTAACCTTAACCAACGGGAACGATGCTATGCCACAGGCCCAACCAACCAACTACATCTATCAATCCATTGCCCAGGCCATTATGGACCATGACATAGACACCATGTTTGGCCTTATGGGGGATGCTAATTTATTTATGGTGGATCATTATGTACGCCATTGTGGCGGCACCTTTATCCCCGTAGCCATCGAAGGTAGCTCGGTACTTATGGCTTTGGCCTACGCCAAGGTTTCAGGCAAGGTAGGCATCGCCACGGTAACCCATGGACCTGCCCTTACCAATTGCGTTACCGCCATTGTGGAAGGGGTTCGTGCACGCATGCCCATGGTGTTGTTAGCCGGTGACACCCCGGTAACTAATCCACAAAATTTACAGAACATCGACCAGCGTGAATTAATCAAAACCACAGGTGCTGGGTTTATCCAATTGCGTTCTATAGACACGGTTACCGAAGATATTGCCCACGCTATCTACCGTACACAAACAGAAAAACGGCCTATTGTGGTAAACATGCCAGCTGACTTTATGTGGCAAGAAGCCCCTTATAAGTCTATGCGTCTACCCGTATTCAATACCCCTACATTGGTGCCAGAAGGCGATGATTTTGATAATGCCATTGGTATGATTGCTTCAGCCAAGCGCCCGGTGATTCTGGCTGGCGGTGGCGCTATTGATGCGAAACAAAGCTTAGTAGAGTTAGCTGAACGCTTACAAGCCCCCTTGGCTACCACTCTCAAAGCCAAGGGCTTGTTTAACGATCAGCCTTACAATATGGATATCTTTGGTACCCTCAGCACCGATGCTGCTTATGATTTAATTGCCAAAGCCGACTGCATCATTGCCTTTGGTGCCAGCCTGCATCATTTCACCACCGACAAGGGCAAGCTGGTGGAAGGTAAACGCGTGATTCAAATTAACAATGAAGTCACTGAAATAAGCAAAAACTTCCACCCAACTGTGGGCCTTACGGCCGATGCCCGACTCACCGCAGAAAACATCATCTATTGGCTCAACGAGGCCGAAGTGCCAGCCAGTGGTTTTACCTTAGACATTGAACCCTTTAGCCTCAACCGCCACGCACCAGCCAAGAAACAAATGGCATCAGATGGAAAAGTGGATTATATCTATGCCCTAGAACAACTAGAACAGCACCTGCCCAAGGAGCGTATTTTAACCAGTGATGGTGGTCGCTTTATGACCGAAGTATGGTGTCGTATGTCCGTGCCCTGCCCCCGTTACTTTTTGAATACCGCCCACTTTGGTTCCATTGGCTTAGGTCTACAAGAAGCCATAGGCGCAGGCTTTGCCAGCGACTTGCCAGTAGTGATGTTTACCGGTGATGGTGGTTTTATGATGGGCGGTATCAATGAATTCAATACGGCAGTACGCATGAAAAGTGATTTGATTGTCATCGTTGCCAATGACTCCGCCTACGGCGCCGAACACATTCAATTCTTAGATCGCCAGATGGACCCAGGCCTATCTATGTTTTCTTGGCCTTCCTTTGCCGAAGTAGCCACCTCCCTTGGTGGCCAAGGCATTGAAGTGGCCTCCCCAGAAGACCTAGAACTAGCCATGGATGCCATTGGCAAACGCACCAAACCATTGCTGATTGAATTAAAGCTCGATCCCAACGACGTACCACGCATGCGCATCTGACCACGCTGCTAGTTTGCGAGGATTTGAAATTCTGTCGATTTGACCACAGGCCTCACTTGATTTTGGTGCTTAGCAAGTTCCACAAAACCGTAATTTGACATGGTTTTTAAGGTTCTTGATAGGTTGCTCTGTTGCCGACCTGTGGTTTTAGCCAAGGCACTAATGGATTGCGGCTGCGTATCTGTAATGACTCGCAGCAGCGCCCTATTGTCATCACTTAGTACCTCCGCCAAGGATTTCATAGAGGTAAACCAAATTTTTGGTTCATGGGCTTGTGGCTTATATTTGCCACTGGCAATATCCAAGGCCCGCTGGCGGATCTGTTGTTGCGGCATGATACCAATAACTGTTGTCTTCATGATTTCATTTCCTCTTGCAAGACTTGGTCTACTTCACTAAAGAAATCGCTTAATAATTGATGGGCATCCGTGAACTCGTATGTAATGCCCTTATCCGTGCTATGCCGATGTCGGTGGTCATAAGGCCATTTTTTCCCAGCATATTTATACTTATTTGGCAGTTTAATTGCATGGGCATTGTCATACCCCAAAATGCGCTTACCATAGGGTTCATGCAACGATAGAGCGTATCTAATTCCATGTGGAATACTCTTGCTCACAGGCACCTGCCAAGCATCTATCTTTATCCAATAGCCATTACCCTGATCTAATATTGAACCATCTAAATCGAGCAACGTTTTTAATGTTGAGTCCATTCACACCTCTTAATATATCATCTGTTGATATATTTGTTAATCAATTACTCCTTGCTATCAATATAGGCTATTTCTTAAAACTAAGAGTTAACTGTGCTAAATCACACCTCTGGCTGCTCTAGTCAGCGTGAATTCTCATGCTAGACTAGAACCTTAATTGATTTAAATCCTTTTCTAATTAAGCAATTTCTAAGATAATACGCTCACTTAATTATTCGTCACCAAGTAACCATTGCTATGAGCGTTATACAAAACTGGTTGGAACACTATTCTACCGATCAAATCACCTTAATATTGGGGCTTTTCGTGGGCCTATTATTTGGTGCCTTGGCCCAACAAAGCCGCTTTTGTTTACGGGCGGCTACGGTGGAATTTTGGCGCGGCCAAGTGGGAATTAAGTTTGCTATTTGGTTATTTGCCTTTGCCACAGCACTGTTATTAACCCAGGTATTGGTATACACCGGCAACTTAGACACCGGCGATATTCGCCAGCTCACCACGGTCGGCTCTTTGTCTGGCGCCATCATTGGTGGTGGTTTATTTGGTATTGGCATGGTATTGGCCCGCGGCTGTGCCAGTCGCTTGTTAGTACTATCAGCTACGGGCAACCAGCGAGCCCTGATAGCAGGTTTGATCGTTACTATCGTATCCCAAGCTAGCTTACGCGGCGGCCTATCACCTGCCCGTCAAGAAGTATCTAGCTGGTGGTTGATTAGCCCTGAAGCCCGCAATATAGGCCAGTATATTCCTGACTACAGTATTTTAATTATTGCTATTGCCATGCTAGTTGGCGCAGTCTACATGGCTCGTAAACATCAGGCTCGCACTTGGCACTGGTTGGGCGCTATCGGGGTTGGTTGCGCCATTGCTTTGGGCTGGGGATTAACCTCTTGGCATGCTAGCTGGTCTTTCGACATTGTCACCATTAAGAGCGTGAGCTTTACCGGGCCTTCTGCCGATACCCTTATGGGGCTAATCAATACGCCTGATTTTCCTATGAATTTTGATATTGGCATTGTAATGGGCGTATTTGCTGGCTCCTTTATCGCTGCTGTACTTAGTGGTGAGTTTAAGATGCAAGCCTTTACCGCCGAAACAGGACTGTCACGCTATATCATTGGCGCTGTGTTGATGGGCTTTGGTGGCATGCTGGCTGGCGGTTGTGCTGTCGGTGCAGGTGTTACTGGTGGTGCAGTCTTAGCGCTCACTGCTTGGGTAGCATTGTTATCTATGTGGGTATCCGCTGGTTTGACTGACTTTATTGTTGATCGATAGCCTCCTTAGGTGTCTGGCTCCTATACTCGCGGAGCCAGGCACTTCTCTACTGGGAAAAGCCTGGCACCTAATTTACTCTCAATATCGCCAATAGCCTATTTTCATATGACCTAGGTCAACGTTCATAGGCAATCACCACTCCAACCTGTCACCACCCATGACACATATCAAGATTTTACTACCGGTTCTCCCCTAATCTATGCTTATACACATTAAGCATAACGACGAACAAATAACGGAATCAAACAAGGGGATTATTATGAATTGGGGAAGAGTTGGTTGCATCCTAGTACTAGGCATTGCCTTTATCGTATAAATAAAATGGAAGCTTTAAGCTTCCATTTTTGTTTTTAGCCATTGCTTGCATTTTATGCCTAAACACGGGTATGTTGCTGTACAAGAAAGTCATTAATACACGTGAAGGGTATGCATGCTCAAACAAACCACCACAGGGCTGATTGTTGTCGATGTGCAAGGCAAACTTGCACGCATTGTCGACAATAGCGAAACCGTCGTCGCCAATATTCAAAAACTAATTCTTGGTTGCCAGGCACTTGGTTTACCTATTTTATGGCTAGAACAAAACCCAAAAAAGTTAGGCAACACTATTGAGGAAATAAGTAGCCTACTTGAACAACCACCTTTAACAAAATTCACTTTTGATGCCTGTAAAGAACCCAGCTTTGCCACGGCAGTTTATAAGGCCAACATAGACTCTTGGCTAGTATGCGGTATAGAGGCCCATATCTGTGTTTATCAAACCGTTCTTGGCCTCCAAGCTCTTAACCAAGATGTACAACTTGTTACTGACTGTATTGCTTCCAGAGCACCAGAAAACAAAGACCTAGCGGTAACAAAACTTAGAGAAAAAGGCATTGATATTACAGGCTTAGAAATGTGTCTTTACGAACTAGTAGAAGACTGTCGTGCAGCCGAATTTAAGACCATATTAAAACTCATCAAATAAACTAAAATCAGCCATATCGACATCAATCCACTACCAAAGATGACCTATATCAATTCGATATAAACACGCATAACATATGCTGAAACATATACGGCATGTATTTCTGATAGGGAGCTTTCATCATGAGTCGCAACTGGATTGCTAAATCTGCAATTTCCGCCTTTTCCTTGGCCTTTTTCTTCACCTTAACTGCAAGCATACCCACTGTTAGCATAGCCGATAATGAAGTAGAGCAGCTAATGCGCGGCATGGACGACCTTTACCAAGGTGATTCCAGCGAATCCGTCATGACCATGCAAATCGACACGGAGCATTTCTCCCGTACATTAACCGTACAGACTTGGAGCAAAGGTCCCGATCATGCCTTGATGAAAATCCTCGCGCCACTTAAAGAAAAGGGCACCACCACCCTCAAGGCAGACAACGAAATATGGAACTACCTACCCAAGATCAATCGGGTAATTAAAGTACCTTCTTCGATGATGGGTGCTGGCTGGATGGGTTCCCATTTCACCAACGACGACCTACTCAAAGAAAATCGCTACAGTGATGACTATGACTGCCTAATAAGCGAACGTAACGAGCAAGATATTGTTATCGCTTGTACTCCGCACGAGGATGCCGCTTTGGTTTGGGGCCGCGTTGACATGACCATGGATGCAGTCAGTAAACTACCTAAACAAGTACAGTACTTTGACGAAGACTTTGTCGCTACACGGACTATGGCATTTGGCGCCGTCGCGGAAAGGGATGGGCGTACTATCCCCACCCAGATGGAAGTCACCGTAGCCGAAAAACCCGGTGAACGCACTTTGGTTATTTACGACAGCATCCTTTTTGATGTCGACATAGATGACAGTATGTTTACCATCATGGCCCTTAAACGCGAGAGTCGTAAATGATTGATCTAATTCGCCTAGCTTGGCTTAACACCTACCGGCAAAAGCAGCGCACAGCCATCACGGCTGGCACCATTGCTATTTGTACCATACTGCTGATTTTGTTGTTTGCCTTAAGCCAAGGCTTTGTTACCCACTCTATTGAAAACTTCACTGCGTCATATACGGGCAAACTTCAGGCTCACGGTGAAGAGTTTCGCGATACCTTCGACTTTTACACAGAGGTAGAAAACGTTGAAGAACTACAACTAGCCGCCAGTGAAATTGGCCTAACTGCCGCCCCACGCAGCTTTGGCTTTGGTCTAGTGGCGGCAGGCAACAAATCTGCCGGTGGCATGTTTATCGGCATGGACCCCATAGCCGAAAAGCAAGGCTTTCGCATGCCAGGGCACATGAAAGCCGGCGAATTTGTTGCTAACCAAGCCAATGCTCAAGCCATGATTGGCAGCCTACTTGCCATCAACCTAGAAATCGAGCCTGGTGATGAAATCATCGCTTTGGTACAAGCAGCCGACGGGTCCATGGGCAACATGCTGTACACGGTGGCGGGGATTTTTGCTCCCGTTGGGGATGAATTTGACCGCAGCACCATCATGTTGCACCAAGCCGATTTTGATGAGCTTTTCTACTCCCAAGGCCGTATCCATCAGGTAGCTTTTAATGGCCCTGCCGATACGGACTTACTGGCAGCCAAGCAAGCCCTACAAAAAGCCGCCCCAAATACAGAAATTATGACCTGGCAGGAGCTATACGTCACCTTGGCCCTAATGTCGGAAATGATGACGAGCTATATGCTAGTTTTTGCCCTTATTTTTGGTTTAGGCGCCGCCATCGGTGTATTAAACACCCTGCTTATGGCCAGTTACGAACGTTTACATGAATACGGCATTATGAAGGCTGTAGGCACCACTTCTTTGCGCTTATTTAGTGGCACCATGTTAGAAGGCCTGATGATTGGCTTACTCGGCTCCGTGGTTGGCGGTTTGGTCTCTCTACCCCTGGTTATTTGGCTACAAGACACGGGCATAGATATTCGCCAGTGGATGGATAGCATGAATGTAATGGGGGTGGCCTTTGACCCCATTTGGCGTGCTGATTTAACCCTAGAACCCTTTATCATGGTGCCGGCAGTGATGCTATTTTTGTCTTTGTTGGCAGCTATCTACCCGGCTCTATTAGTGAGCCGCTTAAATCCTACGGAGGCCATGCGTGAACATTGATATAAAACTGGCCCTGTTCTTAGCTTGGCGTAGCCTTGGCCGCAACAAGCGCCGCACATGGATTTCTATAGTTGCTATAAGCGTGGGCATGGGGTTAAGTTTACTTATGTTGGGCTTTGGCGATGGCATGTACCAACGCACCATAGAAAACGCTGTTAAACAAAACGCTGGCAATATTGTACTGCAACATCCTGGCTACAAGCTAAAACCTTCTTTGGAGCTCACCGTAGCTGTATCTCCTAGTGAACTTGAACTTATCAATGCCACACCAGGGGTAAGCGGTAGCCAACGTATCATCTTGGCCAATGCCCTAGTACGGTCTGGTTACAGTGCCCGCAATGGCGGCATTTTTGCTTTTGATCCAGCAGTCGGTGCTGAATCAACCATTGCCAAAAAGATCAACCAAGGCCGATACTTAGAAGCCGGTGACCAACAAGACTTGATCATTAGTGACAAGATGGCACGCAACCTCAAAGTGGGCCTTAACAAGCGCCTAGTACTGGTGGCCAATGATGCCGATGGCAACATGATGGAAGCCCTGTTCAGAGTGCGTGGTATTTTTCCTGCTAGCAATGATGGCTTAGACGGACACATTGTGCACATGCCGATTAGTGCAGCACAAAGCATGTTTAACCTGCAAGCCGATGAAATTACGCGCTTAGGCATCTTGCTAGAGGACTCCACCCAACTAGAGGCTGTTTATCAGGCCTTATTGCCCCTCCATCAAGACCTGCGTCACTTGATGAGCTGGGAAGAAGTTCTACCAGCTCTGGCCGATTATATTCGCACAGACCGGTTTGGTTTATTGGTGTTTAACGGCATGTTTGTGTTCCTCGCTTTGGCCACCATATTCAATACCATACTCATGTCCGTATTAGAGCGTCGCCACGAATTCTCAACGGTTATGGCCCTTGGTACGCCACCTAGCTTACTACGCATGCAGATCTTGCTTGAAGGTGTATTACTGGCCTTTGCCGGCACCATTGCAGGTACGCTATTAGGCTTACTTATGTTATGGCCTTTGTTTGCTTTCGGCCTAGATATGAGTGCTCTATTCCCAGAAGGCATGTCCACAGCAGGTGTTTCTATCGACACCGTAGTGCATGGATTCCTGTCTTTTGATACGGCCAGCAGCTTGTTTGTTACCGTGTTTTTAACCACCACCGCCATGGCCCTATGGCCTATGTACAAAGCGACTCGCGTCAAACTCACCCAGGAGCATAGCGCATGAACGACACTGCCAAACCCGTTATTCAACTTAGCCATATCAGCAAGGCTTACCAGTTGGGTGAAATCAAAGTCCCAGCCCTGCACGACATCAACCTCACCATCAATGGTGGTGAATTTGTAGCCATGGCAGGGCCTTCGGGTTCCGGTAAAACCACCTTGCTCAACATTATTGGTGCCTTAGATGACCCTAGTTCGGGTCAAGTGTTGGTTAACGGGCAAGACACCAGCATATTTAGTGCCAGCCAAAAGAGCGAACTGCGCCGCATGCAGATTGGCTATATCTTCCAGCACTATAACCTAATCCCCGTGTTAACCGCCCTAGAAAACACCGAATACGTATTGATGCTGCAAGGGCGCGATAAATCAGAACGCCGTGACATTGCTATGAACCTGCTAAAGGAAGTGGGCCTACAAGGCAAGGAGCACCACCTACCTTCACAGCTATCTGGTGGCCAGCAACAGCGTGTAGCCATAGCTCGTGCCATTGCCCCAGAGCCACGTTTAATTTTAGCTGATGAACCCACCGCCAACGTGGATTCACATACAGCAGAAGGTTTACTGGATTTGATGGAGCAGTTAAACCAAGAAAAAGGCTCTACCTTCTTGTTCTCCACCCATGATGTCACGGTAATGAAACGTTCACACCGTCTTATTTGGCTCAAAGACGGTGCTATCGACTATGACGGTAACCCTAGTGGTTTCTCCTTACCCTAAAACAGACGGGGTCAGACCTCAGGCATGACCCCAGATATGCAATCTACACTAACTGTACATATGTTAAAACTAGCACTACTATTCACCTTCGTACTCGCCACCCACCAAGCCCAAGCCAACGCATGGCAGAGCTACGGTAAGTACGAAGCTAACTACACCTATATGTCCTCACAAACACATATAGGTACGGCTAGCGCACGCTTAATGGCCGCCAAGGGAGAGCTACAATTACACCTACAAGCACGCTTTCAACACGCCAACACCAGCTTACAACCGATACCCGCTAGCCAGTTTCAAATAACTAGCTTAGCCGTTGACGAGCAAAAGCCTCAACAACAAAGTCTCGCTGCTATCGACCGTCTCAACTATGCCATCTATACAGATCAAGCTACCTGGATCATAGGCCGCCAAGCCATTAGTTTGGGCCAAAGCTATTTCTTTAATCCGCTAGCCCTAGGTAGCGCCGCTAGCGTGCCCAGCCTAGATGCAGAATACCAACGCGGTATTGATGCTGTAAGCGGCGATATATGGCTAGACAATGGCAATCTTCAGCTAGTCATGGCTCTGGGCAATGATCAAGATAGTGACGGCGCCAATTGGCGCGGCAGTGCTCTATTGGCCCGTTATACTAGCCAATGGCTAGGCAACGAGTTAGCCTTACAAGCCGGCAAAATATATGGAGCCTATCAATTTGGTGCAGGTATTTCTGGCGACACTAATGGCGTGTCTTATCGTTTAGAAGCCGCTACTACCAAACCCTTAAGCGATATGCAGCTTGGCGACAGCTTTACTAACTGGGTGGCGGGTTTAGGCTACCAAGCCAACGATAATCTGCACATGGAAGTTGAATATCTTCACAATGGTGCTGCTAATCACGCCAGCTTCGCCATCACCCGTTATCTCAAAGGTTTGAGCTTGAGTACTAACAAGGCGGTAGCTGCAGCCAGTATTAGTTATCAGTTCGTGCCGCTTGTACAAGGTCAATGGACTGAGTTTTATGCTCTGACTGATGATTCCCAACTTGGCATATTAGCACTTTCTTATAACGCATCAGATAACGCCACCTTGGCCTTATCTTGGCAACTCACACAAGGCATTAGCAACAGCCAGTATGGCCAACTACCCGAAACTGTTGCACTGACATTCAGGGACTATTTCTAGTCATAGTTATACAAGCATATTATCTGACGATAGTTAATGCCAAATATCATTTAAGCTATTGGCTGCAATAATACGCTTAGACCATAGCAGAAGGGTTTGGCTATCAGCTGTTTCAATGCGTTTTATTGTTTGTGCACTTGGAGATCCAAATTTCGTTTCAACTAACAACAGCAACATAGCGGCCTCTCCCTGCTGCCTGCCTTGCTGCATGCCTTGCTGCATGCCTTGCTGCATGCCTTGCTGCATGCCTTGCTGCATACCTTGCTGCATACCTTGTTGAATGCCTTTCTCTATACCCTGTTGCTCATAGCGCTGGGAAAAACTAGTCATTTTCTTCACCTCTTCTGGGTATTTTTCCTGATACCGTTGCAGTTCATTATCACTTAGGTTGGTATAGATGTCGATAAAGTCTAGGTACTTGGTTTGCCTACCTATATCCGGCTCTAGCCTCATCAAGCCCCGAAAGGCTTTAGCATGCACATCAATGCGCTCTTCTGGTTGGTATCGCATATTGGGCAAATTTAAACAGGCCACTAGGTTGTCACTATTTTCATATTGCTGCCAAGGCATTTGCGCCAAGGCTGCATACAAGTAGTGAAAAGTTAGATAAGTACCCCTATCACCTGCCAATACTAATTGCTTATCTTGACTGGCATCACCTAGAAATATCACTACAGGTACTACACGGTTAGTAGCGAACATTTGCGCCAAATCTAAGCAATAATGAGCTAGGCGATGAATTGAGAAGTTACGGCTAACGCTCTCTTCTTCTAATACAAACAACAAAGCCTCACGCTCACCATTTGGCCATTCAACTAACAAAGGTACATCTAATTCACGATAGCGCCCACCTAACACATCTTTAAGTTGTTGCTGGCGTATAGGCGTAATGTTAGCTGCTTGGTCAAAATGCGGAGCTTCAGCTTCTGCAAATAGCGCTAAGGCATCTAAGGGATAGTCAATAATAAGGTTTTTAAAGTTCTGATCATGATCCATGGCAACTCCTTTGCTTTGTTATCATGCACATAAGAGTATAGTTGGCACTGGCTGCTTTACCACCCACCAACAACTTGATATATTAGAATATTCTTATTAATATTGTTACATGACACTCAGGGACTATAACTAATCATGAGCCAAGCTATCGAAATCGACTACTATACCGATCTACTGTGCGTATGGGCCTGGATTGCACAGCGCCGCATCGATGAGCTAGACCGCGACTATGGCAAGCAGGTACAACTCAACAACCATTACCTGCCACTTTTTAGCGACACAGTGACCCGCATGGATACCCAATGGGGCCATCGCGGTAGCTACAACGGCTTTGCCGATCACATAAAAGAAGCCATTGAACCTTATGATTTTGCCCCCGTTAGTGACAAGGTGTGGAGAGCAGTACGCCCTACTACTTCTGCAGCTGCGCACTTAATACTAAAAGCCGCCCAGCTTGCTTATGACGAGGAAATCAGCGCTAAGCTAGCCCTACGCTTACGCCAGGCTTTCTTTGTGGAAGCCGTGGACATTAGCAACAAGGGTCTAAACATGGAACTAGCCCAAGAAATGGGTATTGATGCGCAGGCCCTGCAGGTTCATTTTGATGATGGTAGTGCTTTAGCAGCCTTAATGGCTGACTACGCCAAAGCCCAAGCACAGAATGTGAAAGGCAGTCCCTCTTGGGTAATGAACGAAGGGCGCCAAGTGATCTACGGCAACGTTGGCTACCGTGTACTGCATGCCAATGTAGAAGAACTACTACGTAACCCCGACAACGAAGCTAGCTGGTGCTAATTGTAAACACAACTGGCACTTTGGGGTTAAGGAGCCCGCCCCGCGAGCGGGACGGGTATTTGGGATTCCCTAATGGGCTGCCCCCAATAACTGACTAATCGCAACCGTTCACGTCGCAATAACTCGCCACTTCCGCTGCAGTGACAGCCGTCATATTGAACATACCACGGGCCGAAACCGATGGAATGACAATGTGTGCAGGCTTGGCTAGACCGTGTACAAACGGGCCTACTAGCAAAGAATCAGTGAGAGAACGAATCAAACCCAAGGTGATGTTAGCTGTGTCTAGGTTAGGCATAATCAACAGATTAGGCTGGCCAGTAAGCTTACTATCTTGGTAGATAGACTTGCGTAAGGTTTCGTTCATGGCCGTAAAGGCGTGCATTTCACCTTCAATTTCTTCATCAGGGTGACGCTCACGCAGGGTCTCTGACGCCTCACGCATCTTATGTGCTTCAGGTACACTTGAGGTACCAAAGTTTGAGTGGCTCAACAGCGCTACTTTTGGCTTGATACCAAACTGACGCACAAACTCCATGCTAGTTTCTGTGGTTGCCACAATTTCATCAGCGGTTGGATCTACGGTCAAGAAAGAATCCGCAATAAACAAAGGCCCTGTAGGCAATAACAGCACACATACGGTAGATACATGAGTATCTGGCGTTTCTGCACCGATCACTTGGTGTAGTACCTTAAAGTGTTTATCAAAGCGGCCTACTTTACCGCAGATCATGCCGTGGGCTTCACCCATGTCTACCATGACCGCAGCCAGTGCCGAGGCGTTGTGCATCATCTCAGTTTGTGACGTTTCTACAGAGGCCCCCTTACGACCTACCTTGGCATGGTAATGCTGCCAATAACGGTCTTGATTGTCCTTAGCTGGGTCAAATACATCCACGTCTTCACCCAAGCGATAGCGCAGGCTCAAGCGATCCATAGTCTCTTGCATTACGGATTCACGACCGATGAGAATAGGCTTGGCTACTCCTTCGTCGACAATAGCTTGTATAGCCATCAATACGTCATCGTTTTCGCCTTCGGCAAAGACTACTTTGCGCTTGGCACCCGACTTGGCTTTTTCAATCATGGGCTGCATAAACAAGCCTGACTGGTTCATAAAGCCGTTTAGTTTCTTACGATAGGCGTCTAGGTCTTCAATTGGACGTGTAGCCACACCACTTTCCATGGCGGCTTTTACTACGGCTAAAGGCACTTCTTCTATTAGACGCGGGTCAAACGGCTTAGGGATCAAGTATTCACGACCAAAGCGGAATTCTTCGCCCTTATAAGCTTCGGCTACTACGTCAGTGGCTTCTTTACAGGCCAAATCAGCGATGGCTTTTACACAAGCCTGCTTCATTTCTTCGTTGATAGTTGTCGCACCACAATCCAAAGCGCCTCGGAAAATAAATGGGAAACAAAGTACATTGTTTACCTGGTTTGGATAGTCCGAACGACCTGTTGCCATGATGGCATCGGGGCGTACTGCCATGGCATCTTCTGGCATAATTTCTGGTGTGGGGTTGGACATAGCCAGGATCAGAGGGTCTTTGGCCATGGTCTTCACCATATCTGGCTTCAGCACACCGGGGCCAGACAAGCCCATAAACAAATCTGCATCTACCATGGCATCCGCCAAGGTACGTGCATCTGTTGTTAGTGCGTAAGCTTCTTTCCAAGGGTTCATACCCGCTTCTCGGCCCTTGAATATAACACCACGGCTATCCACCATGGTCACGTTGCCACGCGGCAAGCCCATGCTCACCAACAAGTCCAAGCAAGCGATACTGGCAGCACCAGCACCAGAAGCTACCACCTTAATGTCTTCAATTTTCTTTTCTACAACACGTAGGCCGTTATACACAGCGGCAGCAGCTACAATGGCGGTGCCATGTTGGTCATCATGGAATACAGGAATATTCATGCGTTCGCGGCAGCGTTGTTCAACCATAAAGCACTCAGGTGCTTTGATATCTTCTAGGTTAATACCACCAAAAGTTGGCTCCAAAGAACAAACAATGTCCACCAGCTTGTCGACGTCTTTTTCGTTTACTTCAATATCGAATACATCGATGTTGGCAAACTTCTTAAACAGGACTGCTTTACCTTCCATTACTGGCTTGGAAGCCAAGGGGCCAATGTCACCCAAACCCAATACGGCGGTACCGTTGGAAATTACACCGACCAAGTTACCACGTGCCGTAACGGCTGCTGCCATAGTCTCGTCTTCGACGATGGCTTCGCAAGCAAAGGCCACACCCGGCGAATAGGCGCGGGATAGGTCACGCTTGTTGGCAAGAGGTTTAGTAGGTTGGATCGCTAGCTTACCTGGAGTGGGCTCCATGTGGTAACGCATAGCACTGTCTTTGAGAGACTCAGACATTGAGTATGATTCCTGTTTATTACTATGTTGTGGGATAGTTTTCTACACTACTTGGAACAGCAAGAGACAAATTCAAACAACGACATGAATCTCTCTGCATGCGACAAAAGTCGTAGCATTATACATACTCACATATGCCGGCAAAAGGTATACCCGTTATAACCACAGAGGAAATACAAAAAAAGTCCCACTTCTCAGAAGTTCAACGAAAAATGGCGTCTAATAGACGCCATTTAGTGAACTTGTTAACTAGTTATTGGTTCAATTTTGAGCCATAAGATTACAACCCAAGATCAACATCCATACCGGCATCCAACAAACCACCTCGATAAGCGCGGCTAAACTGGCGGTACTCAATATTCTTGTAGGCACCACTACTAATGTACTTCAAGCCAACAGCAAAGTGATGTTTGTACATCATGCTGTCCATACGATTCACCACTTGCCCTTCGTCAAACATCAACACACCAGGGCGGAAGGTCATCTGATATTTGGCGGCCAGTGCTGCACCGGTAAGTACCTCACCATCTACGTCAGTATAAGTATGGGCATCATCTGCCACTATGCGTACTAGGGTCATTTCTTGCAAACGCTGTTGTACAAAGGCATCACCCAGCACACGGTCATGGAACAGGTTACAGTCATAACAGGCGCCATCTTCAAACACGGTTACCACAGGGCCTTCCACGGCAGACAGGTCCGTCGTATCGGCATACAAGCTAAAGTCACGTAGCTGATACGCCTCTTTGTGCATGTTGGCGGCCATGTAGTCATTTAAACTCATGCTCTCGTATGCGCGGCTACTAACGTATTCCATAATGCCCTGAAAACGCTCAGGGGCACGGTAACCATCAACACGTGCTACCACCTTATTGTCTGCATTGAGGAAAATAATACCAGGCGTAGCAAACACATTAAGCTGTTTGGCTAGGTCTTTTTCGATGAGGGTTATTTCTTCGCTGAAAACCACTTCACGGTCACCACGCACATTGAGGCCAATGGTATCAAAGTGAGTTTGAATATAGGACGTGTAAGGTTCCGTCTCAAAAACGTCCACTAGCATCTTGGAACAATAAGGGCAGGCATTAAGTTGGAAAAACAACAACAAGTGCTTGTCTGCGTCACCAGCTTCTTCTGCGTCATCAGCAAATTCTAAAAAACTGTCTTTAAACCAATCTGGCATGGCGTGGTGAACGCCACCTGTCACGGTACCTACCTTGGTTTCTTCGGCCCAAGCAACATTGACGCTAACCAACGACAAAAGCCAAACAATTATTAAAATGCGCGACATAGATATCTCCCTGTTCTATTGCTATAAATCCACGTGGGACAACTATAGACCGCTTCTGGCAAGGCGGTTATATGTTTAGGATTTTTTCGTATATAGAACAGTTATACTTTATTAGGTCTTACGCTTCAACAGAAGAAATGTAAAGTTTAGGCTATTGGCATAGATTGGGGCAGGCCAAAAGCCTGTCCCAGATGAGCCTTAGCGAGCCATATTATAGAACTCTACATTTGGCTGAATCGAGGCGAAGTTCACCATGCGGTTACTCAAACCAAAGAAAGCGGTGATGGCGGCGATATCCCAAATATCCTCATCACTAAAGCCATGGCCTCGTAAAGTGATAAAGTCTTGGTCACAAGTAGCTTGCGCATCGTGGGAAATCTTTAAAGCAAATTCCAACATGGCCTTCTGACGATCACTAATGTCAGCCTTGCGGTAGTTAACCGCCACCTGGTCAGCCACGGTGCTGTTCTTAGCACGAATACGCAAGATAGCGCCGTGTGCAACCACGCAATACAAACACTCATTGCGATTAGACGTGGTGACGATAATCATTTCGCGTTCGGCCTGCGACAAGCCACTGTCTTTTTCCATCAAAGCATCATGGTAGTCCATGAAAGCACGTAGTTCTAAAGGACGATGGCCTAGGGCCAAAAATACATTAGGTACAAAACCGGCTTTCTCTTGCACGGCTAAAATTTTGTCGCGTAGGTCTTCAGGCAGTTGCATAACATCTGCCGTTGGGTAGCGAGAAATTGCTTCGCTCATAGTTTGTTCTCCTTA
>CALKFY010000105.1 GCA_938084925.1 uncultured Pseudomonadales bacterium
AGCCCTGGAAGACCCGGAGAAGTATCGGCCTTCGGCTCATTTGTTCACTGACGAGCAACTAAGCTGGGTACACTTAGATGATGGCTTGGTAAAACACCGAAAATTACCCAAGTAACCTAAACTTTGCCCGTCGTCATTGCGAGCGCAGCGAAGCAACCTCTATCAAGCAAGGCGCTAAATCCAAATAATTACACTCCAGTAGAGGCCTGTAATAGGTTCGCCAAGCCGTTAGGGATGCGTACGGGACGCTGGCGTTGATAATCAAAACAGCTCATATCTGTGGCGCCAAGAGCTACCGTGGTGCCGCCGTTGGCCTGGCTAATTCTGTATAACAAAGTGAAGCGGCTACCGCTGACAGAACCAATGCCTAGTTCTATGCTAAGGCTCTGGCCTAGCATGGCTTGGCTTTTATAGTCTAAGGCGCTGGCCGCCATAATAGTACCGCAACCACCGACATCGATTTCACTTAAGCCATGGTTAGCTAGCCACAACACGCGGGCTTCATGTAAGTAACCCAGAATACGGTCATTGCCAACATGATTACCATAGTTCAAATCACTCACGCGTACTTGTAGTTGACAGTCAAAAATAGGGGTGAAATCTTTGGCTTCTGGCACGCGGCTCATATTGATACTCTTTGTAGGTTAGGAATGATGTAGGTCGGACTTCAGTCCGACAAATTCAATGCTAGGCATTAAAGTAACGCTTCAAGGCCCTAAGCATTCCTTCACATAAGGTCTGCAAATCTTCTGGCGACATCACATAAGGTGGCATCACGTAAACTAGCTTGCCAAAGGGGCGTACCCACACACCTTCATCAACCAGCATTTTTTGAATGCGGCCTAGGTCAACGGCTTGCTTTACCTGCACTACACCAATAGCGCCTAGGACGCGTACATCTTCTACATAGTCTGCTGATACTGCTGGCCCTAGGTGTTTATGCAAGCCTTGCTCAAGGTCTTTCACTTGCTTTTGCCAATTGTTGCTTTCTAACAAATCCAAGCTGGCATTGGCCACTGCGCACGCTAATGGGTTGCCCATAAAGGTAGGGCCGTGCATAAAGCAGCTGGCTTCACCACGGGAAATAGTCGTGGCAATATGGCTAGTGGTCAGGGTAGCCGCAAAGCTCATGGTGCCGCCGGTAATAGCCTTGCCTAGGCACATAATGTCGGGTTGTACATCAGCATAGTTACAAGCAAATAATGCACCTGCGCGACCAAAACCTGTGGCTATTTCGTCAGCAATTAACAATACGTCATACTGTTTACATAGCTCTGCTGCAGTTTTTAGCCAAGCAGGGCTGTAAATGCGCATACCGCCAGCGCCTTGCACAATGGGCTCCAAAATCAAGCCAGCAATATGTTGATGATGGTCTTTAAGCTGTTGTTCAAGTTCGTTGAGGTCTGTATCTTCAAGAGGGCGATCAAAGCCTAACGGAGGTGCCGCACAAAAATAGTGTTGTGGTAGCACGCTGGTAAACAGAGAATGCATACCGTTGACTGGGTCACACACGGCCATGGCACCAAAGGTGTCACCATGATAACCATTGCGAACCGTAAGCATGCGGTTCTTTTCAGCTTGGCCGCGGGCATGCCAATATTGCAAAGCCATCTTGATGGCGACTTCAACGGCTACGGAACCGGAATCACTAAAGAATACTTTTTCTAAACCTGCTGGAGCCATGTCAGCTAGGCGTTGCGCCAGACGCACAGCAGGTTCGTGGGTAATGCCACCAAACATCACATGTGACATATCGCTCATTTGCGCCTGCATGGCCTGATTCAGATAAGGGTTGTTGTAGCCGTGAATAGCGCACCACCAAGACGCCATGCCATCAATTAACTCGCGACCATCGGCAAGACGTAAGCGAACGCCTTCGGCGCTTACTACAGGGTAGGCAGGTGGGGGGTTGTCCATGCTAGCATAGGGGTGCCATACGTGTTGTTGGTCTAGGGCAATGAGCTGTTCGCTGTTCATGGTGAGGCTCTTTAGGCTGGCTGCGAAAGTGGGGTATGTTATCACAGGCGTTAAACGATTAGGGTCTGTGGCCAAGTTAGGCTCTGGATATACTAGTAACCAATATCTGATGATCTAGTACTTGCCACTGCACATTCACTTCTTGTAAAAGGCAGCCATAAAGCCGCGTTGGATCATTTTGATACGCAGGGCGCGGATCGTGGCGTAGTACCTGTTCAATCAAGGCTTGCAAGCTAGGTTGATTAGCCAGTGCGTTTAATGCTTGCTCGCTGTATGTAACAGGCAATTCTAAGGTTTGTTCGTCCGGCGCAAAGCCACTGCTAGCATGAGGTTGGGACTCAACCCATGGCAAGTAAGGCTTGATGTCATAAATAGGTGTGCCATGAATAAGGTCCGCGCCTTGCACAAGCAGACAGACATCCTTTTCGGTAGTAATCTTGTCTAAAC
Source organism: uncultured Pseudomonadales bacterium (assembly GCA_938084925.1). Taxonomy (GTDB): domain Bacteria; phylum Pseudomonadota; class Gammaproteobacteria; order Pseudomonadales; family Balneatricaceae; genus Njordibacter. The sequence goes on from CALKFY010000105.1 coordinate 2,425, forward strand.
GTACCAATGATAAGCCCAAAGGGTTAGGCCGAAAAGTCGAACGGGTGGCAAACACCCCTAGCTTGGCATTGCCACCTAAGCGTGGTGGACGAACCTTAGGTTTCCAGCCTTGTTGAGCTGTGGCATGAAAACCAAAGATTAGCCAAATATGGGAGAACTCTTGCAAGCCTTCCACGGCGTCGGCTTGGTTATATGGCGCTTGTAAAATAACCTTGCCTTTGGCTTCCGTTACCAAGCCTGGTTGGCGAGGAGTAGCAAATTTTTCCTTAAAATCAGAATCAATATAGGCAATGGGTTCAAGGTTAATAATATGGTCTGAATTGGACATAATTGCTGGTTATAAAATTTGATAGCTGACGTGGACAGATTTGCTGGTTACAATAGCGCTTCAACATGGTGCACGCAAATCGTTTTAACGCACTCATGAAAACAAAAGGATAATATTATGGCTCGTAAACCCTTTCAAAAGGCCAAGGCTATGCAAGGTCGTGGTACTTTAGCAGCTGTTTCTACGGATGGTCCACACGTTGAATGGTTGGGTATGCCGGAATACTATATTCATACTTTGGAAATTGAAGGTAGTGAGTATGCCTACTTCTCTGCAGATAAAGCCTTGGAAATGGAAGTGGGTAGTTATGTTTGTTTCCGCTATCGCGAAACCAAAAAAGGCCTGTACATCGAAAAGCGCTCCTTGGGGATTGCCATCGATCCTGCTGAGTACATGCGTCAGCTAGAAGAAAATAAATAACAGGTTGCCAAGCATATGTTTAAGCCTTTGCCACGCAATGATCAAGGTTGTGGTTGGTTAACCTGCCTGCCTTTGCGTCACCCACATCCTGCTTTGCAGGCGGAGCATCAAGCTGACTTGGTGATTATTGGTGCGGGCTACACCGGCTTAGCCGCGGCGCGCAAATATGCTGAATTAAACCCACAAGCCAAAGTCATTGTTCTGGAAGCGCAGTTAGCCGCAGAGGGAGCTAGTGCGCGTAACTCTGGTTATCTAGTGGACTCCACTCTCAATGATGGCCACATGTCAGATACAGGCCTGCAGCAATATCGTGATAAATATGCCTTGAATAAAGCCGGTCTAGATTGCGTCGAAGATTTGGTTAACAAGCATCAAATTGATTGTGATTGGGATGCTAGTGGTAAGTTTCATGCCACCGCGAAACCTGCCAATGAAGCCAAGTTACAGCGCTTCAGTGAACTGCTGAGTGAACTAGATTTAGAACACAAGGTTATGGCCGGTACTGAACTGAAACAACGCCTCGGCACTGAATATTATTGTACCGCTTTGTGGACTCAAGGTGGTGTCATGTTGCAGCCGGCTAAATTGGGCCGAGCCTACATCGACTTGTTGCCAGAAAATGTCAGCCTATTTGAAAATAGCCCAGTGCTAAAATGGGAGTCGTCCCACAATCAAGTTCGTGTTTCTACGCCGATGGGCCAAGTTACCGCCAAGAATATGTTGGTAGCTGTGAATGGCTTTATGGCCGCAGGTAAGGTGAAGCGTGACCGGGCCTTTCCATTAACCCTGACAGCCAGCATGACAAGGCCTCTAACTGATACCGAATATGAGTCTATTGGTAGCCCACAAGCATGGGGGGTTCTATCTGCTCAAGCTATGGGCGCAACAGTACGCTTGACTGAAGAGCGACGCATCATGGTGCGTAATACGGTAGAGGTTTGGCCTAAAATAAACATGGGTGGCGGCCAGCTTAGGCAGCGTCAATCTATGCATTTACGTGGTCTACAACGCCGCTTCCCACAACTTGATGGTGGTTTATTTGATTCCCTCTGGTCGGGCATTACCTGTATCAGTGCCAACAATGGCCAAGTATTCGAACGCATGGAACCTAATGTGTTTGTTGCCGGTTGTTACAACGGTGGCGGTATCGGTCTGGCTACCTTGTTTGGTGAGCAGATGGCGCATATGGTGAACGGTGACATGACCGATACCATTGCGCAAATTGAAGCCCGACCAAAACCTACACGTTTGCCTCCACAACCATTCTTGGGTTGGGGGGTACGCATGCGTTTAGCCCGTGACCGTGTATTGGCGCGTAACGAGAACTAGTCGTTTTAGTATAGATGCAGTTTGCTATTGGGTGGCAGTGTCCTAGCCACACACCAAGCGTCAACTCGTAATTCATGGCAAACTGCTTTACGCAAAGTCCTAGCCACCTCATTGGCACTAGCTCCGGTCGTCATCACATCATCGATGATGGCGATATGCTCTACCTGTTGTAGCAGCTTTGCAATGCTTGTCGAATCATTCACCACAAAAGCCTGACGTAAATTTCTGCGCCGTTGTTTTTTATTAAGACCCTGTTGGCTGGGGGTGTTTATTTGGCGCTCAATTACGCCGTCCTTAAGGGGGATTTCCAAACGCTTACTAAGCAGCTTGCCAATGACTTTGGCTTGGTTAAAGCTTCGCTCTTGTAAACGCTGTTTATGTATCGGCATGGGGATGATTAGTTGTGGCAAGTCTGGATTATGGCTTTCTATATAGCGTTGCAAACAAGCTGCTAATAGCCGCCCTGCGGCTTGATTATCTTGATCCTTCAAAGCGTGAACTAGGCTGCTAACTGGAGGTAAGTAGTGAAGAGCAGCAAGGGCCTGGTCAAAACCATGGTTCATATTTGGCGGCTGCTGTAAGCAGTCACCACACACAATTGATGCATTAAAATCTACATCAAAGGGCAGGGCGCATATGGCACAGCAGTGGTGGTTGTGGGGTAGCTCTGCATAACAGTCTGGGCAATAGTTATCGAGGTTGGCAGAGAAACTATTACACAGAAGGCAGGGTGGGGCTAATAGTGATAATAATTGTTCAATAAATGACCACATGTAAACCGCCCTTGGTTTTCAGGTTGACTAAGTGAGTGCTGACTTTATCATTCACTCATCAATTTGAAGGAGCTATTCCATGCCCAATTCACACACTCTAGTTAATGAGTATAGTGCTAACCAAAATTCTCGCCAGGCAAGTGTTCGCCATGACTGGCAGGTAGATGATATTACAGACCTGTTTGCTCTACCTTTCAATGACTTAATGTTTAGAGCTCAAACGGTTCATCGCCAAAATTTTGATGCCAATGAAGTACAAGTGAGTACCTTGTTGTCCATTAAAACCGGCGCCTGCCCTGAAGACTGCAAATACTGCCCACAAAGTGCGCACAATGACACGGGTTTGGAAGCTGAGCGCTTGATGAAGGTCAAAGAGGTGCTGCAGGAAGCAGACGCTGCCAAGCAGGCTGGCGCCAGCCGTTTTTGCATGGGCGCAGCCTGGAAGAACCCTCGTGCTAAGGACATGCCTTATGTGCTTGAAATGGTACGTGAAGTAAAAGCCATGGGCCTAGAAACTTGCATGACCTTGGGTATGCTCGATGGTGATCAAGCGCAGCAGTTGTCTGATGCCGGTTTGGATTATTACAACCACAACCTAGACACCTCGCCAGAATACTACGGCAGCATTATCACTACCCGTACCTACCAAGATCGTTTGGATACGCTACATAACGTACGCGATGCCGGTATGAAAGTATGTGCTGGTGGTATTGTTGGCATGGGCGAAAATCTGCGTGATCGCGTAGGTTTGTTGCAGCAATTAGCTAACATGCCAATGCACCCAGAAAGTGTGCCAATCAATATGCTAGTGAAAGTGGAAGGCACACCTTTAGATCAGGTTGAAGACCTAGAACCTTTTGACTTTATCCGCACTATTGCCGTGGCACGTATTGTTATGCCGGCTTCTCACGTGCGCTTGTCAGCAGGACGTGAAGAAATGAATGAACAGATGCAGGCTCTATGCTTTATGGCAGGTGCCAACTCCATCTTTTATGGTGATCGTTTATTGACCACAGATAATCCAGCAGCTAACCAAGACCGAGCCTTGTTTACTAAGCTGGGTATTCGTCCAGAGAAGCGCCAGGACGTTTCTGATGAGGCCCACGAAGGCGCTATCGAACAAGCTTTGCAGAGCGCAGAAGACGACCAGTCTTTCTATAACGCCGGAGCTTAATGTGAGCCTAGAGCAGGTTTTACAAGGCCGCTTGCAGGAGCGTAAAGACCAGTCACTGTACCGTCAACGGAAAACCACACAGGGACCGCAACAACCTGTTTTACGCTTGCAAGGGCAGGATTACCTGTCTTTTACTAGTAATGACTATTTAGGTTTAGCTAACCACCCGCGTTTAATTGAGGCCATGCAAGCTACAGCGGCCAAGTATGGAGTGGGTAGTGGTGCTTCGCATCTGGTATGCGGCCATAGCGCCGTACATGAAGAATTAGAGCAAGCCCTAGCCAAATTAACTGGTCGTCCTAAGGCCTTGCTGTTTAGTAGTGGTTATATGGCCAATATTGGCATTATCAGTGCCTTGTTGGACAAGACTGATGGCGTGTTTGAGGATCGCCTTAATCATGCCTCCTTGCTTGATGGCGGCCTACTTAGTGGTGCTCGCTTTCAGCGTTATCACCATAATGATGTCAGTGATCTGACGCGCCGCTTGCAGAAAGCCCAAGTGCGTAACAAGTTGGTGGTCACCGATTCAGTATTTAGCATGGATGGTGATCAAGCTCCGCTCCGAGAATTAGCTGCAGCCTGTGCCGCAGAAGACGCATGGCTAATGCTCGATGATGCTCATGGCTTAGGTGTGCTAGGTCCACAAGGTGGCGGTGCTGCCTTGGCTGCAGGTTTGTCGGCAGAGCAGGCCCCAATTTATATGGGCACCTTAGGCAAGGCCATGGGTTGCTATGGTGCGTTTGTCGCCGGTAGCGATACCGTGATTGATGCGCTGGTGCAGTTTGCTCGTAGCTACATCTATACCACTGCCATTCCGCCTGCCGTAGCAGGAGCGGCCTTGGCTTCGGTAAAGTTATTAACGCAAGAAGCTTGGCGACAGACGCATCTTCAGCAATTAATTCAACTATTCCGTGACTCTGCCCAAACCATGGGGTTACCCCTCATGGAAAGTCACACGGCTATTCAGCCTTTAATAATTGGCGATGCCGATAAAGCCATGCAGGTGAGTGAAGCCCTCAAGGAAATAGGTATATTGGTGACGGCTATTCGTCCACCAACAGTGCCAGCTAATAGTGCTCGTTTACGTATTACCTTGACTGCCTCCCACAGTCAGAGTCAGTTAGAGCAACTGCTCGAGGCTTTGGGCAAACTCCAATATGAGGGCCTATTGGCACGCCCATGATGGAGTCAAGTATACAAAGATGCCCCGGCAAGCACCCGTGTTCACCAACACTAGTGTTATTACATGGTTGGGGCTATCACAAGAGCGCTTGGCCAGAAAGCTGGTTGCAGAACTTGGCAGAACATTATGACTTATTGCTGGTGGATCTGCCCGGCCATGGCGATGACAGCTGCCACGAATTAGCGGATAGCGATCTATCAGTCTTGGATATCTGGTTACAAAGGTTAGGTACCTCACTGCCTGCGCAATACAGTCTGTTAGGCTGGTCCTTGGGTGGACAAATAGCCATGCGCCTAGCGCAGCAGCAACCTGATCGTGTGCAAAGGTTAGTCTGTTTAGCTAATAACCTTAGTTTTGTGCAACGTGAAGGCTGGTCAGATGCCATGCCAGAACAGGTATTCACGCAATTTCAAACTGCCTTTGCGCGCTTGCCCGAAAAGACGCTGCAACGGTTCTGTGCTTTACAAGCTCAGGGCAGCGAAGACCCTATGGCCATGACTAAGTTATTACGCACTCAGGTGCATTGTCGTCCTAGTTTAGCCATGGGGTTAGATTGGTTGGCTCGTTTGGATTTACGAGAGACATGGCTGCAAATTACCTGTCCGGCACTTTTGCTCTTGGCAGAACAGGATGCTTTGGTGCCAGCTAGTGTGGTAGCTGCTATTAAGCTGTTGTCTACTCAAAACCAAGAGACATATGTTTTAGCTGGTAGCCATGCTATGACTTGGGAACAAAGCACAGAAGAGCGTTTGTTGTCCCGTGTTACAGAATTTTTGGAGGCGGACCATGTCTAGTTTGCCCAGTGTTGCTCAAGTGGCACAAGCCTTTAGCCAAGCTGCTCAGCATTACGATGCCGTCGCAGGCCTGCAGCGCCAAGCTGCTGATCATCTGATCAACCTGTGTGGCTCATATTTGCGTGGCCAAGTGATGGATATTGGTTGTGGCACAGGCTATTTAACCAGGCAGGTGTTACAGCAGGGCGCAGTTACCCAAGTTCTAGGCGTTGATGTGGCAGAAGGTATGCTGAATTGGTGCCGAGAGCATATAAACGATAGCAGATGTGATTGGTTGCAAGCCGATGCTCAAGCTCTACCGTTGGCTGCTAACAGCTTGGACCTAATGGTATCTTCACTTGCCATTCAATGGTGTGCCGATGAGCAGGCTCTGTTTTCTAATATTAGCCGAGTGCTGCGCGCAGATGGGCGTTTCTTTGCCACGACTTTAGGTCCAGATACTTTGGCGGAATTGCGTTGGGCTTGGCAGCAGGTGGATGATTTTCAGCATGTGAATGAATTTGTGCCGCAAGCAGAACTGCTTAAAGCTGTACAACCTCATTTCAGTGAAGTCGACATACAGGCTCATACCATTTGTCTCAAGTTTGATAAGGTCAGTGAAATTTTGCGTGAGCTTAAACAACTTGGCGCCAGTAATCATAATCTTGGTGCCAGCCGTGGTCTTACCACACGCAATCAATTGCGCACCATGACAGCCGCCTACGAAAGCTTGCGCGATGAGCAAGGTAAGCTGCCTGTGAGTTATCAAATTTATACCATTAGCGCCAATAAGTGCGCCGCTTAACCAGCAACTAAGGACATTACAGATGAGCAAGAAACAGCGTTACTTTATTGCTGGTACAGATACGGACGCAGGTAAGACTCTGGTCGCTTGTGGTTTATTGGCGAGAGCCAAGATCGATGGTTTGAGTACTGCAGCAGTAAAGCCTGTGGCCGCTGGTTGTGAAGAAACCCCCGAAGGTTTACGTAACGATGATGCTGAGCAACTACTCGCTCAATGCACCTTGCCTTTGCACTATGAACAAGTGAATCCCATCGCTTTTGCACCCCCAATAGCGCCACACATAGCCGCTGCTAAGCAGGGTGCACGTATGGATGCTGGCCGCATGGCTGGTTTTACCCGTGGGGTGCTGATGCTGGGAGCTGATGTGACCCTAGTAGAAGGCGCTGGTGGCTGGCGTGTACCCCTAAACGAGCGTGAAACTCTTGCTGAGTTACCCAAGCAATTACAACTACCCGTCATTTTGGTGGTGGGTATGAAACTGGGTTGTATCTCACACACGCTACTGACCGTAGAAGCAATCAAACATGATGGTTTAAGGTTAGCTGGTTGGGTTGCTAATCATATTGATCCAGACATGTCAGAATTTGAAGCTAACCTCGAAACTTTAAAGTCTAGCCTTGCTGCTCCCTTGCTTGGTGTGGTTCCACACCTACAAGAGACCGATAGTTTGGCGCTTGCTGAAGTCGCTGCTAGCCATCTCGTTTTACCAACCTCTAGTTAATTTTACACCTGGCACTTTGGGGTGCCCAAGACACTCGCTGCGCTCATGGGGCAGACCCTCTGACCCCAAAGTGCCAGTCTATGTTTACATTTGGTTACATTAATACACTTGTTTGACTAGTCGGTCGCGCTTGTCTATGGTGGTGGTTTCGGGTATTTTTCAAACATACGTTTGAAAAATTATTTGGAGTTGTCATGCCTACTTATCGTGTTCCCCGTCGTGAAATTCAATTTGTCATGCACGAAGTGCTGGAAATGGCGCAGCATTATCAGTCTATTCCAGGCGGTGAAGAAGTCGATGCAGAGATGATCGACGCTATCATGGAAGAGGGTGCTAAGTTTGCTGAAAACGAAATCGCACCCCTTAACATGAGTGGTGATGCGGAAGGTTGTACTTGGAACGATGGTGTGGTGACTACACCGAAAGGCTTTAAAGAAGCCTACGATACTTTTGTTGAAGCCGGTTGGCCTTCATTGGCTCATAAGCCAGAATTAGGTGGTCAAGGTTTACCTGAGTCTTTGGGTACTGTATTGAATGAACTATATGGCACTGCCAACTGGTCTTGGAGCATGTATCCAGGCCTTACTCATGGTGCTATGAATACCTTGGAAGCTCACGGTACTGAAGAGCAGAAGCAAACGTACTTGTTACCTTTGGTAGAAGGTCGTTGGACTGGCACCATGTGTTTGACCGAGCCTCACTGTGGTACTGACTTAGGCTTGTTGCGTACCAAGGCTGAGCTGCAAGCAGATGGCAGCTATAATATTACCGGTACCAAGATCTTTATCTCAGCGGGTGAGCATGACCTAGTTGATAATATTATACATATTGTTTTGGCACGTCTACCTGGAGCACCTGCTGGCACTAAGGGTATCTCTCTATTCATCGTGCCTAAGTTTAATGTCAATGATGACGGCTCTATGGGCGAGCGCAATGGTGTATCTTGTGGCTCCCTTGAAGAAAAAATGGGCATCCATGCCAACGCTACCTGCGTGATGAACTTTGATAGTGCTAAGGGTTATTTGATTGGCCCAGCCAATAAAGGTTTGAACTGCATGTTTACCTTTATGAACACGGCGCGTATCGGTACCGCAACGCAAGGACTATGTTCTGCGGAAGGTGCCTTCCAAGGGGCATTGGAGTACAGCAAAGAACGTTTACAAATGCGTGCTTTGACAGGTCCTGCCGAGCCAAATAAGCCCGCGGATCCAATTATCGTACACCCTGATGTGCGACGCATGTTGTTGACTCAAAAAGCTTTTGCTGAAGGTGGTCGCATGCTGATTTATTACACAGCCCAATTGAATGACATTGCCAATCGCAGTGTTGATGCTGACGCTAAGGCGGAAGCCGACACGCTATTAGCATTGTTGACGCCTATCGCTAAAGCCTTTATGACTGAAACAGGTTTGGAGAGCGCTAACTTAGGCATGCAGTGTTTTGGTGGCCATGGCTTTATCAAAGAAAACGGTATGGAGCAGATAGTACGTGATGCACGTATTTCGACTATCTATGAAGGCACTACAGGTATCCAAGCCTTGGATTTGTTAGGCCGGAAAGTACTGATGACACAAGGTGAAACACTACGTGCTTTCACCAAGCAAATTCACAAGTTTTGCAAAGCGGAAGCTGAAAATGAAGACATGAAAGAATTCATCAAGCCACTAGCTAAACTGAACAAGGAATGGGGCGACTTGACCATGCAAGTAGGCATGAAAGCCATGCAAAACCGTGATGAAGTGGGTGCTGCTTCCGTTGATTACTTGATGTATTCTGGTTATGTAAGTCTAGCGTATATGTTTGCTAAAGCCGCTAAGGTAGCTCAGCAAGCACTAGCTGGCGATACTACAGAAGCAGATTTCTACAATGCCAAGTTGTTTACCGCACGTTTCTACTTCGCTCGTTTGCTACCTCGTACTAAGTCTCACGTTGCCACCATGAATTCTGGTGCCGACAACCTACAAGGCTTGGATGCGGAACACTTTAGCTTCTAAACTAAGTTTTCAATCTTTGGTAAGTATTTTAAAAGCCCATCAGTAATGATGGGCTTTTTAGTTGTGGTAGGCATGCGAAGGGCAGCTGGCGCAGCCAGCCAAGGAAGCTAGGCTGCATAGATAAACGTAACGAGGCTGGGGAGTGGCGCTGCTTTAAGCAAAAAAGTGGCGGTAGGTGAACTCTAGCCAAGTGTAGAAGAACAGTAGGACGGAGATGAAGACCGCCGCTGAACCCATATCCTTAGCGGCACCCGTGAGATCATGATGCTCCGTGCTGATACGATCTAGGGTGGCCTCGATAGCCGAGTTGATATGCTCCACGATGAGCACTAGTATACCTGCACCGATGAGGATAATGCGCTCAACGGGAGATTCACCCAAGATAAACACAAAAGGTAATGAAATTATAAAAATATAGGTATATTCGCGCATGGCGGCTTCTGAACGAAAGCAAAAGCGCATACCTTTGAGAGAGAAAATTAACGCCTTCCAGAAACGGAACACGCCTTTGTTTTTCGGATACATAGTCATTCCTATTTATTATTGTTATTAGCCTATGGCTATCTCTAGATAGGTATCTAGGGTGTGGCGTTGTATTCTTCGATTACTTGCTCGCACCAGTTAATAATGCGTGTTTCCGTGAGTTCATGCTGGTTGTCTTCATCCACAGCTAATCCTACAAAGCGGCTATTCTTCTCTATCGCGGCCTTGGACTTTTCGAATTTATAGCCTTCGGTAGAGCAGTAGCCTAGAGGGCTAGCGCCTAGACTACATAGCTTATCATGTAACAAGCCCACAGCATCTTGGTACCATTCTGGATAGCCAATTTGATCGCCACAGCCGTATACAGCAAAGTACTTACCAGTTAAATCCATAGCATCAAGTTCATCCCAGATATCTTCCCAGTCAGCTTGTAGCTCACCATAATCCCAAGTTGGGATGCCGCAAATAAATAAGGAGTATTTCTGCATCAGATTTACCGGTTCGTCGGCAATGTTGTGCAAGTTACTGGCCAGAGGAGCTAAGTGCTCTTGTACCTGTTCGGCAACATCTTCGGTGTTGCCTGTAGTGGACCCAAAAAAGATACCAATGCTCATAAAATGTCCTAATTTGGCACTTACTTAATTACATAAACAGGCCATATAAATATGGGCGCTAGTTTAAGGTGTTCCTGATCATATGGCAAAGACAGATGCTAAAATTCGATGTCTGAGAATGTCCCTACTATTTATCTAAGAATTTTTCCTAAACTATCTTAGACCGGTAGTAGGAGGTATGAGCCAGTGATAGGATACAAGGGCTTTCCACAGCATTAGTGGCGACTTGGCGATCTGGACATGGTTCAGGTCGCTTTTTTTTGCTTCCAGAATGACTATTTTGGCAAAATAGCCAATTCTGGAACAATCTGTTTAATCTTGTACGGCGTTAAAATTCGATGCCTTTTTGGGCTTTGATGCCTTGGCGAAAAGCATGCTTGATATCTTTTACTTCACTCACTGTATCGGCCGCTTCTATTAAGGCTTCCGGTGCACCTCGGCCTGTGATCACAACGTTCTGATGCTCTGGTCGCGCAGCAAGTGTGGCAATGACTTCATCTAGGTCAAGTAATTCCTGACGGAACATATAAGTCAGCTCATCAAGAATAACTAGTTGTAAATCTGGGTTTTGTAAGCGTTCCTTGGCCATAGCCCAAGCTTTATCAGCGGCAAGCTTATCGGCAGCGTGGTTTTGGGTTTCCCATGTGAAGCCCGCACCTAAGGCGTGATAGTCCACCTTTGGATGGTCAGCAAAAAATAGTTCTTCACCGCATTCCCAAGCGCCCTTGATAAATTGTATTACCGAACACTCATGACCGTAGCCCAAGCTGCGCGCTAGCATACCAAAAGCAGAGCTGCTTTTGCCCTTACCGTTGCCCGTGAGAACAACGATGATGCCTTGCTGTTTATCAGCGGCGGCAATTTTTTTATCGATCTGTTGTTTGACCTTCTCCATGCGTTTTTGATGTTGCTCAGGAGTCACTGGTTTTTTCATGGTTTTGGCTCAGGTTGGTAATAATTCCAGCAAGTCTAAAACAGCCAAGGTAAGACAAGCAAGGCCGAAGGAATGTATGGTACAAAATGAGGAGTGAAATGAAAGTGAAGGGTCGTTTTTGAGTATTAAACAGCCTTTTAACTCGGTAAACTTAGGCTTTGTTTTAGTCTTGAGAGCGATCCTGACATGATTAGCCAGAAACCTTTGCGACATTTGTATTTAGGCGGAGCTCGTTCGGGTAAAAGTGTGCTGTCAGAAAGTGCGGCTCACGCGTGGTTACAAGATCACCCGGATGGTCAGGTTGTGTACGTTGCTACGGCACAGGCTTTGGATAATGAGATGCAGGCTAGGGTCCATAAACATCAGCAACGTCGGCCTGACAATTGGTTGCTGATTGAAGAACCCATGCAACTGGCTGAGGTATTGTTAGCACAGAGCTCTGCCCAGCAAACAACCTGTGTACTGGTCGATTGTTTAACCCTATGGTTAAGCAATCACTTGTGTCAAAAAGCCGATGGCAATACGGATGTAGAAGCTGTAGCGGGACAGGCTGTGCGTGAGTTAACAGCAGTAGTCAAGCAATACACAGGGCAGTTAATATTGGTTAGCAATGAAGTGGGTAGCGGTATCGTGCCCATGGGAGAGCTAAGCCGCCAATTTCAGGATTTGTCAGGTTGGATGAACCAAGCCTTAGCGCGTGAATGTGACAAGGTCACCTTAGTTGTAGCTGGTTTGCCTCTTAGCTTAAAGTAAAACTTAGAAGATCAAAAGTTTACATGTAAACACTTAGTTAATTATAGATATAAAGAGATAGTACATGAGCATGGATTGGATTAATGACCCCCTCGCAAGTTTGAACGAAGCTGCTCAAGCCGAGGGCCTAGATCGTCAAGGTCAGTTGACTAAACCTCCTGGTTCTTTGGGTGATTTAGAAGCTATGGCTGTGCGCTTGTGTGCTATGCAAGGGGTGGTTAAGCCCTCCGTTCATAATGCTCAAATTGTCGTTTTTGCTGGAGATCACGGCATTACTGAAGAAGGTGTTTCTGCTTTTCCTCAGGTAGTCACGGGCGAAATGATCAAAAACTTTTCTGCCGGTGGTGCTGCCATCACTGCGTTAGCGGGGCAGCAGGGTGCTGATTTTGAAGTGGTTAATGTCGGCATTGTGGTAGAGCTACCTGCTATGGATAAGGTTATCGATGCCACGGTGATGCCTGGTACGGCTAACTTTGCTAAGCAAGCAGCAATGACTACTGATCAGTTGGCCGCCGCCTTGCAGGCCGGTAAAGCCGCTGCCGAGCGCGCTCATGCCAAGGGCGCTGAGTTATTTATTGGTGGCGACATGGGCATTGGTAATACTAGCTCAGCTACGGCTTTGTCAGCTTGGGTGCTGCATGATGATGCCAATAATCACGTTGGTCCAGGTACGGGGCTAGATGCCGAAGGCGTAAGCCACAAAGGTAAGGTTATTGCCGCAGCATTAGCCACTCATGCCGATGCCATGACGACCCCCGTAGAGGCGCTACGTCACGTAGGTGGTTTAGAAATTTCAGCTCTCGTTGGTGCTTATATTCGCTGTGCGCAGCTAGGTATTACGGTTTTGGTGGACGGTTTTATTACCACTTCAGCGGCCCTCATAGCTGCGCAGATTCAACCTAACCTAGGCGACTGGTTGTTCTTCTCCCACGCATCTGCTGAACCTGGTCATCAAGCCATGGTCAATGCCCTGCAAGCCAAGCCTATCTTGGATCTGGGTATGCGCTTAGGTGAAGGTAGTGGCGCTGGTGTGGCTCTATCTATCTTAAAGAGCGCTTGTGCCACCCATAACAACATGGCTACCTTTGCAGAAGCAGCTGTATCCGAGAAAAGCGCCTAAATTATGGGCCAGAGTCTGCGGGTCACCTTATTACGTCATGGGCACACGACTAGTGGGCCCGTGTATAGAGGGCGCGTTGATTCGCCTTTATCGGATAAGGGCTGGCAACAGATGCAAGATGCCGCTGGAGGTATCACCTCAGATCTAATTATCACCTCACCATTGCAGCGTTGTGCAAAATTCGCCGATCACTTACAAGCTCAAATAGGTGCGCAAGTTGTGCGTGATGAGCGTTTGCTGGAGATGGATTTTGGTGATTGGGATGGCCGGAATAGAGACGAGGTTTGGCAGCAGGATGCCGATTCTGTTAAGGCCTTTTGGGCTGACCCTATGTACGTGTCACCGCCCAATGGTGAAAACCTAACCCAAGTGCAGAATAGAGCGGCTCTAGCCTTGGAAGAGCATATCGCTGCTGCCATCGAGGCAGAACATAAGCATTTGCTGTTGATAAGCCATGGTGGCGTCATTCGCTGCTTGTTAGGTAAGGTGTTGCAGATGTCAGGCAAAGGGCTATTTCACTTATACGTCCCTTACGCTGGTTTGGCGCACTTAAAAGTAGCCCATTATAAGGTGGCTCAAAGCGCGCCTGGCGAACATCACATCAGTTTGGATCTAGGGGCGTCTGGATCATGAGGTTGGGAGATTGGTGGCACAGCTTCTTAGTAAGTATGCAGTTTTTAACCAGCATACCAATGCACAAGTGGTTTGCCCGCGCGCGGACTATGCCCAATGCCCAGGTAGCTGGTAATGCCCTATTGTTCTATCCCCTGGTGGGCTTGTTGCTTGGTGCTTTGTTAGTTGTTTTGCCATTTACCCTAAACGCCAATTCAGTGAGCATTAGTCCTGCTTTGCAAGCCGGTATACTGCTGGTTTGGTGGGTGGTGTTAACGGGGGCTTTGCACCTGGATGGTCTGGGTGATTCGGCCGATGCTTGGCTTGGGGGTTTGGGTAACCCTGAACGCACCCTAGCCATTATGAAAGACCCTACTAGTGGCCCAGTAGCGGTCGTAGTGTTGGTTTTGCTGCTGTTGCTTAAGTGGTTGCTGCTGGCGGAATTACTGACTAACCAATGGTTGCTGCCTTTGTTGCTGGTGCCTATGCTGGCCCGCTTACAAGTGATGGCTTTGATTATTTATACCCCTTATGTGCGCACCAAAGGGCTGGGAACTGAGTTGAAAAACAAAGCCCAAGGGCGAGGTTTTTGGTTGCAGGTGCTGCTGGTAATTGGAGGCTTAACCTTATTGCAATTTTGGCTCTCACTTGTGCTACTCGTTGTTGCTCTGCTAGTTGGTTGGTACTGGCGCAAGTTGATGGTGCAACGTTTGCAGGGATGGACTGGAGATACTGCCGGAGCCAGCATCGAGTTAACCGAGTGCGTCCTACTGTTTGCCGCTGTTCTGGCCTATAGTCTTTAGTTCTTCTCTAACGCTAACGTTAATTTCATTCATAGTAGCTAAAAAGCTTTCAACCACGCCTCATCCTTAACTTGGCATAATGGCTGTTGAAAGATAATCAGGAGCTGGCTATGCAATTTTCGTTTGAGTTTTTCCCTTCCCGTGACAATGCTGGGCAACTAGCCTTAGACATGGCAGTGCAGCAATTGCAGCAATGGCAGCCAGCTTTTGCCTCCATGACCTATGGTGCAGGTGGTTCTGGTCAGCAAGCTAGCTTATCCGGTACCAGTCGTTTATTGCAGCAGCAATTGGCCACCGCCGCACATTTAACTTGTGTGGGTGCCAGTAAGTCCGAAGTGCAGGCCGCTGCCAAGCAGTTTGTTGCCCAAGGCGTCGACCATTTTGTTGCCTTGCGTGGTGACAGCCCAGATGGGGATTACCAGCCCCATGCAGATGGATTTGCTTACGCTAATGATCTAGTGGCTGGGTTACGTGAGTGGTTTGCTGGCACTATATCTGTAGCGGCCTACCCAGAAGTACACCCTCAAGCTGTATCTGCGGCGAAGGATATGCATTTTTTAAAAGCCAAACTAGAGGCTGGTGCGGATCAAATTATTACTCAGTATTGTTACGACACTGACACCTTGCTGCGCTTTGCAGAGCAAGCGCAGAAAGCCGGTATCGAAGCGCCTATCCTCATGGGTATCATGCCCATTCATGATATTGCCGCAGTACAGCGTTTTTCGGCTCGTTGTGGTGCCGGCGTCCCGCAGCAACTGATTGAACGTTTTGCCACCTACCAACAACCACAGGATATCACCCAGTTAGGTATCGAGGTGGCTTATGAACAGTGTCAGCGCCTGTTAGAAAATGGCTTTGATCAGTTCCACTTCTACACCCTCAATCGCAGTTTGCTCACCGAAGGTGTGTTGAATGCCTTGCAAGCGTCTAAGCCAAGTCTTGCTTTAACGGCTTAATAGCTCGCAGGCCTGTGACAAAGCCCCTGTCGCACAGGTATAATGCCGTTTTTTTAAGCAGTATATTTTCACAGGGCGTTTATGAAACCGAAGGCGGTGGTCATTTATTCTGGCGGTATGGATTCCTTTACCGTTCTCCACGTAGCAAAACAACAAGGCTTTGATTTGTATGCCTTGTCGTTTAACTACGGTCAGCGTCATAGCAAAGAGCTGGATGTAGCTGCGTCCGTCTGTGAAGCCGAAGGCATACCGCACAAGGTGGTGGATATTACGGCTATCAATGGTTTGCTACAGGGCTCGTCATTGACCTCTAAGGACATTGATATCCCAACTGGCGATTATGCCAAAGACAATATGAAATCCACTGTGGTGCCTAATCGCAATATGATTTTGTTGTCTATGGCCATTGGTTATGCCGTGTCTATTGATGCCGATAAGGTGTTTTATGGCGCCCATTCTGGCGACCATGATATATATCCTGACTGTCGTCCAGAATTCGTTGATGCTATGAATGCTGTTTCTGCCTTGGCCAACTACGAAGAAGTAGAAATTGTGAGTCCTTTCTTGCACGAAAGTAAGCTGACGATTTTGCAGACCGGTTTGGATTTGGGCTTGGATTACGGCCAGTCTTGGACCTGTTACCAAGGCTTGGAAAAAGCCTGTGGTAAATGCGGTTCTTGTATAGAGCGTCGTGGTGCCTTTACGGCCATGGGTATGCAAGACCCGTTGCCTTATTTTGACGACGCGCCGGTAGCCTAAGACTATGTACTCTATTAAAGAGATTTTTTACACCCTACAAGGTGAAGGGCGTCATGCGGGTCGCCCGGCTGTGTTCTGTCGCTTTGCCGGTTGTAACTTATGGACCGGTAGTGAAGCCCGTCGAGCCTCTAGCTTATGCACCTTTTGTGATACGGATTTTGTTGGTGTAGATGGCACTTCTGGTGGTCGCTATGCCAGTGCTCAAGAATTAGTTGAAGTGATCGAACAACAATGGCCAGAAGGGATGCCTGGTCAGCCATTGGTTGTACTGACCGGTGGTGAGCCTATGCTACAAGTGGACGAAGCTTTATTGCATGCTTTGCATGATGAGGGCTTTGAGATAGCCATGGAAACCAATGGCACCATTGCCGTCCCGGATAGCGTCGACTGGATTTGCGTCAGCCCAAAAGGCGAAGCCGAGCTAGTACAAACCCAAGGTCATGAATTGAAGCTGGTTTATCCGCAGCAAAATGCTATGCCTGAAAAATTTGCGCATTTAGATTTTAACTATTTTTATCTGCAGCCTATGGATACATCCTATATTGCTACGTCCAACGATGACGGCGATTATGGCCAGCAAGCCATTGAATATTGTTTGTTGAATCCACAATGGCACCTAAGCCTGCAGACCCATAAGATTACCGGAATACGTTAATGGAAATTTATAAAGACTTTAGTTTTGACTCTGCTCACTTTTTGCCGAATGTGCCGGAAGGGCACAAGTGCGGTCGTTTGCATGGGCATACTTTTCAGCTACGTATTGTGGTGTCTGGTGAAGTTGGTGAAAAGACCGGTTGGATCATGGACTTTGGCGATATTAAGGCCTTGTTCAAACCTCTATATGAACGTTTGGATCATCACTATCTAAATGATATAGAAGGCCTAGAGAATCCTACTTCTGAGGTAATGGTGCAATGGATTTGGCAACAACTAAAGCCAGTAATGCCGCAGCTTAGTCGCCTGGAATTGAAAGAAACCTGCACCTCTGGGTGTGTGTATGTTGGGCCAGAGGTCGCTTAGGACCATGGCTGTGGACGGATTAACCGCCGAGGATATCAATGATATCCGCACTCAATGCCAACGCATTGCGATAGTCGGTTTGTCCCCCAAACCCCATCGTGCCAGCTATCGCGTGGCACAATATTTAATGCAACAAGGTTATGAAATTATCCCTGTGCATCCGTTGCATAAAGAAATTTTAGGCCTGACCTGTTATCCAAGTTTGGCCGATATTCCAGGTAGTATAGATATGGTGGATTGCTTTCGCGCTAGTGAAGCTATGCCTGCTCTTGCCGATGAAATATTGACCCTCAATGATAAGCATGACAAAAATGTTAAGGTCATGTGGATGCAACTAGGTATCACTCATGCCGATGCTGCGGCCAAGGTAAGAGACGCTGGCTTAACCGTGGTCATGGATCGTTGCCCTAAAATTGAATTTCCTTTGTTGCAACGCTTGTATCAGGACGCCTGATTAGGTTACTTTCAAGTTTTCACTTATTGATGAGTTGGTCATATGATCGATACCCTAATTACTTGGTTGCAAGAGCAAGGCGCTTGTTCTCAGATACAGTCTGCCGAACCCCTAAAAGGCGGTTATTGGAACGCTGTATATCGTATTCGCGGTGCTGATTTTGATTTGGTTTTAAAGCAGTTTGCTATCGATTCCGGCCAAGGATTATTTCCCGTATTGGCCGATGACGAAGCCCGTGCCCTAGAGCAGCTTGCTGATACGGGTATAGCTCCTCAATACCACAGTTATTGGCCCCAGGCCCCAGGTGGTGCTGTACTGCTGTATGAATTTGTGCCGGGGCAAATGTGGCTTGATGATATGGCCGCAGCGGGTGCTTTGTTTAAGGGTTTACATAGCGCTACTGTATCCGGCCCGTTTCGAACTTTGCCCACGCAGCCACAAGCTATACTAGAGCAAGCCGATGAGCTAATCGGCGGCTACATAGTGCAAGCACTGGGTGTACAGCTAGAGGCTTTGCGGCCACCATTAATTAAACTTGAAAGTGCAGCAAGCGTTTTGGTGCATACGGATTCGGGCCCGGGTAATATCATACAATCGGCAGAAGCCATTACCTTTATTGATTTTCAGTGCCCAGGTATGGGTGATGCCTGTGAAGATCTAACCTGTTTCTTATCTCCAGGTATTCATCATTTGTATGGCTTGCCAGCATTGTCAGCTGCACAAGAGCAGGCGTATTTGTCTGCTTATGGTGACACTGACGTTTTGCAACGTTTTACAAAAATTAGAGCCTATTACAGTTACCGTATGGCCGCCTACTTTGTCATGCGCTATTACAGTCAACAAGGTTTAGATGAAAAGGTGTCACAGGCTTATTTAAAGGCGGCGCAGTTAGAGATCAGCGCTTTGGGGTCTTATCGATGAAATCTCTTGAATGCCATATTCACTCCTATAGTTTGCATAATCACTTTATCAATCTGCCCGAGTATGATGTGTTTCGTTTTATCGATCACGCTAAGGAAATGGGCTTTAGTGGTGTAAATATTTCGGCTAATGGCCCGGGGTACCGGAACCTGGGAGGTGACACACAAGAGCACTTTGCTAAGGTAAAAAGCTATTTGATAGACACAGGCATGGCTTGTGAGCTGGATACTAGTGACACCCGTGTTGAGCACCTAGGCGAGTTGTTGCGTGTTGCCAAGGCCATCGGGGCCGGCACAGTGCGTGTGTATACGCGCTACCAGGGTCGTGTTGGCGAGCTGGTTAAATGGACTATTGCTGACCTTAAGGCGCTGGCGCCTTTGGCGGAAGAGCTAGCAGTGCAGATAGTCTTAGAAAACCATGAAGATTTCACTGGCATGCAAATATGTGAGATTTTGGATGCCGTGGATAGCCCATGGGTTAAAGCGCTGTACGATTATGGTAACAGTCAGAACGTGGCAGAAGACCCAATCCATGCCCTAGAAGCCATGCGCCCTCACGTTACCCGTATACATATGAAAGATCACATCGTGATTAAACACGATGATAGATACTGGACCCAAGGTGTTGCTATAGGTGAAGGCACCTTGCCCTTTACAGAGCTGACTCGTCGCCTGATCGATATGGGCTTAACACGCCTGTGTTTTGAAAATAGCTGGGGTTATGTGGCGCCGATTAGTGATCAACATGGTCCATTGCCAAGTACGGATTGCTTTAAGGTGTTTGAACAAGCACCAATGGTGGCGTTGAAGATGCCTGCCGAACAGGCTGTGGCGGGTGAGCTAAAAGCACTACAAGATGGCTTGCTGCACTTTCAGCGTATCTGTGCCGGCCTAGGCTATAAGGTACTACATACCTAATTGACAGTTATTGCCGGTGTATCTTGCGTCATTGCGAGCGCAGCGAAGCAATCTCTTGAAGTCTTGTAGAGATTACCGCGTCGCTAAACTTCTCGTAAGGGCGAGTGTAGGTATTAGCTCATGCGAAAGAACTCAACAGAGGCCTTCATGCCAATGGCTTGGTCGTTAAGTGATG
>CALKFY010000106.1 GCA_938084925.1 uncultured Pseudomonadales bacterium
CAATTCGGCGTCAATAACGTCGTTCATCAAGGCCGAACATAGTGAATAAAGTGTGTACAAGAAGGCGCCGTAGACAAAGGCCATTACCAATATCCATTGCGGCATATAGCTGGCGCTAAAGACCATACCTAGAGAGCAGGCTGCAATCATGATGGCTACCACGGCAATTAGTACACCACGGCCAACTACATCGGATAAGCGCCCTAAAGGCCACTGCAAGACAAAACCACTCACTAGCATGACTGCAGTAAAATTGGCCGCTTGGTTAGCATTGCCATACATGTCCATGGCATAAACTGGGGCTAGGGTATTGATGCTGGCATTGATTAAGCCGGCGGTGAATATACCCGCTACGGCTAGGGGGCCTAAGCGTATCACGGCCATTATGGAGAGGCGTGAACCACGTTCCAAAATAGGTGCTGAGTGACGTGTTAACAACACTGGCAACAAGGCTAAAGAGAAAATAATAGATGCTAGGCTGAATAGGTGGAATTCACCAATGTCGCCTAGTTTAAGTAATAGCTGACCACTGCCGGAGCCTAGATAGTTGACCATCATATAAATGGCCAAGACACTGCCGCGGTATTTACTCCCACTACGTTCGTTAATCCAGCTTTCCGTTACCATGATCATGCCAGCGGTACAGAAGCCCGTGACCAAACGCAAACTCATCCACGGTATTAGGTCGACAAATATGGCGTGCATCAACGCGGCTACTGACAGACTAGAGGCAAAAGCGGCAAAGGCACGAATGTGGCCAACTCCGGCTACTACACGACCAGCATAAAGACCACCAATAAGCATGCCCACAAAGTGGCTGGACATGATCATACCCACATGGGTACTACTCATGCCTTCTTGGCTAGCACGCAAGGCGATTAAGGAATTAAATAAGCCATTGGCAAGCAGCAGCAAGCCAAAGCTGAGGAGCAGAGAAAAAACCGAACGAAATACTGTAAACACGGCCTTGTGTCCAATATTGATGTGGGAACTGATAGGTTAAAGAGTATATAGAGGCGTGGGGGAATTAACAGTACTAAAGCGTCAACAATGGTCTAGTTTGTGTAGGTTTTCAGGGACTGGCTTTTCCCGTAGGGAAGTGCCTGTCCCGTGGGTAGGTCCCGTGGCTAGGTCCCGTGGGAGAATTAGGGGACAGGCACTTTTTGAACGCTGCGCGATCAAATAAGAGCCAGTCCCTCCGGTCAGTTACTGATCTTACGCTTATCCGCGCTAGGCAAACGCTGGTAGGTGCGCTTGTAGCACTGGCTAAAGTGTGAGGTAGACTGGAAGCCGCAGGCCATGGCCACGTTGAGTATACTCATGTCCGATTGTTCGAGTAGCAAGCGGGCTTTTTCTAGGCGCAGGTTTAGGTAATATTGGTTGGGACGATGCTCCAAGTGTTCCTTGAATACGCGTTCCATTTGGCGTTGCGAGAGGCCGACTTGTTCGGCCACTTGTTTGCAACTAATAGGCTCTTCGATGTGAGCTTTCATCACCTCTATGGCTTTAGCTAGCCTTGGGTGATTCATGTTAACGCGCGCGCCAAGAGCAATACGCTGCTCTTCGTGAGCAGGGCGAATGTCCGGATGGATGCATTGGGCAGCTACTTTTGCTGCCAACTCGCTACCGTGTTGTACGCTAATTAATTGCAGCATCATGTCTAGGGCGGCGGTGCCACCGGAACAGCTTAAACGCTGGCCATCAAATTCGTAGATATCTGTGGTGATGTTGAGGTTGGGGAAGTCTTCTTTAAAGCTGTCAATAAACTCCCAATGGGTAGTACAAGGCTCTTTGCCTAGCAATCCCGACATGGCCAAAATAATGGTGCCGCCAGAAGTGGCACCCATCATCAAGCGGCGCTGTTTCAAACGAGTTAGCCAGCGGCTGATTTCTTTGGTGTGGTAGCGTTTGGCATCTTTGCTGGCCACTACAATAATACCATCGAGGTGCTCGGTATCATCAAGGGTGCGAGTGGGTTGCAGGTCGATACCGTTGCTAGGCGTTACGGCTTTGTTGTCTAAGGTGTACAGGTCCCAGTGGTAGAGCTCTTGCTGGGACATGCGGTTGGCCATGCGCAACGGGTCGATGGTGGCAGCAAAGGAGAGAAAAGCAAACTCGGGAATCATTAAGAATCCCATGTTGAAAGGCTTTGTTTGTTCACTCATGGCGCAACTCCAAGGCCGGGTACGGCCAAGAGGGGGTTATTCCTGATAAATTAACCACTGTTGTGACAACCAGTAGTAGTTACTCTGACCCCAAATTGGCGAGGTACAGTTGTAGCGGCTACGGCCTGCTGGTAAAGCTTTGGCGGCACTGATTTGCCAATGCTGCTTGTCTTGCCAGTCTGGTGTTTCGGCTGAGCCTAGAATAAAACAACGTACTTGGTCACGCACGCCTTTTTTTTCTTGATTTAGCATGTTTACAGACAGTACTGGCGGGTTGCTATCGTCTTGGTCAACGCGTACTACGGTTTCGGCAAAGGCCTGATAGTCGACAGGCATGGGCTGTGAAGCTAGTTTTAGTTTCAGCGTTTTAAGATTACTGTACGGGCCAGCTGCGGGGAAGCGTGGCAGGGCCTGCCAATCAGAAAAAGCCGCTATGCCACCAGATTGCTGGCCGAAACCAATATAACCACGCTCTTTTAGTGCCTGTTTGAGTTGTAGGTTGTACTCACCATAAGGGTAAGCCAGCCATTTAGGTGTGTCGCCCGTCTCGTCTTCTAGGCGTTGTTGGGCAGACTCGATATTATCTAGGGTGCGTTGTAACCAGTCTTGGTCGTAAGTTGGTTTGCGCACTAGGTAGTCGTGATCAGTCGTGTGGTTGGCAAGGGTACCGCCACGCTGTTTTAGTTCGCGCAGCATGTCCCAGGTCATGGACATCTTGTTGCGCTCATCAATAGGGTCGGTGTTGACGAATACGGTATAGGGGTAGTCGTACTTTTCCATGATGGGCAGGGCATTGTCATATATGCTACGCCAGGCGTCGTCAAAGGTAATGGCAACGCTTTTTTCAGGTAGTTCTTGTCCGGCTTGAATAAGATCTATGGCTTCGCCAAGGTCTACGACCTGATAGCCTTGTTCGTGCAGGTAGGCCATGTGCCCGGCAAATTCCTCTGGCGATAGTGAGGTGGAACGGGGAGTGTCGGCATTTACATGATGATATAGCAGTACGTTAACGTGTTGGGCTGCGTGCAACGGTGTTGCTAGTGATAAAGCTGTAGCACTAACTAACAGAAAAAGGTGGCGTAGAGCAGAAAATGTCATGATGGACTCGGGTGGTCGTGTGAATTGCTGCCATTATACGCCACTTAACTAGCGTTAAGCATGATAAAATAAGCCCCCATACGCACAATTATAGTTATCTACTCATGTTTACCGCTATTCGTACCATGCCAGCTTTGTATAAGGGCGCTGCCCTTATCATTCTCTCTGAACTTGCTCTGGTTACCACGGGTATGATTATTCGCCATCTAGTCGAGATGGGGGTGGACACGGAGATGCTGGTGCTGGCGCGCAATTTGTTGGCCTTGGGTTTATTAATGCCTTGGTTGTTACGGTGCGGTTTGCAAACCGTACATACTCAGCATATGCGTTTGCATTTTGCGCGGGCTGCTATAGGCATGTGTGCCATGTATTGTTTGTTTATCTCCTGGGGACACTTGCCTTTGGCACAGGCGGCTTTGATTAAACAAACAGCGCCGTTTTTTATTCCTTTAGTGGCTTTGTTTTGGTTGCGCGAGCGCATTACTCGGGTAACGGTGTTGGCTATTGGCGTTGGTTTTGTTGGTGTTTGGCTAATACTGGATCCTGCGGGTGGCGTGCCTTGGATTGCCTTGTTAGCACTGTTTGGTGCGGCTTTGGGCGGTACGGCAAAGGTGGTGGTGCGGCGTATGCGGGCAACGGAATCGAGTGTAGTGATTGTGTTTTACTTCGCTTTTTTCGCCAGCTGCATTTCCGCAGTGCCAGCTATATTGGTGTGGCAAACTCCTGATTTATTAGAATTAGCTTGGATGCTGCTAATGGCGGGTATGGCGACTCTAGCGCAATTGTTGTTGAGTAAGGCCTATGGTTATGCGCCAGCAGGTCAGCTGGGTCCCTTCACATATGTGTCCGTGGTTTTTGCCGCGGTGCTGGGTTACTTTTTGTGGCAAGAGTCACTAAGTATGAGCGCCGTCATTGGTATTGGACTAGTGACATCGGCCGGTATCTTGGTGATGTTGGGCGAAAAATTTCTGCGCCGCCGTTTTGCTCCGCAAAGTCGCCCGTAAACCAATGCTTGGGCAATAATTGCTTGCTTTTCAGGTTCTTTTGCTGGCTAGTCGTTAAGGCTTCGGTTACATTGCAAGCTTGAGCACTGTCAATAAGGTAAGTGCCTAAGCGATAAGGGGGCTTTATGCACCAGCAACGCCCTCTGTTGGGCATTTTTTTGATGTTAGCCGCTATGGTGTTGGTGCCTGTTTTAGATATATTCGCTAAGTTGCTAAGTGAAGAATACAGTGTGATTCAGGTGACTTGGGCGCGCTTTCTGTTTCATACTTTATGGCTGATTATTTTGCTGTCTGTTCTGGGGCGGCGCTGGTGGAAATTGCCGAAGAAGCCTTGGCAGCAATTTATGCGCAGCATGGCGCTGACCTTTACCACCTTGGCTTTTTTCTTATCCATTGCCGATAATCCAATTCCCACAGCCTTGGCGTTGTTATTTGTTTCGCCGCTTGTGGTGGCCTTGATTGCGCCTATTTGGTTGGGCGAAAGCTTTGATATGCGACGCATGATTGCTGTGGTCATAGGCTTTGTTGGTGTCTTGGTGGTGTTGCAGCCTAATTCGGCCGCTTTTCAGCCCAGTTTGTTGTGGGCGTTGGTGGCGGGCTTTGGTTATGCGATATATTTGATGGCGACCCGTAAGCTTAGCAATGGTGGCGAGTCTTCCTTGTCCACCTTGTTGCATACTGCAGCCGGTGGTTTGTTGGTGTTGACCCCGCTTATGATACCGAGCTGGAGCATGCCGGATACGCAGGGTTTGGCTATGATGGCCGCTATGGGGTTCTTTGCTGCAGCCGGCCACTTTTTGATCATTAAAGCCTGCGAATATGCCTCGGCTTCGCAGCTTAGCCCGTTTAATTATTTTGAAATTGTTTCCGCAACACTGTTAAGCTATGTGTTATTCGATTTCTGGCCAGACCTGATGGTGTGGACTGGGTTGCTCATTATTTCTGCCAGTGGGCTGTACATTACCTTGCGTGAAATCAAAGAGCGTAAAGTCAAAAATTAATAGTCTGGCACTTTGGGGGCAGACCCCAAAGTGCCAGGTGTGTTTACAAAAGTACAAAGGGATTGATGATGAGAGAGTGGAACAAACGAGCGGTTAAGTTGATTCAGGCTGATTATCAGCGCTCAGCTGATACGCATTTGTTGAAGCTGGATGTACCGGGTTATGCCGGCATTGATTTTTATTTGAAGGACGAAAGCCGCCACCCTACTGGTAGTTTGAAGCACCGTTTGGCGCGGTCTTTGTTTTTGTATTCCTTATGTAATGGCCATATTACGGAACAGACTCCAGTGATTGAGGCCTCGTCTGGTAGTACGGCTGTGTCCGAAGCTTATTTTGCGCGTTTAATTGGGGTGGATTTTTATGCGGTGATGCCGCGTTCTACTTCGGCTCAAAAGATCGCTTTGATTGAACGCTTTGGTGGCCAATGTCACTTTGTTGATAGCGCAACAGAGATGCATGATGCCGCTAAACAGCTGGCTGTGGATAAGGGCGGCATGTTTATGGATCAGTTTAAGTATGCTGAGCGGGCAACGGATTGGCGTGGTAATAACAATATTGCCGAGAGTATCTTTAGTCAGATGCAAGCCGAGCCCCATCCGGTGCCTTATGCCGTGGTGATGTCGGCGGGTACTGGTGGTACGTCTGCCACTATTGGTCGTTATATTCGTTACCAGGGATACAACACCCAGTTGTGGGTGGTTGATCCAGAGAACTCGGCTTTTTATCCGAGCTTTATGAATGGTGATATGAACCATAACACGGGTATTAGCAGCCGCATTGAAGGCATAGGCCGACCCAGCGTGGAAGCGTCTTTTGTACCGGGTGTTATCGATGATATGTTGCAAGTGCCTGATGTGGCTAGTGTGGCTGCCATGCGTTGGTTGTATGAACACACTGGACACTTTGCTGGGCCTTCAACAGGTACTAATTTGTGGGGGCTGTTGCTGGTAGCAGACCAGATGCGCCAGCATGGTCACCGTGGTTCTGTGGTGTCTTTGATGTGTGATGCGGGTGAGCGCTATCTAGATACTTATTACAACGATGCTTGGGTAGCTGAGCATATTGGTGATATTAGTGGGGCTAGGCAGCGTTTGGAAGACTGGCTAGTTTAGGTTATAAGGGACAGGCACTTTTCTTCGAAAAGAAGCCAGTCCCCTGCGGGAAAAGCTTAAGTCCAGGGGACAGGCACTTTTCTTCGAAAAGAAACCAGTCCCTTGATGTTTGAGAAGGGGGAGGTGCTAGTCCTGGGTTGGCTGCATATCTGCCAAATCGTAGGGAGTAGCCTGGTAAACACAGTAGTTAAGCCAGTTACTAAAGAACAGGTAGCCATGGCTACGCCAGGTGGCGCGTGGTGTTTGTTCTGGGTCATCTTCTGGAAAATAGTTCACGGGAATATCTGGGTTCAAACCAGCGGCTACATCACGATGATATTCTTCGGCCAAGGTCATGGTTTGGTATTCTGGATGACCTGTTAGATAGACTTGGCGGCGGTCACGACTGGCCATGATATACACGCCCACTTCATCTGATTCTGCCAATACCTCAAGGTCCGTATTGGCCTGGATATATTCCACTGGGAAATCAGCATTGCGTGAGGCAGGTGCTCTAAATTCGGCATCAAAGCCACGGGTCAACGGCTCGTGATCTTTGCTCAGCTGATGAGTGTAAACACCGGATAATTTCTTAGCCCGTGTTTGTTTCGGCAAATTGTACAAAGCTTTGAGCCCTGCTTGGGCTGCCCAGCATAGGAATAGGGTAGAGGTAACGTGGGTGCGGGACCATTGAATGACTTGTTCTACAGCAGGCCAGTAGACTACATCTTCAAAGGCTACCAAGCCTAAAGGCGCACCGGTGATAATCAAACCATCGTAGTTGTTGCCTTGAATTTCATCAAAATCACGATAGAAGCTATTAAGGTGCTCGGCTGGGGTGTTTTTGCTTTCCCGCTTATCAATACGCAGCAGCGTAATGTCCACCTGCAAAGAGGAATTGGACAGCAGACGCATGATTTGGTTTTCGGTTTCAATTTTCTTGGGCATCAGGTTGAGCAGCACCACTTTTAAGGGGCGAATGTCCTGGTGCAGGGCACGTGTTTCGGTCATTACAAACACGTTTTCCTTTTGCAATACACTAGTAGCGGGTAAGGCGTCTGGAATACGGATAGGCATGACTGGATCCTGATAGATTGCGTAACGTTAAAGGATACCCTGCCCCTTTAGGGGTGTCTATCATAAAATCAATTACTTAAAGTCAAAATACATTGCTAATTATTAGCTTTGATCAGGGTAGATGCCGTTACTGAGAAAAGTGCCAGTAAAATTATACGAAATGCGACATCGGGGTTTGAAATTAGGCAATGCATACATATATACTGCCACCCTGACTGCAGAATTTCTGTGGGCTGTAGGTGTTTGTCTGTCTTGTCCTTTTTTGTTATTACGGACAGGCGATGCGATAAATCAGCGCTTTACGTGTTTTTATACACGATGGATGCTCGCCACTTATCGATGCCTAAATTAAAATTATAAATCCCGGAGGAATGGGTAAATGCAAAAAACTTTTAAAAAGACTCTACTAGCTGCTGCCGCTGCGACACTACTATCTGGTGCTGTACAAGCAGAAGTTAAAGTAGGTGTAATCTTGGGCTTCACAGGTCCAATCGAATCTTTGACTCCTACCATGGCTGACTCTGCTGAATTGGCTTTTGCCGAAGCTTCTGCCTCTGGCAAGCTACTAGGTGGTGAAACGATCACTGCCGTACGTGGTGACTCCACTTGTATCGATGCTGCTGCTGCTACAGCTGCTGCCGAACGTCTAGTTAACTCCGATGGCGTTGTTGCTATCATGGGTGCTGACTGTTCTGGTGTAACTGGCGCAATCGCCAAGAACGTAGGCGCGCCAAACGGTGTGGCTATGATCTCTCCATCGGCTACTTCTCCTGGTTTGTCTAACTTTGACGACAACGGCGTATTCTTCCGTACTGCTCCTTCTGACGCACGTCAGGGTGTGGTATTGGCTGAAGTTGTTAAGTCTCGTGGTATCGACACTGTTGCTGTAACTTACACCAACAACGACTATGGTAAGGGTTTGGCTGACGCATTCTCTGCTGCATTCTCTGCCATCGGCGGTAGCATTACTATCGAAGCTGCACACGAAGACGGCAAGGCCGACTACTCTGCTGAAGTTGGTGCATTATCTGCATCTGGCGCTTCTGAGCTAGTTGTACTTGGTTACGTTGACCAAGGTGGTCGTGGCATTATCCAGGCTTCTTTGGATTCTGGTGCATTTGACCGCTTTATCCTTGCTGACGGCATGATCGGTGACTCTCTACTAACTGTAGACGGCGGCATTGAAGGTACTTTCGGTACTATGCCTGGTTCTGAGTCTGCTGGCGCTAAAATGTTCGCTGACGTAGCTGCTGCTGGTGGTATTGCTACTGGCCCATACGCTGCAGAATCTTACGACGCTGGTGCAATCATTGCTTTGGCAATGCAGGCAGCTGGTTCTGCTGACCGCGCTGGTATCGTAGCTAACATTTCTAATGTTGCTAACGCTCCTGGTGAAATTATCCTGCCTGGCGAAATCGCCAAGGGTTTGGAAATTTTGGCTAACGGCGGTCAGGTTAACTACGAAGGTGCTTCCAACGTAGAATTTGACGCCAACGGTGACCCTGCTGGTTCTTACAAAGAGCTAGAAGTTAAGGGTGGCGAGTTCACTACTGCTAAGGTTCACTAAACTGTGATCGGGGTCTGACCCCAAGTATCAAAGCCTGGCTATATGCCGGGCTTTTTTGTATCTGAGATTTGACCACGGTAGAATGACGAATCTGTTATTAGCTGGGTCCGATCCCAGATATCCCTAACTTTGACAATATTATGATCTGGCAACAACGCACTATTCAGCTTCCTTCCAAGAAACGCGGTTTTCATCTAGTCACTGATGTTATCGACAAGGCTTTGTCGACCATGGATTTTGTCAGTGTCGGCCAGCTAAACCTATTCCTCAAACACACCTCGGCTTCATTAACCCTAAACGAAAACGCTGACCCTAGTGTGCGCCGGGACATGGAAGATCACTTCTTGCGTACGGTGCCAGAGTCTCACAGCTTGTATGAGCACAATTACGAAGGTTTGGATGATATGCCAGCCCATATCAAAAGTAGCCTGTTAGGGGCTAGTTTGAGCGTTCCAGTGGCTAATGGACGTATGCTACTGGGTACTTGGCAGGGTATTTATCTAGGTGAGCATCGCGTACATGCTGGTGGCCGCTTAATTATTCTGACTTTGCAGGGCCAATAATGGACGTCGATGGAATCACGCAAGAATCAGAAGCGTTAGAAATTATCTTTCAATCAGATGAGCTGGTAGCTATTAACAAGCCTAGTGGCTTGCTGGTGCACCGTAGTCCCATTGATAAGCGCGAAACGCGTTTTGCTGTGCAGGAGTTGCGCAATCAGCTGGGGCAGCATGTATACCCATTACACCGGCTAGATAAACCCACTTCGGGGGTGTTGGTGTTTGCTTTGAGTTCTGAAGCGGCTAGTTTTTATAGTAAACAATGGCAAGAGAATACAGTGAGTAAGCGCTATTTGGCTTTGACTCGTGGCTTTGCCCCGACAAGTTTGCATATCGATTATGGCCTGCGCTTAGAAGAAGACAAGGCAGCAGGCATTGCTGCTGGTGAGGAACCGCAGGAAGCCGTTACGGATATAAATAGTTTGGCGTATTACTCAGTGCCAGAAGCCTTGGATCGTTATCCACAGACGCGCTTTTCTTTGGTTGAGTGTTCGCCTGTGACGGGGCGTAAGCATCAGATTAGGCGGCATTTGAAGCATATAGCTCACCCGATTATTGGCGATAGTCGTCATGGTAAGGGACCTTTGAATCGAGCTTGTGCGGAGTATTTTGGTGCTGGACGCTTGTGGTTGCATTGTCAGCGTATGGAGTTGCTAGATAGAGATGGCGAGAAGCTGGTTTTACAGGCCGGGTTGCCGGAGGATTTTGTGGAAATCTTGATGCAGTTGAAGGGGTTTGAGGTGTCTGATGAATAAGGGACTGGCTCTTGTTTGAGAGCGTAGCGATCAAAAAGTGCCTGTCCTTTGCTCAAAGATGACGGGACAGGCACTTGCCCTTTACATAAGGTGACGGGACAGGCACTTGCCCTTTACATAAGGTGACGGGACAGGCACTTGCCCTTTAAAAAACAAAGGGCAAAAGCCAGTCCCTGGGAGAATTAGGGGACTTTAAAAACAAAGGGCAAAAGCCAGTTCCCAGTGCCGCTTACACGGAGTGTAAGCGGGTCTTTTCTGGAATGATGCCTTTAGGCATAAAGCGCATGGTCAGTAGTAATACTGTACCCATGATAGCTAGACGTAGATGCGGGGCACTCTTGAGTAGGTGCTCACGTAAATCACCACCTTCGGCCATGCCGCTGGTGACTAGGTTCATAAAGGCGATGGAGGCAGGCTCGGCTTCGATCCAGATAAACCAGATAAAGAAACCACCGAATACGGCACCTAGGTTGTTACCACTACCACCCACTATCACCATGAGCCATACCAAGAAGGTAAAGCGCAATGGCTGGTAGCTGGTTGGGGTGAATTGACCGTCCAAGGTAACTAGCATGGCGCCAGCAATACCCACTACAGCACTACCCAGTACAAATACCTGTAGGTGCTGTTTCACGACGTTTTTACCCATGGCGTTGGCGGCTTCTTCGTTGTCACGAATAGCGCGCATCATACGGCCCCAAGGTGAGTTAAGTGCGCGGATAGATAACCATAGTACAGCTAGCAAAATAACCAAGAACAAGCCGGTAAAGCAAAGCTTTACAAAGATGCTGGATGATTGAATCACCAGGTCATTTAGCATCTTGGTTTGTGCCACTTCGCCTAGACCTGCCAAGCGGCCGCTAAATAGGCTGCTGATCATATCGATAAACCAAGG
>CALKFY010000107.1 GCA_938084925.1 uncultured Pseudomonadales bacterium
CTTCTATTATCGTCCTTTAGAGCAGCAGCCTGAAGACACCAAAGAATACCCATTCTTTGCCGTTAACCAACGTCCCATGTTTATGTATCACTCTTGGGATTCGCAAAACGCTTGGTTGCGCCAGATCATGTCCCAGAACTACCTGTATATGCATCGCCAAAAGGCCTTGAATTTGGGCATTAAGGACTTTGGTTGGGCTTGGGTTGAATCACGTACTGGCAAGATTCGCGTACAAGTGAAGCATATGGAAGGGGTGAATCCGGACACCGTATGGACCTGGAACGCCATTGCTAAGCAGGGCGGCGCTTGGGGTTTGAGCGATGATGCCAACGAAGCCAAGCAAGGCTTCTTGATGAATCATCTGATTAACGAGCTATTGCCAGCCAAAGATGGCGTGGCGCGCATGACTAACTCTGACCCCATTACTGGTCAGGCAGCTTGGTATGACCTAAAAGTCAAGATTCGTCCTGCAGCAGAAGGTGAAGAGGGCAGCTGGCCACAGTTTGATACGGTGCAGCCGTTGCCAAACTTTAAGCCAGCGCCACTTAAGCAAGCTTATACTAGTCATAAAAATGTTAATTTACAGCGTACCTGGGCAGATGTTCTAGGCAGCGACAAGTCTGCGAAGTGAGGATTGAACAGTGAAATTAGGTTTAGCAATTGATCTAGATACCTGTGTAGGCTGCCACGCTTGTGCGACGGCCTGTAAACAGTGGAATACCTCTGGCTCCATTGGTCCTTTGACCGATGAAAATCCTTATGGCAAAGACCCTGACGGTGCTTGGCTTAACCGCATTCGTACCTTTGAGGTGGATGCTAGCCCACACAGTAAAACCGTTAATATGCCCTTATCTTGCATGCATTGTGAAGATGCGGCTTGTGTTACGGTTTGTCCTACGGGCGCATCTTACAAGCGTAGCGAAGATGGCATCGTATTAATTGACCAAGACCGTTGCATGGGTTGTAACCTGTGTTCATGGGCCTGCCCTTATGGCGCACGTGAATTGGATCCAGGCTCTGGTACCATGAAGAAGTGTACCTTGTGTGTGGATCGAATCTACGATGAGCAGTTACCAGAAGACGAGCGCAAGCCAGCTTGTGTTATCACTTGCCCAACCCAGTCTCGTGTATTTGGCGACTTTGATGACCCAGACTCTGAAGTGTCTAAGCTTAATCGCGAACGCGGTGGTAAGCAGCTCATGCCAGAACTGGGTTACAACCCGGTGAACACCTATTTGCCTCCACGTAACCCTATACAGCGCCCTCAAGGTGGCAGTATGTTGGGTAAGGTGAAGCAAATCGTTAATCGCATTATCAAACGTTAAGCGTAAATAGAGGCTCTTGTTATGCATCCTGCATTTTCTGTATTGATTTTCACGGTTACCGCTGGCGCTGGGTATGGTTTACTAGGCTGGTTGAGTGCCAACCAGCTGCTCGAACTTTGGTCCATCTCTGTGGCTGGCCAACTCACCGCAGGCGTGCTCGCCGTGGTACTCATTAGTATTGGCCTGTCGGCGTCCACTTGGCACCTAGCTAATCCCAAGAATGCTTGGCGCTCATTTAGCCGTTTTCGTACTTCTTGGTTGTCCCGCGAAGCGGTATTTGCTATCGCGTTATACCCAATTGCTGCACTTTATGCCGCAGCCATTTATTTTGAGTGGGCGAGCATGAGCTTGTGGGCTGCACTGTGCTTGATCTTAAGCCTAGTGATTGTGTTTGTTACATCCATGATCTACGCCAGTTTGAAGACCATTCGTCAGTGGCATACACCTTTGGTGCCTTTGTTGTTTGTTTTGTTTGCTGCCATGAGTGGTGGTTTAATTTGGGCGCTACTGTTGAGCTGGTCAGGCGTAGAAACAAGCGGTTTAGTTAACGCTCTAAGTTTATTGATAGTGCTGACGGCGGCGGTTAAATTGGGTTACTTTGTTTGGTTCCGTGTACCTGGCAATAGCAGTATCCAAAGTGCCACTGGTTTTACCCAGCATAAGGTAAGCATCTTGGATCAGGGGCACTCGGCGCCTAGTTTCTTGAACAAAGAATTTATGTACGACGTTGAGCAAGCCAAGTTGATCCGCCTGCGTTGGGTTATGTTTGCTGCGACCTTTGCTGCGCCTCTGCTGATACTTTGCTGCTTGCCTAATGCTTTTACTTTGTTGCTAGCCTTGCTACTAATGATGGCTGGCTTGTTAACAGAACGTTGGTTGTTCTTTGCTGAAGCTCGTCACGTAGTACGCTTGCTGCACGGTCAGCAAAGCGTTTGATCAATGACTTAATTCTATCCCTGGCTGGCGTTCTACCTGATCTCTGGCAATGGATTTACCTTCTGCTAGTGGTGTCTGCTGCTGGCTTTATGCGCGGGCTGAGCGGCTTTGGCTTCTCAGCTCTGTGCTTTTTTGCTCTGTCTCCTATTTTGCCTCCCATGGCCATAGTGCCGCTTATGTTTGTGCTTGAATGTACAGCCAGTTTGCATATCATGCCCAAGGTCTGGTCTCATGTGCCTTGGCGCTGGTTGTTGGCGCTTTCTATAGGTGCCATGCTAGGTACCCCATTTGGTGTCTATGGGGTCGCCGTTTGGCAGCCCGAAGTGGTGCGTGGTATCGCTGGAATAGGGGTGTTGCTAGCTAGTATTGCTTTGCTAAGGGGGTGGCGCTTTACTGCCGCCGACTCTACCCTTGTGCTGGTTGTTGTTGGTACCATTTCTGGTTTCGTCAATGGTATGGCCAGTATCGGTGGTTTGGTGATAGCTGTTTATGCGTTATCGGCATCTATTTCTTTATTGAGTATGCGTGCTGCCTTGGTTGTATTTTTCTTGATTATTGATATCTACGGATTATTTTGGTTTGGTGGGCATGGTTTTTTAAAAACAAATACCTTCGTTTTGGCGGCCATTGCTCTACCCATAATGTTGCTTGGTAATCGCATCGGCTTTGCCTATTTTGACCGCATACAAGAGACCACGCGGCGCTATATTTCAATCAGTTTGTTAATGGGGTTAGCTCTGTTGGCGCTAGCTGATACCCTTATATAATAAATGTTTGCTTTGAATTTCTAGTTTTCTATAAAATGGTTTTATTTGTAAGTATTTTGCAAATATCGTTAACATGTAAACAAATTTAATGAAATGGTTGTCTTATTCTGAAAACGTCTATGATGTGCATGTTACGCGACTGGCTCTAATGAAAATTGAAACTGGCTGTGTATTATTTTTTATGGAGGTGTATATTGCTATCACTGCTTATTCACTTATGCAGCATGTCTTAATACATACGTGTATTAAGTACTTGGGTTTTTTAAAGTATAAAAATCATAATCTTCTAGGAGAACCAAAATGAAATTAAAGTCTCTTGCAGCTAGTATGGCTGTTGCTACTGGTATGATGGCAGGCGCGTCCGCCGCTACCGCCGCTGATGAAATCACCGTAGCTTACTTCCTTGAATGGCCAATGCCTTTCCAAGCTGCCAAGGTATCTGGCGCTTATGACGAAGCGCTTGGCATGAAAGTAAACTGGGTTGCCTTTGACACTGGTACTGCCATGTCTGCTGCTATGGCTTCTGGTGACGTACAAATCTCTGTATCTCAAGGTTTACCACCATTCGTAGTTGCTACCTCTGCTGGTCAAGACCTACAGATCATCGATGTTGCCGTTTCCTACTCTGATAACGACAACTGTGTTGTACGTTCTGATCTAGAAATCGACAAAGATTCTGCTGGCGAACTAGCTGGTAAGAAAGTTGCTGTGCCACTAGGTACTGCTGCACACTACGGTTTTCTAAAGCAAATGGACCACTTTGGTGTAGCCCTAGACAGCATGGAAATTGTTGACATGGCACCTGCTGAAGGCTCTGTAGCCTTGGCACAAGGTTCCATCGATATGGCTTGTGGTTGGGGTGGCGGTCTACGTCGCATGAAGGAAAGTGGTAATGTATTGCTAACCGGTGCAGAAAAAGAAGCATTGGGTATCTTGGTACTTGACGTAACTACTGCACCTGCAGACTTTGTTGCCGAAAACAGCGATATCGTGTCTAAGTTCTTGGCAGTAACTGCTGACGCCAACGACGCTTGGAATGCTAGCCAACCTCAGTTCATGTTGAACATGATTGCTAAGGATGCTGGTATGTCTTCTGCTGATGCAGCAAGCTCCTTGTCTACCTTCATATTCCCAAGCACAGAAGAGCAGTTGTCTTCTAAGTGGTTAGGCGGTGGTGTTCAAGACTTCATGGGTGGTGTAGCTAACGTATTCGTTAATGCTGGTTCCATCCCATCTGCTAACGCAAGTTACGACGGCAACGTTGAAACTGGCCCTCTAGCAGCAACTAAGTAAGCTATCCAGCTTGTCTAGATGAAACTGGGGCTTAGTATCTCTAAGCCTCAGTTTTAAAACTGCTTTCGAGCACTAAATTTAAATTTCTACTGCTATGTATTTGAGCACGGCTTATGTGCATCATGTGGTAGGAGTGTTTCCGACTTTTATTGAGCCTCAAGGCTGAATATAAAGTTTCGACTTTATCTCATAACCAATAATTATTTTAGAAGGAATGAGGCGTGTCTGAATTACATATAGATAATGTATCCATGCGTTTTGATCTACCTGGTGGTGGCTCAGTGCAAGCGCTAAAGAATATCAACTTGGACATCAAGTCTGGCCAGTTGCTTAGTGTGTTAGGCCCATCAGGTTGTGGTAAAACCACACTGTTAAACATCGTGGCCGGGTTCTTAGCACAAACAGAAGGTAACATTCGCTTAGAAGGTGATGTTATCAGCGGCCCTGGCCCAGAACGCGGCATGGTATTCCAGCAAGGCGCTTTGTTTGAATGGATGAGTGTACGTAAAAACGTATCTTTTGGTCCAGACATGAAAGGTGTCCCCAAGGCTGAAAGTGCACCAGAAGTAGACCGTTTATTAGAATTGGTGGGTCTACAAGAGTTTAAAGACAAGGCCGTATACGAGCTATCAGGTGGTATGCAGCAGCGTGTGGCATTAGCCCGCTGCCTAGCTAATGACCCAGACGTGATTCTTATGGATGAGCCTCTAGGTGCATTGGACGCGCTAACCCGCGAAAAGATGCAGTCTCTAGTTTTAGATTTGTGGAAAGAGACAGGCAAGACCATTATCTTAATTACCCACTCAGTTGAGGAAGCTTTGCTGCTTGGTGAGCGTCTACTCGTCATGGCGCCACGTCCTGGTAGAGTGCATAAAGAATACTATTTGCCATTTGCCGAATTAGGTGTTGGTGCAGACTTGCGTGAAGTGAAGAAGCATCCAGACTATGCTTCCACTCGAGAAGAAATATTGTCTATGATTTGGGAGATGGAAGAAGAAATCATGGGTAGAAGTGAGGGAGAAGGCTAATGAGCGATTCAAACGTATTTTCTGATTTGGCTGATGAAACTCTTAATATCGTTATTTCAATGATTTCCATTGTGCCTTATGTTATTGGCTTTATTGTCATCATTATCGCTAGCCAGTCTATATGGCATATGGTGCGCAAAGGGGTGGCAGTTGGCGATAGCTACAACTCACTAAAAACAGTCACCTTTGGTGACGAGAGTACCGTGGTGTCGAACAAGTCGGCCTCGATCATTTCTGTACTGTTGATTTTTGTACTTTGGGGGTCCTTTACTGGCTCCAAGTTACTGCCTGGCTTCTTGCACGTGCCTGGTCCATTTACTGGTGAAGGGCAGTTTTCCTATACCGTAGATAATGGCGCTGGTGAAACTGATAGTGCCAATGTTAGCTTGATTGTACACCCGGCTGGCGAAAAAGTAGCCAAGCCCAAGGTTGAAGCTGGTGAAGGTTTTGCCGCTAACGATGCCATCGCTATTCAGGCTTATCGTTCTAAGTTGTTGCTGTGGGACAAGAACGACGCTGCCAAGCGTAAGACCGGTGCGTCTATTACTCACGTAAATGATCAAGCTATCAGCAAGGGTAGTCCTGTTGATGTTGGTTTTGCAAAAGTAGCGATTACCGACAAGGGAACCTTGAACATCGTCCCTCACAAGGGCGTGCAGATGGAAAACATCTACCTACCATCGCCAGAGAAAGTTTGGGACAGCCTAGTAAAAATTTCTGATGAGGGCTACCAGAACGTAACCTTGGGTGAGCATCTAGGCTTCAGTCTATGGCGTGTCGTCGTTGGCTTCTTAATTGGTGCCATCGTGGGTATTCCACTAGGCTACGCCATGGGCTTGTCAAACTGGTTCCGTGGTTGGTTTGATCCAATCGTTGAATTCATGCGCCCTGTGCCACCACTAGCCTTGATTCCTTTGGTAATCATCTGGGCCGGTATCGGTGAAGAAGGAAAGATAGTGCTGCTCTTCCTGGCTGCACTGTGGATCATGGCGATAGCCGCGAGATCCGGT
>CALKFY010000108.1 GCA_938084925.1 uncultured Pseudomonadales bacterium
AGTTGCTCATCATAGCGTGTGGCGCTATTGCTCGGGAAATCTCCGCAGTAGCGCGCAGTAACGGCTGGCAAAATATCAAAATTTCTCAAATCCCGGCGGAGCTTCATAATCGGCCGGAGAAGATTCCTGCGGCCGTAGAAAAGCGTTTGCAGGATTTTGCTGGGGAATATGATCATGTGTTTGTTGGCTTTGCTGACTGTGGCACTGGCGGTCGTTTAGACGCCATGTTAAACAAGTATCAGGTGCAGCGTTTGCATGGGGCCCATTGTTATGAGTTCTTTGCTGGCACTGAGGCTTTTAATCAGCTTGCAGAAGCTGAGTTAGGTACCTTCTATTTAACGGACTACCTAGCCAAGAATTTTGAACTGCTATTGATGCAGGGCATGGGGCTTAGGGCTAAACCTAAGCTAATTCCATTGATGTTTGGTCATTACAAAAAGCTGGTGTACCTAGCGCAAGACGATAGTCGCAAGCTAGATCATTTTGCCGAAACCGCAGCTCAAGACCTTGGTTTGAGCTACGAAAAGATAGTAACTGGTTATGGTCAGCTAGCTTCAGAGCTGCACCATTATATGCAAGATTACGAGACAAAGGTAATAACATGGCAACATTAACGACAGTGATGTGGCGAGATATTCCGGCTCAGGTGATTGTTAAGCAAGGCCGTAAAGCCGCAAAGCAACCTTTATCTGAACGTTTTGAAAAAGCCATAGACAAAGCCGCTATGCGTGCTGGGCTACATGGCACCGATGGCTACTTGTCCGAGTGGCGTCGTGATAGCCAGCCTTGTGGCGATGACTTGCAAGCGATATTGGAAGAGAATCTTTCCCGCTTGGAACAAGAATATAGTGACGATGTACTAGCACAATTAGTTGATGCTGGTGGTAATAAACAAGCCTAAACAGGCTTATCTGGAGATCTCAACCATGGCATTATCCGCTGCGGCTGAAAAACAGGCGATTATCGACCTGATGCAAAAAACTACGGTAGAAGTGACCCCCGGTGGTGCTGCTAAAGTAACTGATTTCCGTGACATGTTGCGTGCCGGGTGCACGGTTTATGTGACATTTTTGCCGGGTTCTGATTTTGCTGACACGGTAAACACCGTACGTCGTCTAAAAGACGAAGGCTTTAATCCAGTACCTCACTTTGCGGCACGTTCGATTCCTAGTGCTAAGTTCCTAGAAGAGAACCTAGCTTCGCTACAAGGCGAAACGGGCGTTACCGAAGGTTTGTTGATTGGCGGTGGTGTGGATAATCCAGTAGGCGACTTTGCTTCATCTATGGAGGTACTGCAAACCGGCTTGTTTGAAAAGTACGGTATCCAGAAAATGGGCTTGGCTGGTCATCCAGAAGGTAGTCCCGATATTTCCCCCGCTGATTGTGCTTTGGCCATCAAAGAAAAGAATGATTACGCCAAACAAACCGACATGGGGCTCTATCTAGCTACCCAGTTTGCCTTTGAGGCCGCACCCATCTTTGCTTGGGAAAAAGAAATTCGTGCCGCAGGTAACGAATTACCAGTGCACATTGGTGTGCCAGGTTTGGCCACCATCAAGACCTTGATGCGTCATTCTGCCCATTGCGGTGTTGGTGCTTCGGTACGTTTCTTGACGCGCAACCCTGTCAACGTTCTAAAACTTACTTTAAAGGATTCGTTCCTAGGCAAGTATGTAAATGCGCCTTCTTCTGAGCCTAGCCAATTGATGCGTGACCTAGTTACTGGCTTGGATGCTGATCCAGATTGCTTGATCAAGCAGTGCCATTTGTACCCATTGGGTGGCTTGAAGAAGTCCGCCGCTTGGATGTATCAGGTGCAAGACGGTGAGTTTGACCTTGGCAGCAAAGGTTTTACCGTACGCTAAGGCCGTAACTTGCATAAAGTACAGCTAGCGTACTAAGAATTATTTAGTAGATATTTAAGGCCGTAATCATGACGCGGCCGCAACCCTTAACAGGAAATCATCATGACCGATACGATTATCAGTTCCGCAACGAAAGAAGTAGCCATTGGCTTTGATCGCCCATTTGCCGTAATCGGCGAGCGCATTAACCCAACAGGGCGTAAGTTGTTAGCGGAAGAGATGAAAAACGGTGACTTTAGCCGCGTTGAAGCCGATGCCTTGGCTCAGGTAGCAGCTGGAGCAACTATTCTAGACGTCAATGCGGGCATCCCCCTTGCTGATGAACCAGCCATTTTGGCAAAAACTATTCAGCTTGTACAAAGCCTAGTCGACGTGCCGCTATGTATCGACTCTTCTATTATTGATGCCCTTGAAGCCGGCCTTGCAGTATACAAGGGTAAGGCCTTGTTGAACTCGGTTACTGGTGAAGATGAATCCCTAGAGCGCGTATTGCCGTTGGTGAAGAAGTACGGTGCGGCTGTGGTAGCCATTTCCAACGATGAAACCGGTATTTCTCAAGACATCAACGAACGTTTCAAGGTTGCCCAGAAGATTGTTAACCGTGCTGCGGACTACGGCATTCCGGCTTCTGACGTGGTCGTTGACCCAT
The DNA here is from genome assembly GCA_938084925.1 of uncultured Pseudomonadales bacterium. Taxonomy (GTDB): domain Bacteria; phylum Pseudomonadota; class Gammaproteobacteria; order Pseudomonadales; family Balneatricaceae; genus Njordibacter. The sequence goes on from CALKFY010000108.1 coordinate 2,515, forward strand.
TAGTTATGCCAGTAGGTGCTATTAACACTTCAGGTCGCCAAGTGATTGAGCTGGTACACCGTTTGCGTACTGAACTAAAAGTGAATACCACTTGTGGTGCCTCTAACTTTAGTTTTGGCCTGCCTAACCGTAACGGTGTAAACTGCTCCTTTATTGCTTGCGCTATTGGCGCCGGCATGACCTCTGCCATCGTTAACCCTATGCACGAAGAAGTGATGCTAGGTGTACGTGGTGGTGACTTGATGATGGGCCATGATCCTGAATGCAAGCGTTGGATCAAAGCCTACCGTGAGCCAACACCAGAAGGTGAAAGCGCACGTGGCGGCCGTCGACGTCGTCGTGGTTAGTTGAGATAATTCGAATTAGAATACGGGGCTACATAGCCCCGTTTTTGATTCTATAAAATACACATATAAAAAACATGGTTATAAAGTGCGATAAACCATAATCGAGCTAGCTAAAATAGCTCCACCATAATTGAGACTAGTGTTATGACTGATCAAGCTAATGAAGCCCTGGTAGTATTTACGCCATCAGGTAAGCGTGGCCGTTTTCCTGTCGGTACCCCCTTGTTGCAAGCTGCTCGCTATTTAAATGTGGATATTGACTCTGTTTGTGGTGGTCGTGGTATTTGTGGTCGCTGCCAAATACTGGTGAGTGAAGGGGAGTTTGCCAAGTTTGGTATTACTTCTACTGCCGAAAGTTTAGAGCCAATCACGGCGCCAGAACTCAAGTTTGCCGAACGACGTGAGCTTAAACCAGGTCGCCGCTTGAGCTGCCATACCAAGGTGCTTAATGACATAGTCGTTGACGTACCTGCCGAAAGCCAAGTGCATCACCAAACCGTACGTAAAGACGCCGAACATCACGATATCTCTCTAGATCCATTAGTTCACTTGTACTATGTTGAAGTACAAGAACCGGATATGCACGACCCGTCTGGTGACTTGCGTCGTTTAATGAATGCCCTTGAATTTGATTGGCAGCTAACGGATTTAGATTATGACGTAGCTCTATTGCCACAACTTCAACAAGTACTACGTGCTGGTAAGTGGTGTGCCACAGTTGCTGTGCGCAAGGGTAGCCGAATTGTAGCCGTATGGCCAGGGTTTCACGACAAGCTTTATGGCATTGCTGTCGACGTGGGCTCGACCACTGTGGCTGCCCACCTATGTAACCTCGTTAGTGGTGAAGTCAAAGCTAGCTCTGGCGTAATGAACCCGCAGATTCGCTTTGGCGAAGATCTCATGAGTCGTGTGTCTTATGTGATGATGAACCCAGGTGGTGAAAAAGACATGACACGGGTCATTCGTGAGGCTTTGAATGGCCTTGCCGAAGACCTTGTCAAACAAGCAGAATGTGAATTAACGGATATTCTAGAAATCACCTTTGTTGCTAACCCCGTAATGCATCACTTGCTTATGGGTATTAATCCTGTTGAGTTGGGCGGGGCACCCTTTGCCTTAGCCACAGATATGGCCATTAATGTCTTGGCTAAGGACATGGATATAAAGCTGAATCCACAAGCCCGTGCCTATTTATTGCCTTGTATTGCCGGTCACGTGGGTGCGGATACGGCGGGCATGGTGTTGGCTGAAGAGCCCTTTAATCATGATGAAATGACCTTGTTGGTAGATGTTGGTACCAACGCCGAGATCGTACTAGGTAACCGTCATCGTTTAGTGGCTTGCTCTAGCCCTACAGGCCCGGCTTTTGAAGGTGCACAAATTAGTGCTGGACAACGGGCCGCCGCCGGTGCCATTGAGCGTATTCGCATTGATCCCGAAACCTTAGAGCCCCGTTACCGAGTAATTGGTTGTGAGCTTTGGTCCGATGAAGAGGGCTTTGAAGAAGCCATTGCCGATACTGGCATTACCGGTATTTGTGGCTCGGGTATTATTGAAATAGTTGCTGAAATGTATTTGGCAGGGGTTATTAGTCAAGACGGTGTTGTAGACGGCAGTTTAGCGGCCAAGAGCCCGCGTATCATTGCTGACGGACGCACTTTTGCTTATGAGATTTTGCCATCTACCGAACAGCGTTCCGCTATCAAGATTATGCAAAACGATGTGCGTGCTATTCAATTAGCTAAAGCTGCTTTGTATGCAGGTATCAAGTTATTGATGGCCTATCAAGGTGTGGACAAGGTGGATCGTATTCGATTTGCAGGTGCTTTTGGTAGCCACATAGATGTTAAGTACGCTATGGTCTTGGGTTTGATTCCGGACTGTTTGCTGGGTGGTGTGTCATCGGCGGGTAATGCTGCTGGTACTGGCGCTCGTATAGCCTTGTTGGATCAACAGTCACGCGGTGTTATTGAAACGGTAGTAAGGCAGATCGAGAAAATCGAAACCGCCGTAGAGCCAGCCTTTCAAGATCATTTTGTCAACGCTATGGCGTTCCCTAACAAGGTCGATGCTTTCCCTGAATTGGCTAAGGTTGTGGACTTGCCGGTGGCAAAAGAAGTTGTCGCCAACGAGGCCGGAGAGGGGCGTCGCCGTCGACGTCGCCGTTAGTGATAGAAAGTAGATGGTTAAGGGCGGTGCATGAATAGTAATTCTGCACCGCCCTTTTTATTGTATGTTAAAAACCTACTAAAGGTGGCGAAATTTCAATTTTCAACTAGGTTTAAAAATCAGACCTTTGGAAGTAGGAGTCAATATGGGAAAAATTCATAAAGCCGTCAGTTTAGGTGGTATTCAAACCATGCTCGTTCATCGTTTCAAAGAGGGTGGCTCGGGACCTATTGGTATGCTGGTGTTGGAACAGGATTGTCAATTACTGGAGCCATTGCAGTTGTGTAGTGGTGATATGATTATGCGGTTTAATGGGCAAGGCTTTAGCGGCGTTACACAGCCACTAGCGGCTGGGCAAGTGTTTGGGCAAGAGGGTGCTGCACAAGAAAAATATACCCAGCTACAAGTGTTGCGAACTGGGAAGGTTATTGATCTATTTATCGATTAGGCAGAAGGTTCTTCGTTGGCGCTTGTTGCGGCTGCTGCTTCTTCTGGTGTTTCCTGCTTGATGCCATTGCCAGGAGCAAAGCGACGGCGCTCTTCGCGTGGTGGGATACCAAAGAAGTCGCGGTAGCACTTAGAAAAGTGAGGAGCCGACACAAAACCACAAGCAAGAGAAACATCAATAATAGACAGGTTGGTTTGCAGTAGTAGTTGGCGCGCGCGGTTAAGGCGTAGTTCAAGGTAGTAACGTGACGGTACGCATTTAAGGTGTTTTTGGAATAGTCGCTCTAGTTGGCGGCGGGATACACCCACGTATTGGGCCAAATCGTCTAAAGAGATGGTTTCTTCTAAGTTAGCTTCCATCAAAGCCACGGCTTCAATCAGCTTGGGCTGACTGTTACCTAAATGCAAACGTAAAGGAATACGCTGCGTATCATGATGGTCGCGAATACGTTCCATAATAAACATTTCAGACACGGCTGCGGCCAGTTCAGGGCCTTGTTGCTGGGCGATAATCTGTAGCATCATATCCAATGACGAGTTACCACCAGAACAAGTAAAGCGATCTCTATCTACGGCAAACAAGTTAGAGGACATAAGAATATTGGGAAATTCCTCACGCATACCTGCTAGGTTCTCCCAGTGTATAGTGCATTGATAGCCGTCTAACAAGCCCGCTGCGGCAAGTAAATAACTACCGGTGCAGGTAGAGCCAATTTTCACCTTGGCACTGGCGGCTTTGCGCAAAAAACTAAGTGTGTGCTTGTTATAGGCCCGGTCTACATAGGTACCACCACAAACAATCAGTGCTTCTAAACCACTTAAGTTTAGGTCTTCAATGTGCTTTGTTGGACCAACTTCAAAACCCACACTAGCGGTCACCGGATTGCCATCCATGGTGATGACTTCCCATTCGTACAAATTCTTACCACTGGTGTAGTTGGCGCCGCGCAAAGCTGCCACAGCAGATGAGAAGGTCACCATTGAGTAGTTGGGAATCTGTAGAAAAGCGTAGCGAATAGGCTTGGTAATGGTCATTTGTGGGCTAACTCTTATTAGACTATTGCGGTAATAGTAAGCTGGATTTTTATCGGGCGCAATTCTATATCACTTAAATAAGTTTTGTGAATCAAATTTTTACTACTAGTCGTTGCTGAACATAATCTCGACGTGGGAAGCAAAAACTGGTTGTTAGTGTTCGTGTAGGTGAGCAATAAATTGCTGGGCGGCATTGGATAAGCTGCGCTGTTGATGCCAAACGCAACCGAGGTTTCGCACGATAGTCGACGTGTCCGTGGCAATGCTTTTCAACTCCCCATTGAGCAAGCTATGGGGCAGTAGACTCCACCCCATACCAGTACTTACCAACATACGTAATGTATCAAGGTTGTTGGTAGACGTAGCTACTTGTAGGTCTATGTTGGCTTCATCAAAGCGTTGGCTTAATAACTCCCTAGTAAAGGTACCCGGTTTACTCAATAGTGCTGGGTAATTGCTCAGATCTTCAAGGCTGACGTTTTTTGCCTGTGCTAGTGGGTGATGTGGTGCGCCAACAAAATGCATGGCATCTTGCCAAATAACTTGCTGCTCAAGCCTTTCATGAGGGTGAGGGTTAAGGGTGATGATACCAATTTCCCACAAGCCTTCTAATAGGCCTTGGTGGATGACCTCGGACTCAGCAAATTGGATGTCTAATTTCACTTGCGGGTAGGACTGTTGGTATGCCCTAAGGTGCGGAGGTAATCGGTGCAAGCTAATGTGATGACTGGTCGCAATACGTAGCTGGCCAGCAACTTGTCCGGCGAGATTGTTAATTTCCCTAGATGTGTCTTCTAATATGTCGAGTATGTTGTGAGCTTTGGGTAGCAGCACTAAGCCAGCATCAGTGAGGTTAACGTGGCGCCCTATGCGGTCAAATAAGCGGACATTAAGCTGTTGTTCTAGCTTGTCGATACGTTTGCTAATTGCTGGTTGAGTCAAGAATAGCTGCTCTGCGGCACGAGAAAATGAGCCTAGCCGTGAAACTGTGACAAATGCTTGGAGTTGTTGTGTGTCCATAGCTGAACTCGAGTATATTTATAAGCTTATGGTGTAGCTTAAAGTATTCCTATTTGGAATCCAATATATAAAAAATATGAATTAGAGTTATTTGATGTCTGGGCGTATAATCCCCAGCAGATAAATTATTCAAACCTAGCGTTAAGCTTGGTCGGTAACCCACAAAGAGGAAACGATATGGCCGCGAAGACCCTTTACGATAAACTATGGGATTCTCACTTGGTTCGTCAACAAGAAGACGGTAGCTGCTTAATCTACATAGATCGTCATCTATTGCACGAAGTTACTTCTCCACAAGCCTTTGAGGGCTTGCGTATGGCTGGCCGTCAGCCTTGGCGTTTGGATACCAACCTAGCTACACCGGACCATAACGTACCGACTACTAAGCAAGAGCGTAGTGTTGGTGTTGATGGTATCGAAGACCCAGTGTCTAAGATTCAGGTTGTGACCCTAGATGACAACTGTGATGAATTTGGTATTACCGAATTCAAGATGCAAGATGAGCGTCAAGGTATCGTGCACGTAGTTGGCCCAGAGCAGGGTGCAACCTTACCAGGAATGACCGTTGTGTGCGGTGACTCCCATACAGCCACTCATGGTGCCTTGGGTGCCTTGGCACACGGTATTGGTACTTCCGAAGTAGAACACGTTTTGGCAACCCAATGCTTGATCCAAAAGAAATCCAAAAACATGCTGGTACGTGTTGATGGAAAATTAGGCAAGGGCGTAACGTCAAAGGACGTGGTGCTAGCTATCATTGGTGAAATTGGTACTGCTGGCGGTACTGGCTACGCAATTGAATTTGCCGGTAAAGTATTTGAAGACATGTCTATGGAAGGTCGTATGACCGTCTGCAACATGGCTATAGAAGGCGGTGCTCGTGTGGGTATGGTTGCTGTAGATCAAACTACCATTGATTACGTTAAAGGCCGTCCATACGCACCAAAAGGTGAACATTGGGAAATGGCCGTTGCCAATTGGCAGAACCTACACTCCGATGATGATGCTGAGTTTGATCACGTAGTTGTACTAGACGGCAGTAAGATAGCACCACAGGTAACTTGGGGCACATCACCTGAGATGGTATTGCCAGTGTCGGCACAGGTACCTAATCCTAAGTCTGAGAAAGACGAAGGCAAGGCCGCTAGTATTAGTCGTGCTCTTGAATATATGGGCTTGGAAGGTGATCAAGCCATTACCTCCATCAAACTAGATCGCGTATTTATCGGTTCTTGCACTAACAGCCGCATCGAAGACTTACGTGCTGCTGCGGCTGTCGTTGAAGGCCGTCAGGTTGCTGCCAGCTTGAAGCAAGCCTTGGTTGTACCTGGTTCTGGTCTTGTCAAACAACAAGCCGAAGCTGAAGGTTTGGATAAGATCTTTGTTGCCGCTGGTCTTGAATGGCGTGAGCCAGGTTGCTCCATGTGCTTGGCGATGAATGCCGACAAGTTAGGTGCTGGTGAGCACTGTGCGTCTACATCCAACCGTAACTTCGAAGGCCGTCAAGGCTTCGGTGGTCGTACTCACCTGGTGAGTCCAGCGATGGCAGCAGCTGCTGCCATTGCCGGTCACTTCGTTGACGTACGTGAAATGATTTAAGGAGACAATAATGCAAGCTTTTACTCAATTAACAGGTGTTGTTGCTCCACTAGATCGTGCCAACGTCGACACGGATATGATTATCCCTAAGCAGTTTTTAAAATCCATCAAGCGTTCTGGCTTTGGTCCCAACTTGTTTGATGAATTGCGCTACCTAGATGAAGGGCAGCCAGATGCGGACAATTCACAGCGTCCATTAAATCCTGACTTTATCCTTAACCAAGCCCGTTACGCTGGCACTCGCATTTTGCTAGCTCGCGATAACTTTGGTTGTGGCTCTAGCCGCGAACATGCACCTTGGGCTTTGATGGACTTTGGTATTCGTTGTGTTATCGCGCCTAGCTTTGCCGATATTTTCTACAACAACTGCTTTAAAAATGGCATCTTGCCAATCACCTTGCTAGATGATGACGTGGATGCTCTGTTTGAACAGACCTTTGCTACAGAGGGCTTTGCACTAACTATCGACCTAGAAGCTGGCTTCATCAAGGGCGCGAAGGGTAACGATATTGCTTTCTCTGTCGATGCATTCCGTCGTCACTGTTTGCTAAATGGCCTAGATGATATTGGCCTAACCCTAGAGCAGTCCGATTTTATTAAGCATTATGAACAGAAACGACAAGCCCAAACCCCTTGGTTGTTTGGCGCTTAAATAAGGAATTAAAGACATGACACATAACGTACTAGTAATGCCTGGTGATGGTATTGGTCCAGAAATCATTAATGAAGCCGTGAAGGTCTTACAAGCATGCAACGATAAGTTCGGTCTTGGCTTAAGCGTTGATTCTGCTTTGCTAGGTGGTGCCGCCATCGATGCTACTGGTGGTCCATTGCCAGAAGAAACTTTGTCCAAAGCCAAGGCCTGCGATGCGATTTTGCTTGGTGCCGTAGGTGGCCCTAAGTGGGATGGTTTGGAAATGGCTATTCGTCCAGAAAAGGGCTTGTTGGGTATTCGTTCGGAATTAGGCCTATTTGGTAATTTGCGTCCAGCTATCTTGTACCCTCAGTTGGCTGATGCGTCTAGCTTAAAGCCAGAAATTGTATCGGGTTTGGATATCTTGATTGTACGTGAACTGACTGGCGGTATTTACTTCGGCCAACCACGTGGCATACGTACTTTAGAAAATGGCGAGCGTCAGGGCTACAACACATATGTGTACAGCGAATCTGAAATCCGTCGCATTGGTAAGGTGGCTTTTGAAGCGGCTCGCGCGCGTAACGGCAAGTTATGTTCTGTGGACAAGGCCAATGTACTGGAAGTAACCGTATTGTGGCGTGAAATCATGGATGACATGGCCAAGGACTATCCAGATGTAGAACTAAGTCATATGTACGTAGACAACGCCGCCATGCAGCTGGTACGTGCACCTAAGCAGTTTGACGTGATGGTTACCGGTAACATGTTTGGTGATATCTTGTCTGACGCCGCTGCCATGCTAACTGGTTCTATTGGTATGTTGCCTTCGGCTTCCTTGGATGTAACGGGTAAGGGTATGTATGAGCCTTGCCATGGTTCAGCTCCGGACATCGCAGGTCAAGGCAAAGCCAACCCATTGGCGACTATTCTTTCGGCTGCCATGATGTTGCGTTATTCCCTCAATGAAGGTGCCGCTGCAGACGCTATCGAGGCGGCTGTTAGCGTGGTCTTGGATCAAGGTTTACGGACGGCAGATATCGCTAGCAATGGCTGTCAAACAGTAAACACAGAAACTATGGGCGAAGCAGTAGTTTCTGCCTTGTTAAACGGGTAAAATATCCCTTTGGTCCCTACATATGGTGGGGGCTAACTTGTAAAGACGAAAGAGGTCAAAAAATGAAGCGTGTAGGTTTGGTAGGCTGGCGTGGCATGGTAGGTTCCGTGCTCATGAGCCGTATGCAGGAAGAGAACGATTTCCAACATATTGAGCCAGTATTTTTTACCACCTCGCAGACCGGTCAAGCAGCACCTGATTTTGGTGTTGCTGCCCCTGCGTTACAGGATGCCAATGATATTGAGGTTTTGAAAACCATGGATATCATTATTTCTTGCCAAGGTGGCGACTACACGAAAAGCGTTTTTGGTCCATTGCGTACGGCAGGCTGGAAAGGTTATTGGATTGATGCCGCATCTAGCCTACGTATGGCTGATGACAGCGTTATCATCCTTGATCCAGTTAACCGCGCTGTTATTGACCAAGCTTTGGTTGATGGCAAAAAAGATTTTATTGGTGGCAACTGTACCGTTAGCTTGATGATGATGGCCCTAGGCGGTTTGTTTGCTAACGACCAGATCGAATGGATGTCGGCGATGACATACCAGGCGGCTTCTGGTGGTGGTGCACGTCACATGCGAGAATTGCTAAACCAGATGGGTTATATCAATAACACCGTTGGTGCCGAACTTGCGGATCCTGCGTCTGCTATTTTGGAAATTGATCGTAAGGTTACTGCGGCTATCAGCGCCGATGCGAACGATACTACACAATTTGGTGCGCCTTTGGCGGGCAGTTTGATTCCTTACATCGACTCTCAGCTAGACAACGGTCAAAGCCGTGAAGAATGGAAGGCACAAGCTGAAACCAATAAGATCCTTGGTCGTAGCGAAGCTAACATCATTCCTATCGATGGCCTATGTGTGCGCGTAGGTGCTATGCGTTGTCACTCCCAAGCCTTGACTATTAAGCTTAAGCAAGATGTGCCAATGGATGAAATTCATAGCATGTTGGCCGCAGCTAACGACTGGGTGAAGGTGATTCCTAACGATCGTGACATCACCATGCAGGAGCTAACTCCAGCTAAGATTACTGGCACTATGGCGACCCCAGTAGGTCGTTTGCGCAAGCTAAACATGGGTCCTGAGTACCTGTCCGCTTTCACCGTAGGTGATCAGTTGTTATGGGGTGCAGCAGAGCCATTGCGTCGTATGTTGCGCATTCTTCTGGAAAAGTAAGTGTTAGGCTAATAGCTTAACCACTAATTAAAAAGGTGCTGTCTTGTAACAAAGAGCACCTTTTTTTGTACCTGTTGCACAAGAACTGCTTTTCAAGTGGCAGTAAGCTTGCGACAATATTACCAATAGAACTGTTTTTGAGGATCATACATGGGTAATCAGCGATTACTAGGCGTACTACTAGCCAGCTTTAGCTTGCTACAAGCTAGCCAGGTTGAGGCTCTTGCCTTAGGACGCTTGCAAGTAATGTCTGCACAGCAGGAGCCCATGTTAGTTGAATTATCCTTGACTGAGACTGAGGGTGTTATTGCGGCCGCTGTGGAACCGCGCTTGGCTAGTCGTGGTGAATATCAGGTAGCTGGTATTGATTATCAAGATTGGTTTGATGCCATACAATTACAGGTGATTGAGCGTAATAACCAGCTTTTGGTGCAAATCACCAGCCCTCACGCGGTGTCAGAAGAAGCTTTAGGGTTATTGGTAGAAGTGGATTATATGGGCGGCCGACTGCTTGGTCAGTACCGTCCAGAGTTTGCTGAAGAGGCGACTAAGAACATTGCAAAGACCGAAACTGCTGCCGTAGAGATGAATGTCGTCGAACAGGCTACTATTGAGGCAGTGCCTATTGTTGCTGGTACCGCAGAGCCAAGTGAACCTGCTCCGGTCAGCAGCAACAAGATCGAAATTATTACCAAAAGCGAAATCATTACCCAGGACGTTATCGTTAAGTCTGGCCAGACCCTGTGGCGAGTGGCAACGGATAACGCACCCCAAGGCATTAGTCCGTGGCAGAGTCTAATGGCCATTTACAAAGCTAATCCTAAGGCTTTCAAAAACGGCCGTATTACCCAAATTATGGCGAATAGTAAAATAACTATTCCAACCATTGATGCGATGAAGGCTTTGTCAGCTAAGCAAGCCAAGGCCGCTTATGAACAAATAGTAGCCAGCTATAAAATCAAGCCGAAGGCGGTAGCAAAGCCTGCGCCTAATCCTGCGCCAGCGCCTTTAAAGCAAGTGCAACCAACTGTCGAGCAAGACCAGCAATTGCAAGCCATGAATTCGACCTTGTCCAAGTTGGAGAATCAATCTCAAGCGCTACAACAACAATTGCGAGATCTGGAAACTGCGCGCACTCAAGCGGAACAAGAGACTCAAGCCTTACAAGCCAAGAATCAACAGCTAGCTCTAGGTTTACAGACCCAAGAGGCAAGCTTACAGACCTTGACTGAGAATAAGCAGGTATTAGAACAAGATCTAACTAGCCTTGGTCAGCAGGTTGGCGAAACTGAGCTAGAGCTGCAAGACAAGCAACAGCAACTGTCTGAGATAGGTGAAGAAGTTAATGCTTTGCAGCAAACGAAACAAGACATAGTTGTACCCACTCCAGTGCTCACTCCTGCGCCGGTAGCTATGCAAGTACAAACATCAGCTGTGGCTGAAACGGCTATTAAGTCAGAGGTTACGGCTGAAGGAGAAGAGGGCGCATCTGCTATCAATATTTCTAAGCAGCTTTATCCATGGTTGATGGGTGGCTTGGTTGTGTTAATGCTGGGTTTGGTGTTCTCAATGTTATGGCGCTGGGTTAATCGTAAGGTTGACCCTGTCGCCCAGTCTCAAGAACCGCTCTTAGGCGACACAGCACCACCTGTGGTACTAGATCCATTAGCTGATTATGATGTCAAACCTAGTACCCAGTCACAGAACTTACATCAAACCAGTGAACGTATGGAGTTGAATGAGCAAGTGGCAGTCACTGAAGCTGGTTTTATCGAGCAGCTTTTGCAAGAGCAGTCCAATCAAACTGGGCCTCAGGCAGAAGACACCTTGCACCTATCAGCTGAAGTAGAAGCCATGTTGCAACAGCAGCGCACTGGCTCAGAAACCTCACATGAGCCCACGCAAATGGGTAGTAACGAAGAAGATATTGATAGTAAGCTAGACTTGGCTCGTAGTTACAAGAAAATGGGACATATCGACGAAGCTCAAGCTTTGTTGCAGCAAGTGTTACATGGCGGAAACTTGGAGCAGCAAACCGAAGCTACTTTGCTATTATCTAGAATGCGTCAGGACTAGACATGACTTTTTCTGCAGATCCTTCGGAGTACATTCCCGAGGGCCATGAGCGTATTGCGTTACAAGTTGCCTACAATGGACGCAACTATCACGGTTGGCAGCGCCAAAAGTCGGCAGTTAGCGTACAGGAAAAGCTGGAGTTAGCTCTTACCAAGGTGGCTGATGCTCCTATACAGGTGATCTGTGCAGGGCGCACCGATGCTGGAGTTCATGCTAGTTCACAGATAGTTCATTTTGATACACCCAATGCCAGGCCACTACGAGCCTGGACCCACGGTGTCAATGCGAAGTTGCCTGACGATATTGCCATTCAATGGGCGCAGACTGTGCCAGAGTCATTTCATGCTCGATTTACGGCAACAGCTCGCCAATATCGATATGTGATCTACAATCACCCCATGCGGCCCGCGTTGATGGATAAAGAGGTTACTTGGAATTACCGGCCTCTGGATGTTGCCAGCATGCAACAAGCAGCTAGTTATCTGGTTGGTCAGCATGACTTTACATCTTTTAGGGCCTCAGCTTGTCAGGCCAACAGTCCAGTGCGTCACGTGCATCACCTAAAGGTTATTGCAGCTGGTGATTATATTGTCTTGGATGTGCGTGCTAACGCTTTTTTGCATCATATGATCCGCAACTTTGCTGGTTTGCTGATGCATATTGGTGCCGGTAATCAAGCGCCAGAATGGGCGTTACACGTGTTGCAGGCTAAAGATCGCCGTCAAGCACCTGCAACTGCTGCTCCCTATGGGTTGTATTTTGTTAACGCTGAATACGGTGATGAGTTTGGTTTGCCTAAGGCTCCCCTGGGGCCACATTTTTTGCTACCTTGGCTGCCTGCTGAATAGCCGATTAAGTCTGTGTTTTAGCTGAAAATCTGGTAATATACCGGCTTTATGTCGCTGCTCAAATAGCCCCTATGAGAACACGAGTTAAAATCTGTGGATTGCGTCACGACAACGACCTAGTTTCGGCTGCTAAAGCCGGCGCGGATGCACTGGGTTTTGTGTTCTATCCTCCCAGCCCACGTGCCGTTTCAGTCGAGCAAGCTGCAGGCTTGGTTGCCCAAGTACCTAGCTTTGTTACTAGTGTAGGGCTCTTTGTTAACGCAAGTGTTGACAGTATCGAGCAAACACTCCAACAAGTACCATTAACCTTGTTACAGTTCCATGGTGATGAATCCCCAGAGTTTTGTCGCCAGTTCGGCATGCCTTGGATTAAGGCTGTACGTATGCGTGATGATATTAATCTTTGGCAGGTTAAAGAGGATTACCATTTGGCTCAAGGCTTGTTGTTGGATGCTTATCAAAAGGGTACACCTGGTGGTACAGGAGCTAAGTTTGACTGGCAGCGCATACCGCAAGAACTTGCTGGCGATATTATTTTGGCGGGTGGTTTAGATGCTGACAATGTGCAAGATGCCATTGCTCAGGTGCAACCTTGGGCGATTGATGTTAGTGGTGGTGTTGAATCCAGCAAAGGCATTAAAGATCGTGCTAAAATAGATACCTTTATGGCCAAGGTTAGAGCGACTTATTAGATTAACCTAGGCTAAACTAGGTGACCACACTGGCATAGCCAGTGTTTACAGAATTCATAATGACAATGATAAGCCTCAGAAGAGGTTGATCCAGGAGAAATCATGAGCAGCTGGTTAGATAAAATTGTACCTACGGGTATCCTTACTAATATCGGCAACAAGGAGCGTAAATCTTCCGTGCCAGAAGGCCTTTGGAAGAGCTGCCCTAAGTGTGCAGCTGTACTTTACAAGCCAGAACTGGAAAAGAATTTAGAAGTTTGCATGAAGTGTGATCATCACCTGCGCCTTAGCGCTCGTGATCGTTTGAACATCTTCTTGGATGCTGACGGCCGTAGTGAGATTGCTAGTGAAGTAGAACCTGTCGATCGCCTTAAGTTTAAAGATCTTAAGAAGTATAAGGACCGTTTGGCTAGCGCTCAGAAAAACACTGAAGAGAAAGATGCTCTAGTAGCTATGAAGGGCACCATTGAAGGCCAACCAGTTGTGGCCGTTGCTTATGAATTTAACTTTTTAGGTGGTTCTATGGGCGCCGTTGTTGGTGAACGTTTTGTGCGTGCTGCCAAGGTGTCTATGGAGCAGGGTATACCATTTATTTGTTTCTCCGCCTCTGGTGGTGCACGTATGCAAGAAGCTTTGATTTCTTTGCTGCAGATGGCTAAAACCAGTGCTGCACTGGAGAAGTTGCGTAATATGGGTGTGCCTTACGTGTCCGTATTGACGGACCCTGTGTACGGTGGTGTATCAGCTAGTTTGGCGATGTTAGGCGATGTAAACATTGCAGAACCAGGCGCACGTATGGGCTTTGCTGGTCCACGTGTAATCGAACAAACGGTTCGTGAAACCTTGCCGGAAGGCTTCCAAAAGAGTGAGTTCCTACTCGAACATGGCGCTATCGATATGATTGTTAGTCGTGGCGAAATGAAGATAACAGTTGCGCGTTTGTTGGCTGCTATGACCAACAAACCTGCACCTAAGGTGGCAGCTGAATAGCATTCCATGACTAGCACTGCGTCCTTTACCACAGCGCAAGAGTGGATTACTTGGCTTGAGAAACAGCACCCGGTTCATGATATTGAACTGGGGTTGGGTCGTATTAGCTTAGTAGCCACACAACTCTTGGCCGACCGTCCTATTGCAAAACAAGTGATAACGGTGGCCGGTACCAATGGTAAAGGTTCCACCATTGCTTACCTAGGTGCTATTTGTAAAGCCGCTGGTTTGTCTTACGCAGCCCTGACATCCCCACATTTTATTAGCTTCAACGAACGTATTAGCTTTAACGGACAGATGGTTAGCGATAGTGAACTATGTGCTAGCTTTGGTCGAGTTAATGCGGCTCGCCATGCTGCTGCCGAAGAAACAGTTGAGCTAACCTTTTTTGAGTTTAATGCACTCCTAGCTTTCGATTTAATGCAACAAGCCCAGCCTGACGTTGCCTTGTTAGAGATAGGCTTAGGTGGTCGTTTGGACGCCGTCAATATTATTGACCCAGACATTGCAATTGTTACTAGTATCGCCTTGGATCATATAGATTGGTTGGGTTCGGATATTCAAGTTATAGGGCGTGAAAAGGCCGGTATCTTTAGATCTGGTAAAGCCGCAATTTATGGTCACATCGATGGGCCTAAGTCGGTAATGAATTATGCCAATGAGATTGGTGCTGTTTTGTATCAGAACGGTCATCAATTCACCCAGACCGATAAGCAGTGGCAAAATGCCGATGATAGTTTGATTGTACCCGATGTTAAGTTGCCTCCTATGAACGTCGCTGCGGTAATCCAGGCTGTTAAGTTACTTCCGTTTGCCATTAGTGATGAAGCCATTCAGCAAGGTTTACGTGATGCACGGCTGATGGGGCGCTATCAGGAGCTGAACTGGAAGGGCGCAGATATTATTTTAGATGTGGCTCATAATCCCCATGCTGCCGCCAATCTTGGCTGCGAACTAGCTCAGGAAACAAACCCAGTACATGGTGTATTTGCTATCTTGTCCGATAAAGATTACGGTGCCGTTATTGATGTACTATCGGAGCACCTTGGGCACTGGTATATAGCACCAACTACGGGGCCTCGTGGCTTAACTACAGATGATCTTGTTGTCGCTCTTGAGGCTGCCGGCGTAAGCAAAGATCAATACCATGTTTGCCAGTCAGTAGAACAGGCTTTAGAAGATGCAGTAGCCGCTGCTGATGCACAGGATCGTATACTAGTATTTGGATCTTTTCACACGGTGGGAGATGCCTTATCGTATATGGAAAGTCAGCAGGAAACTTGATGGAAACGATTATGCGACATCGAATTATTGGTACCCTTGTTTGGCTTTCGCTTGCCGCTATTGTGCTTCCTTTTGTAATGGATGGGGCCGGCATGAAAGACCTTGAAGCCGAGCAAAACCAAACTATTACCACACCGGTACCTTTAACTGTTAAGCCTATTGTCATAGAGCCGGTGGACACAGCCAAACCTATTGCCCTTGCGCCAGAAGCAGCAGTAGAAGTTGATACCAAACCAGCAAGCGTACAACAAGCTCCCAAAAACCCCGTATTAGATGCTCAAGGTCTACCACAATCTTGGGTTGTACAGTTGGCAAGCTTTAAGAGCGATGCCAATGCCAAGAAATTACGTGACAAGCTAGTAAAGGCCAAATATGCTGCCTATATGCAGACCAGTGATGACAATTACCGTATTTTCGTTGGTCCAGTGAATACCCGTGATGAAGCGGAAAAACTTAAAGCCAAGCTCAAGCAAAGCTTTAAACTAAGTGGCTTTATAGTGACTTACAAAGTCAATCAGTAGTAAGAGTTTGAACTGAATATGGAAAGTCTTAACGTTTTTGACTGGATTGTGGTTGGTATTTTACTGGCCTCCAGCGTGTATGGCTTAAGCCGAGGCTTTGCTCGTGAACTGCTGGCTTTAGGCGCTTGGGTTGCGGCTTATTTTTTATCACGTATGTTTGGTTACCAACTTAGCGGTGTTATGGAAAGCTGGATTGAAAATCCGTTAGTACGCGCTGCTGTTGCTCATATCTTACTGTTTGTCGTTACCTTGGTGGTATCGGGGTTAGTCATCAATATGGTTGGTAAACTCATTGCTATCACTGGCCTAACGGCAACTGATCACTTGTTTGGCATGGTTTTTGGTATTGTACGTGGTGGCTTGATAGTGGTCATCATTGTGTCGTTATTGTCTTTAACACCCGTAAGTGGTGACACCTGGTGGCAAGATTCCCTGCTCATCCCACACTTTATTGTGGTGGATGATTGGACCTACAAGTTTACTGGTGAAGTAAGTAGTTTTCTTAATTTAATCGAACCGGCACTAGATATTGTGCCTAATGAGGGTTAGTTCATGTGTGGTATTGTTGGTATCGTTGCCAAGTCCTATGTTAACCAGGAAATTTACGATGCATTAACGTTTTTGCAGCACCGTGGCCAAGATGCAGCTGGTATGGTGACCTGTCACGAAGGACGTTTTTACCTACGCAAAGACAATGGCATGGTGCGTGATGTATTTCGTACCCGTCATATGCAGCGTTTGATTGGTAGCATGGGTATTGGCCACGTACGTTACCCTACAGCAGGTAGTTCTAGCGCTGCTGAAGCCCAACCTTTTTATGTTAACTCGCCTTACGGTATTGCACTTGCCCATAATGGCAATTTGACCAATGCTAGTGAGATAGCCGAAAGCGTATTTAATGCCGACCTACGTCATATCAATACTAATTCTGACTCAGAAGTGTTGTTAAACGTGTTTGCCCACGAATTACAGCGTCTTGGCCAGTTGGTACCGCGTGCAGAAGATATTTTCTACGCTGTTGGTCAATTGCATCGTCGTTGTCGTGGTGGTTATGCCGTGTTGGCTATGATTACTGGTCACGGTATCGTTGGTATTCGCGACCCTCATGGTATCCGTCCTTTGTGTTACGGTGTGCGTGATTCAGGGCTTGGTAAAGAATACATGGTGGCTTCTGAGAGCGTAGCTTTGGACGCAGCCGGCTATAAGCTAGTACGTGATATCGAACCTGGTGAAGCGATCTATATCACTGCCGAAGGTGAGGTGTTTACACAACAGTGTGCACAAGACCCTAAGCACGTACCTTGCTTGTTTGAGTATGTATATCTAGCTCGCCCAGATTCTGTTATGGACGGCATCTCTGTCTATAAAGCACGCCTTAAGGCGGGTGAGTACCTAGCTGATCAAATTATCGAAGAGTGGCCAGATCACGATATTGACGTGGTTATACCTATTCCTGATACTAGTCGTACAGCGGCTACTGAACTGGCCAACAAGCTTGGTGTGAAGCAGCGCGAAGGTTATATCAAGAACCGTTATATTGGTCGTACCTTTATCATGCCGGGTCAGACTCAGCGTAAGAAGTCTGTGCGTCAAAAGCTGAATCCAATCGAATTGGAATTCCGTGACAAAAATGTATTGCTGGTGGATGACTCCGTAGTGCGCGGTACCACGTCACAGCAAATCATCGAAATGGCCCGTGAAATGGGTGCCAAGAAGGTATACTTTGCTTCTGCTGCACCTGCTGTTCGTTATCCAAACGTGTATGGTATTGATATGCCTAGCGCTACTGAGTTGGTTGCCCATGGCCGTACTGACGACGAAGTAGGCGAAGCCATTGGTGCCGATAAGATGATTTATCTAAAGTTAGAGAATCTTATTGCTTCCACTCAAGGTGGTGATACCAAAATTACCGAGTTTGACTGCTCCGTGTTTGACGGTAACTATGTTACCGGTGATGTGGACGCAGCTTATCTGGATCGTTTAGAGCAGGCTCGTAACGACGACGAAAAGAAGAAAAAATCAGGTGGTGATCTAGTCGATACGGCTACCGCTACCAATATGCAAAGTAAGATGTAGAGAAAATTATGTCTGACGTACGTCAACGCCAAGAGCAGCTGCAAGCCTTGCTTGCTAGTTGTGACATTAAAACTCGAGCGGTTCGTGCTGGGCAATTGTCTGGCACGGAACAAGAGCATAATGACCCAATTTATGCCACTTCTAGTTATATCTATGGCAGCGCAGAAGAAGCAGCGGGGCGCTTTGGTGGTAAAACCCAAGGCAATATTTACTCGCGCTTTACTAACCCAACGGTTACCACTTTTGAACAGCGCATGGCGTCTTTAGAAGGTGCTGAGCGTGGGGTTGCGGCGAGTTCTGGCATGGCAGCTTTGACCAGTATCTTTTTAGGGCATCTTAAGCAGGGAGATCACATTGTTTCTTCTAATAGCATTTTTGGCTCTATTATTGGTTTATTTGACAATGTTTTAGCTAAATTTGGTATTACTACCACCTATGTCTGCCCGACAGATCATCAGGCCTGGCAAGCAGCAATCCAGCCGAACACTCGCATCTTGTTTGCAGAATCCCCATCCAATCCTTTAGCTGAGATTGCTGATATAGGGTTTTTGTCAAAGCTAGCTCATGGCACTAATGCTTTGTTGGTCATTGATAACTGTTTTTGTACGCCAGTGATCCAAAACCCTTTGGCACTAGGTGCAGATATCGTCATGCACTCGGCGACCAAGTACATTGATGGTCAAGGTCGTTGTGTCGGCGGTATCGCTTTAGGTAGCGACGAACTAATGGAACCCGTATTTGGTTTCTTGCGCACCGCTGGTACGACCATGAGCCCATTTAATGCTTGGGTGTTTATCAATGGTTTAGAAACCTTACAACTGCGCATGCGAGCGCATTGTGAATCTGCTATGCAAGTGGCTGCGTGGTTGCAGGATCAACCACAAATTGAGCGTGTGTATTACTCAGGCTTGTCGAGTCACCCACAGCACGAACTAGCAAGTCGCCAGCAAACAATGTTTGGTGGTGTGGTGAGTTTCAATGTTAACGGTGATCAAAATGCGGCATGGCGAGTAGTCGATAACACTCAGCTAATGTCCATTACTGGTAACTTTGGTGATGCTAAATCTACTATTACCCATCCCGCAACTACTACTCACGGCAAGATGACCCCTGAAGCCCGTGCCGCAGCCGGTATCGGTGACAATCTGCTACGAGTGTCTGTAGGTTTGGAAGCTGTGGAAGACATAATTGCCGATTTACAAAGAGCCTTAATAGCTGTTTAAATACGCTTTGTTAGTTTCGCTAAATAGTTATTGTTTTCTTGATAAGTGGTGTTCGGTGTGGGTCTTGACCTGATTGCGCCCCGTTTGTTTTGCCTCATACAGCGCTAAGTCGGCGCTACCGATAACCGTTTCTGGGCTAGCATGGCCATGGTTTGGCCGATAAGTTGCTGCCCCCACGCTTACTGTCAGGTATTTGGCTGATGGTGATTTTGCATGGGGTATGTCCAGATCACGTATAACCTGGACTAGTTCGCCTGCTAATTTGGCTGCACCTTGTCTGGCTGTGGCAGGCAATAACAGTACAAACTCTTCTCCACCTAATCTGGCGGCTATGTCATGTGGCCTAGAGGATATAGTGTCTAAAGCTACCGCAACCGCTTTTAGGGCTTCATCGCCTTGCACATGGCCATAGTGATCATTGTAGGCCTTGAAGTGGTCAACATCACAAATCAACAGCGATAGCGGTGCACCTGTGCGTTCGGCTTGAGCCATTTCTTTGCGTAATGACTCATCAAAATGGCGGCGGTTATATATTTGCGTTAAACCATCAATGGATGAAAGTTTGCGTAACCTTTCACTGGCATCTTGAAGTTCTTGTCGCATCAACGCGATGCGCTGCATGGCCTTTAGTTTGGCTTGTAGCACTGCTTGTGAAACTGGCTTGGGCAAATAGTCATCGCCGCCTGCTTCTATACCTCTAACGATAGCTTCATCGGTAATGATAGCGCTCAAAAAGATGATTGGCACCCAAAGATTGCCTTCTTGGCATTTGCTACGGATTTCTTTCGCACAGTCATAGCCATCAACGTTAGGCATATTAACGTCCAATAAGACAAGGTCGGGTTGGTGGGCGATAAAAGCTTCAATACCTTGTTCACCGTCTTGTGCGGTAATTACCTCATGACCTGCACGGTTTACATACAGGCTGGTGAGTTCTAAGTTGGTTTCGGTATCGTCAACAATCAGTACTTTCATAAGCTAGGAGGCTCTCTATTTGCTTCTAAAGTTTAGTTCAGGAATGTTGAAAAGTGTGTGTTTGTTGCTACTTTTTCTTGGTGTCTTTGTTTTACAGTGGCGTCTTTAAGTATGAACATAAGGGCTTTTCACGTAGAATGCCGGTTTTGCAATTGTTACCTTGATGTTATCTATGACCACTGCTAAAACTCCCGCCCAAATATCCTTAGACAAAGCTTTGATGGAATTGAAAGGCTTTTTGGTTTCATCGACTCCTAAGGAGTGGGTAGACAAGGCACTATTAAACCTGGATGTGTTGCTCATTGATCACGCCCATTGCGAGAAGAAGGCCGCCTCTACAGCTATGCGTTTGATGTTTCGCTATCCACGTAAAGGGGTTCTGTTAACCAAGATGTCACGTTTGGCGCGTGAAGAGCTTATTCACTTTGATCAGGTCTGTCGATTAATGGAAGACCGCGACATTGAATACGACCACATGAGTGCGGCGCGCTATGCTACTGGTATGTACAGCATTGTTCGTACCCATGAGCCACTTAAGCTAATGGATACGCTGATTATCGGTGCCTTTGTTGAAGCTCGTTCTTGTGAGCGTTTTGAGGCATTAATACCGCATTTGGACGATGAGCTGGGTAAGTTTTACCACTCTTTGTTGAAGTCCGAGGCGCGTCACTACAAAGATTACCTAAAACTTGCCCTTACGGAGGCTAAGTTGCCTGGTGGCCCAGGCGAAGACGGATTTTGGGCGCGTGTCGAAGAATTTAGAGTATTGGAAACGCAGTTAATTACATCGGCAGATGAAGAATTTCGTTTTCATAGTGGTTTGCCTGCTGTAGCGTAATTGCCGCCCCCATACATTGGGATAAAAGGATTTTTACATTTAGGATTTTACAATGAATAATAAAGTAGTTTTAGCCAATCTATTGATGCTGTTAGCAGCAGCTATCTGGGGTTTTGCCTTCGTTGCCCAGCGTGTGGGCATGGAAACTATGGGGCCTCATTTGTTTAATGGCGTACGCTTTTTGATGGGTGGTGTGGCGTTGTTGCCAGTTGTCTATTGGTTGCATGTTAAACGTCCCGAACGCAGTAACTCAAAATCATCTAATCAGACTCATTTGTTTTTAGTAGGGATACTAGCAGGCAGCTTTTTATGCGCAGGTGCTACATTGCAGCAAGTCGGCCTGCAGTACACCACTGCGGGTAAAGCAGGATTTATTACCGGCTTGTATATCTTTTTTGTGCCTGCCATTGGATTACTATTTGGTATGCGTACCAGTATTGGTACTTGGATTGGTGCCGCCATTGCTGTGTGGGGCTTGTACTTGCTTTCTATTCGTGAAGACTTCACCTTAAGTTATGGTGATACCCTGCAAGTGTTGTGTGCCGTAGCCTTTGCCGGTCATGTATTGTTAATAGGTTATTTGGCTAGCCGTTATGACACTATAAAGTTATCGGCTATTCAGTTTATTGTGGCGGGATTGATCGCCCTAGTGCTGGCTGTAATGACAGAAACCATTAGTTGGCAGATGATAGCAGATACGGCCTTGCCATTGGCATACGCTGGATTAATGTCTACCGGTGTGGCTTATACGCTGCAGGTAGTAGCCCAGCAGCATGCACATAGCTCCCATGCCGCTATCATTCTTAGTTCTGAGGGTGTGTTTGCGGTTTTAGGTGGTTGGTTGTTCTTATCCGAAACTCTTCCAGCGCAAGGCTTGTTAGGTTGTGCTTTAATATTAGCCGGTATGTTGCTATCACAGTTGTGGCCATCAAAGAAACCAAAAGTGGTTACGGCTTAGTAAGCCTAGTAATCTCTACGTTGGTGCCTGGCATTAATGAAATTGGTCCTAGCATTACCCACCCTATGTGATTAAATTAAGGGCACTAGGATTGTAACAAATAGAGACCTATTATCATGCTCAGTATCGAAAACCCAGTTTGCCCAGCCCCCTTATTAGCCCAAGCGCAAGCATTGCCTACCATGACTACAGCTGTGGTCAATGCCGGTACTGACCTAGCGATGGATAGTGCTATGCAGGCCCAGCAGGCCGGTATTATCTACCCTATATTGGTTGGCGATGTTGAGAAAATAACAGAACTAGCCAAAGCGATGGACTGGCAGCTTAATGCGGACCAGCTAGTAGCCGCTGATGGTGAGCAGGAATCCGCAGAAGCAGCAGTAGCGCTAGTGCACGAGCAGCGTGCACAAATGCTGATGAAAGGGCATGTACATTCAGATACCTTGTTACGTGCTGTGCTTAACAAAGAAAAAGGCTTACGTACCGGTGTGCGTTTAAGTCATGTCTTCCATATGACTGTGCCCCATAGTGATAAGGCGCTTTGCATCACCGATGCGGTTATCAACGTCGCACCTGACCTAACTACACAACAACATATATTTAACAACGGCGTAAAGCTAATGCACGCACTAGGCTACGAAAAGCCTAATGTAGCTTTGCTTTCAGCTGCGGAGGTGCCTACACCAGCTATGCCCTCTAGTATGCTTGCTAAGGAACTCTTAGCAAGTCTTGAGAGGGCTCCTCTGGCGGCCCAAGTCTTTGGGCCTGTAGCTTTCGATGGTGCGGTGTCAGAAGAGGCTGCCAAGGTTAAGGGCATTACCGCAGCCGGTGCTGGTAAGGCAGATATGCTGCTTGTACCAAACATTGAAACCGGTAATGCTATCTTTAAGCAGCTGGTGTATTTTAACAGTGCTACGGCTGCTGGCTTGATCTTGGGGGCAAAGGTGCCAATTATCTTAACCTCTCGCGCAGACCCTGCCGTAGCGCGCCTAGCGTCTGCAGCCTTGGGTGTTGTCTATGCTAATTGGCTGCAAAATCAGTCGTCATAGCTTCTTAGCCCATAAGCTACTATGGAAAATATCGCCTTCGTTCTAGTTTTGTTTGCAGCTGTTATGCATGCCGGCTGGAACGCCATGGTGAAAATCAATACAGCTCCACTCATTGCCATCAGTATGATGTTCGGTTTTATCATGCTTGCTGGTTTGGTAATTCTGCCTTGGCTGCCGTCTTTGGATAAATCGTTGTGGCCTTGGCTGGGGTTAAGCTTGCTGGCGCATTTGGGCTATAAGATATACCTCTTGCGTGCCTTTCGTTTAGGCGACTTCTCTCAAGCCTACCCTATTGCTAGGGGCAGTGCGCCAGTTTGGGTGTTGCTAGTCAGCTTTTTGTTAGGTACGGAATCCTTAGCTTCTTTGTCTCTTGGGCAAACCTTGGGTGTGGCTATAGTTACCCTTGGTATCATTAGTCTTGCGCCTTGGCGACAAGTACACATACATGGCCCAGTGCTTGTTGCTGCCTTGATTACTGGTCTTTGGGTTGCTGCTTATACCTTGATTGACGGTTATGTGGTGGCAAGTGGTGGCAGTTTTTTAGCTTATGTAGGCTGGTTGTTTATTCTGGATGGACTAGTTATCAACGTTTATGCCTTATATCGGCACGGTGGTGAGTTAGGGGCTGCTTATCGTAAGCATTGGCGCTTAGCCGCTTTGGGTGGGGCTTTTTCGGTAGCTGCTTATACCATTAGCTTGTGGGCCATGACGGTGCTGCCTGTGGCCATGGTGGCGGCTTTGCGAGAGACATCCGTACTAGCTGCAGTTTTGTTGGCTGTGGTCTGGTTGCGCGAACCTTTGGACTCGCGACAATATATAGCCGCCACAACTATTTGTGTTGGCTTACTAGTGTTGAAGTTGGCCTAGTCCGTTAGGCTTTTCATTAGTGCTGCTAACTTCTCAATACCAGGCTCTATAAGGTTAGGTGCGATAGACGAGTAACCTAGGCGGAAGTAGTTAAGAGGAGGGGTGTCACTGAGGAAGTGGATATCTCCAGCTTCAATAAGAATGCCATGTTCTTGCGCTAGAGCTTTAAGTTCTCTTGCATCCAGATTGTCAGGTCCCTTGACCCAATAGCATGAACCACCAAAAGTCGGTTTCTCAAACCCATCGGGCATGCACTTCTGTAGGGCATCGGCCATGATCTGATGGCGCTCCTTGTAGGCATTTACTAGTGTGCTAGCTAATGAATCATAATAACCACGAGCCACGAACAAACCAATAGAACGTTGGTTGTTAGCGGGTGGGTGACGTACCATCAGGCGACGTAGAGAGCGGGCCTCTGCAATAAGCTCCTTGCTAGCAACTAGATAACCTAGGCGTAGCCCAGGTGCTAGAGTCTTAGAAAAACTACCGATGTAGATAACGCGGCCGTGTTGGTCCAAGCTTTTTAGGGCGGGAGACGGCGCTTGTTTGAAGTTGGTTTCACACTCGTAATCGTCTTCAATGATGACAAAATCATGTTCATTGGCCATTTCTAAAAGGCGGCGGCGCCTATCCAGCGGCATGGTGACCGTCGTTGGGTACTGGTGACTAGGCGTGGTGTATACCGCATCACAGTCAATAATGTCGTTACTGATAATTAAACCTTCATCATCAATCGGTAAAGGCTTCACTTGTGAAGGGTTAAGGCTAGCAATGTTGCGAATATCGACAAAGCCTGGGTCCTCGATGCCCATGATGCTTTTTTCATCCAGTAATAACTTTGCCATCATATACAAACCGTGCTGGCAACCCACAGTGATCAAGATTTCTTCCGGGTCTGCCCACACACCACGGCGCGGCAAAATGCGCGTGTGTAGCTGCTCAATTAGCATGGGGTCATCGGCAACAAAGTGATCGGCTGCCCAGCTGCGAATGGCAGGCACGCTGACATTATCTTTGCAGCATTCACGCCAATGGTTAGTCGGAAATAAGTTAGGATCGAACTGGCCGTAAATAAATGGGTAATCGTACTGCTGCCAATCGGCCGGTTTGGCAATGTTAGTTTGCGCAGTAGGGCGCATCTTAAAGCGTTGTTGCCAGTTGGGTTCGCTCCCTGCGGTGTGACGGTCAGCTGGAATGTCTTCAATGACAACACTGTTTTCCAGAATGTCGGGGTTTACATAGTAGCCACTGCGTTCCTTGGCTACCAGATAACCATCATCAAGCAAGTGGTCGTAAGCCAAAACCACGGTGTTGCGGGCGATGTTGAGTTCTTTGGCTAGCTTGCGACTAGAAGGTAGAGGACTGTCCAAAGGAATGTGCTTGGCCAAGATAGCTTGCGCAATCTGTTGTCGCAGTTGTTGTTGCAAACTGGCAGAGAGGCCGGCATCTAAATGAAACAAAGGATGGCTCATAAGGTTACTTCTACATATTGTTCTTTGAACTTAAGTATTAATTGTATTGAGAAATACTAAAGGACGCCAGAAGTATTGCGTCTGGCACAACAGGAAAATCCAATCTGGTTCTAAGGGAAATACCCACAAAGGTACTAAAGTGTCAGGTATAGCAGGGCGCCTCCTCAAAAATAAAGCGCTCGTTAATTAACCTAGAAATGAGTATCTGACTATGTCCTATGATGTGAACAACTACAGCATGGATCAGGCTTTGGCCGATGACCGCAACCACGTTTGGCACCATCTTACCCAACATAAGCCATTAGAAGACAATGATCCGTTAATGATCGTTGAGGGTAAAGGTATGCGTGTCTTGGACGCCAAAGGTAAAGAGTATTTGGATGCTGTGTCTGGTGCTGTGTGGACGGTGAACGTTGGCTATGGTCGTGAGTCCATTGCTAATGCTGTACGTGATCAACTAGTTAAGATGAACTACTTTGCTAACAGCGCTGGCAGCTTGCCTGGTGCGATGTTTGCACAACAGTTAATTGACAAAATGCCAGGTATGAGCCGCGTTTACTACTCTAACTCCGGTTCTGAAGCTAACGAAAAGGCGTACAAAATTGTACGTCAAATTGCTTACAAGAAGTTTGGTGGCAAGAAACACAAGATTCTTTACCGTGATCGTGATTACCATGGTACAACTATCACTGCCCTAAGCTCTACAGGTCAGCTACAGCGTAAAGATCAGTATGGTCCATTTACGCCTGGTTTCGTTGAGTTTCCGCATTGCTCCGCCTACCACTCTCCTAATGGTGGTGATGCTGATTTTGGTATCCAGGCTGCACGTTTGATGGAAGATGCTATCTTGCGTGAAGGTGCTGATACTGTAGGCGCGGTAGTGATTGAGCCGATCACTGCTGGTGGTGGCGTGATTGTTCCACCTGCTGGTTACATGAAAGAAGTTCGCCGCATTTGTGACAAGTACAATGTTTTGTTGCACATAGATGAAGTAGTATGTGGGTTAGGCCGTACTGGTAAGTGGTTTGGCTACCAGCACTTCGATATCATACCTGATATCGTTACCATGGCTAAGGGTGTAGCCAGTGGCTATGCTGCTATTTCTTGCACAGTAACCACTGAAGCCGTATTTGACGCCTTTAAGGACGACCCTTCCGATACTATGAGTTACTTCCGTGATATCTCTACTTTTGGCGGCTGTACTGCGGGCCCTGCTGCTGCGCTAGAAAATATGCGCATTATCGAGGACGAAAACCTGCTAGAAAACGTGCAGAAAATGGGTGCTTACTTGAACGAGCGTCTACACGGCCTGGCAGAAAAGTATCAAGTGATTGGTGATATCCGTGGCGAAGGCTTGTTCCAAGGTATCGAACTAGTTGTTGATCGCGAAACTCGCGAGCCAGTGCATGAGTCTGTTGCTGCAGGTGTAGCTGCTGACTGTATGGCTAACGGTGTAATCATTGGCCGTACTAACCGTAGCTTCGAGTTGCACAACAATACCTTATGCTTAAGTCCTGCGCTTATTGTGGGTAAGAGCGAAATTGATGAGATCGTTGATGCCATTGATAACGCTTTAGGACGTATTGCCTAACATCCGATAGCTTATATCGCAATACAACACATACTGCTAGTTATCCTAAAAGCGCCTGTTGGCGCTTTTTTTGTGCTTGTTTATTGTATTTGGCTAATATAAGATAAGCGGCTCGACAACAACTTTGTTAACTAGGATTTTTTTAATGGCTATTACATCTGTCACTGATACCTTTGGCGTTGCCCCACAAATAGTAGAAGCCGAAATGGCTGAAGTTAAAGCCTTGGGTTACACCACGGTTATTAATAACCGCCCAGACGGTGAGCCAGGCCATCCAGCTGATAGCGCTAGTTTGCAAGCTGCTGCAGAAGCTCAAGGTTTGGCTTATATTCATATGCCGGTATTTGGTATGAATTTCCCTGCTGAGACAGTGGCAGAAATGCAGGCGGCTTTAGCTGCTCATGGTAAGGTATTGGCGTTCTGCCGTACGGGTAACCGTTCCATTAATACTTGGGCCCGTGCACAAGCCGATGATATCGATGTAGCTGCACTTGTAGCGCCTACCGGTTTTACTATTGCTGAATAGCTCAAAAGATATTATATATGTCTTAATGGAATAAATTAATCGATATTAATTCCATTACATTATCAATGGCTGGTGCTATAGTGGCCACACTATGGTACCAGTTGTATAGTTGTGCTGGTGCCAATACTTAGATAATGGAGGCCAGCATGAACGATTCTCAAATTAATCCATCAAATCACGTTAAACCAACGTTTGTACCTAAGCGTAGCACCGGTAACTCATTAAATGGCGTGGCGCGTCAAGCTAGGCGCGGCAAAGGTCTAGATGGCGGCGTATCTTCTTCAGCTAGTAAGCAGATCAACACACCTGTGTCTGCAGTTTCTTATGACGTACCGTCCTTTGTTGGTATAGCCGGTTAGCAACATAGCGGTTAAATTTTTTAGCTGGCTCTATTGTTACAAATAGTCTGGCTGTTGGCAGACTAGGGCTTTTGTCTTATTCTTGTGTGCTTTGATGTAACAAGAATAAGAGTAGCTATGCCAAACTCCTCAGCATTACCTCAGTTTGAAGACCACAAGAACCAACAGCACAAGTACACAACCTGTTACATGTGCGCCTGCCGTTGCGGTATCAAGGTCACCTTAGAAGACGACAAGATTCGCTTTATCCAAGGCAACCCTAATCATCCTGTAAACAAAGGTGTTTTATGTGCCAAGGGTAACTCCGGCATTATGAAGCAGCTTTCGCCTGCCAAACTTTCTAAGCCTCTGTTGCGTAAGCCTGGTAGTGAACGTGGCGCCGCTGAATTTGAAGAAATTAGCTGGGAGCGCGCTCTGGATATGTT
>CALKFY010000109.1 GCA_938084925.1 uncultured Pseudomonadales bacterium
CAGCGTGACTATACGATGGGCTTTAAATTGTCTGTTGTTGAGCAAGTTGAAAAGGGCCAGCTTACCTATAAGCAAGCGCAAAGAAAATACGGCATTCAAGGACGAAGTACCGTTCTGGTTTGGCTACGCAAGCATGGTCGGCTAGACTGGTCCTCAACAGGAGGGCATATGATTAAGCAACCAGAAACACCCGACCAAACAATCAAACGCTTAGAAAAGGAGCTTCAAGACGCTCAGGATTTAGTTTACTTGCATCGCAATATGCTAAAGATAATGGACCAAGATTGCGGGACTGATTACGTAAAAAAGTCTTTATCCGCTCAGCGCGAGATGCGCAGGCGCAAGGGAAATTAACGCTTAGTAAAAGCTGTCGTTTACATGGTGTAAGCCGTCAAGCTATCTACCAGCGTTTGCAGCGACATCAAGTGAGGTCTGCTGAGCTGGCACCAATACAAGCCATGGTGCAAGACTTAAGATGTTTCATGCCAAGGCTGGGAACTAGAAAGCTCTATTATTTGCTGAAGCCAAAGTTGAATGAACTAGGTATTAAGCTAGGCCGAGATGGCTTGTTTGACTACCTTCGGGAGCACCGATTATTAGTCAAACCCAAACGTAGTTACACTAAGACGACCGATAGTCGCCATTGGATGAAAAAACATCCTAACTTAGTTCAAGACCTACATATAAATAGGCCTGAGCAGGTGTTTGTCAGTGATATTACCTACGTTGAATCGGCAGAAGGTGTGCACTATTTATCACTAGTAACAGATCGTTTTAGCCGTAAAATCATGGGGTATCATCTGAGCGAAAACATGACTGCTGTAGAGGTGGTTAAAGCGGTTAAACAAGCGCTAAAGGCACGAGTAACTAGTGACTCTTTAATACATCACTCGGACAGGGGGTCACAATACTGTTCAGCGCTTTATCAGGCAGAGTTAAGAAAAAATGGGGTGAGCCCATCTATGACAGATGGATATGATTGCTATCAAAATGCGTTGGCTGAACGGATCAATGGTATATTGAAGCAAGAGTTCTTATTATTGAAGTGTAACAGTTTTAAGGAGCTGAAGCGGCTAATAGAAGAATCCATTCAAATTTATAACACTATCAGGCCGCACCTGAGCCTGGGCATGAAAACACCAGAAGAAGTGCATAAAAAAGCCACTCTCAGAGTGAGAGTGGCTACTTAAAAACCGTCAACCTATTTTAGGACGGGACAGTTTGTTGTCTACGTTATGGGTAGCGTATCCAGTTAGCTTTGCTTTGGCTGTTAAATATGCGTGCCTTGCTGTCATTGAAGATAAACTTACGTAGGTCGTCTACGCTAGGTATGCTAATGACTTTACCGGCATAGATAAAGTTTGGGTTGTCGCGGAAGAAAGCATGAGGATTGTTATTGACAATCATGTCACGGATTAGCTCTAAGCGCACATCTGTTTCACCATAGGCAGTGTTGGCAATAAGCGCTAGGGTATCGCCACTTTGAATGGTGTAGCTGCTACCAGGTGCTAGTACGTTGTCTTCGTCTTCTGCCACAGGACGTCTTGCCAAGGCGTGCTCTAGGTCTATGAGTTTGCCTAGCAATACCTTTAAATTGTCTTTGGTGTTAGCTGTGCTAGCGTTGGGTAAAACTAACAAAAGGCTACAGGCCATGGCTATTAATAGGGTCGATTTCTTGTACATGATTAGTATCCTCCTGGTGCCTTTACAGTGCTACCAGCTTAAATAAACCGTCGGTGATATCACCTTGGCCAATGGCATGGGATAAGGTGGCGCCATTCGGTTCCACATGTTCAACGGTAAATACCTGCGGTGCTTTAACTAGAGCACCATCTTTCAGGTCTAGGTGCATTTTTTCGGGTATTAACAACAAGCGTTGACCGACTTTTAAACCGAGTCGTTTGCCTTTGTTGATACGCCAGTTAGGGGCGTCAATAAGTTTGCTCAGACGTACATAATTGGGGCTGCAGTTGATGGCAATTTGCATACTTGGCCAAATGCTTGCTAACCAGGTATTTAGCTGCTGTTTTACGTTTTCGGGTAGGTTCGACGTCTGGCTGCTAATCGGCTGGTCTTGTGGCAACTTGATCACAATAGTAAAGTCTTGTGATTGTTGTTCACCATGATGATTACTTAAATTGGCTTGTAGGTGTAGCTGTGCGCCTGTTGCGCTACTATTTTTCTGTAACCCCAGCAAGTTGCTAATTTGTTGTCCTACTTGATTGCTATTAGATACGTCAGCTTGCTGCCAATATGCACCAAGTGTTAGATGGAAATCAGCTTGATGATAAGCCTCGGTAGCTAATACTGCACTTTCGTATGTGTTTAGTGCTGGGTTGATACGTGCAGCCTTAATCTTGGCATTGTTCGCCAACAGGTGTGAGGTTTGTTCGGTATGTAGCAGTAAGCTATTGATGTCAATATGATTATTGTTTTGGCCGTTGCTAGTAATTGCGAGGTCGGTTGTGAGTACCTTGCCGATCATGGGGGCAGGGCAAGTGCCCGAGGCATCTTGCAGGTTAATGGCGACCTGTACGCGGGTCAGGTTACCGCGATTCTCTTGCTCAATTATTTTTAGACTGTGTACATCGAGTTGAGACTGAAGACTAATCAATTCGGCAAGATTGCCTTGGGAGTCCACAACACTGTGACTAGTAAGGCGGCTGGATTTTTCGGTGGCGACATTGCGTAAGGCATCAAGAAGGGCTCGAATACTTGCCGTGTCTGGATCCTGGGATGTAAGGGCAGAGCCTTGCGCAGTAACAGTTCCCTGCATTGGCTGCTCAGCTTGCACAGGCATATAGACCGTTAGCAGGCTGGCAGTACCCAGCAGAAGGGCAAAGAACTTACGATAAGGCAACATGGCTCGGCCACTGATTATTTACTTGGCGGCTAAAAACAGGCTGCGAATTTCTACTAGCGTATCCTGTTCTAGCTCTAGCTTGGTTTCATAGCTGTCTTCACCAATAGGTGAGATGCTAACTACCTTGGCACCATACACTAAACCCTCTACGTGTGCACGCATGGTGTCATTTACGACCACCATGTCTTCTACCGTAGTGGAGGCATTTAGTTGCTGGCCGTATACCTGTTCAGTCAGACTGCGATAAGCGTCAAGCTTGGATGCACGGATTGCCATGAGGCGGCGCTGAGCCGCATTATCACTGTTTTGTGCACTGATATTGGCATAACCAGTAGCTATGATAACTTTTTTCTTATACACCGGCTTAGGTTGCTCTGGCGCAATTGGCTCCGGTGTTCCCGTGCTCGTTAAGGCTACAGAGCAGCCGCTGATGATCAGCGCTAGAGTTGGAATGGCAACTATCTTTGCCGTGTGTGATGAGAATTTTTTAATCATGCTGGATACCCCTTTCTTAATGCTATCTCTATCGACAGCTCGCGAAAGATCTTTAGGTTTATCTTTGCCTAGTCATTGTTTACATGATCGCTGAAGCAAGGATGCTTAGATACATCAAGTTTATCGACAAGTTTTTAGTTTTCTTTACAAGGTTGGCATCCATATTGCATTTCTATTGCGAGAGAAACCCAAGCTAGATACTGATTCGGTTGACATGTTATTCGAATTAGAAATATATAATAGTTATTTATCAGCGGGTTAGCGAGTTTTTCGCCAAGATTAAAAGAGCGAGTAGAGTATGAATGTAGGTATGGTGTCAAATTATTGGTCACGCATAAATGTCAAACAGCTGACAGGTTTGCTTATTCCAATGTTGGTGTTGATGGTCATCGTTATGATGGTTGTACCGTTACCGGCATTTATGCTGGATTTGTTCTTTACCGTTAACATTGCCTTGGCTTTGATCATTGTAATGATTTCTATTAATACCCTGAGGCCCTTAGATTTTTCCTCATTTCCTACAGTTTTACTTTTTGCTACCTTGCTGCGTCTGGCTTTGAATGTCGCCTCTACGCGAGTGGTATTGGTCGATGGTCACACAGGCACCGATGCGGCAGGTCAGGTAATCAAGTCTTTTGGTGACTTTGTTATTGGCGGTGATTACCTAGTTGGTATCATTGTCTTCTCCATCTTGATGATCATTAATTTTGTGGTAGTAACCAAGGGTGCTGGCCGTGTTTCAGAAGTAAGCGCACGATTCACTTTGGATGCGATGCCTGGTAAGCAGATGGCCATTGATGCTGATTTGAACGCCGGTGTTTTGACCCAAGATGAAGCTCGTGAACGTCGTCAGGATGTTACTTCAGAAGCCGACTTCTACGGTTCCATGGACGGTGCTAGTAAATTCGTGAAGGGTGATGCTATTGCCGGTTTCCTTATCTTGCTGATCAACATTGTTGGCGGTTTGGCCATCGGTATGGGTACGCACGGTCTGGGTTTTAGTGAAGCAGCTGAAGTTTATGTATTGCTGACCATTGGTGATGGCCTAGTGGCTCAAATACCTTCGCTGCTGTTGGCGACGGCAACGGCAATTATCGTAACCCGTGTATCTTCTACCAATGACATGTCTACTCAGGTAGTGGGACAGTTAGGTAGTACCCAAGCCTTGGTCATTGTATCGGGTATCTTGATTTTATTGGGTTTAATTCCTGGTATGCCACATTTTGTATTCTTGTTGCTAGGTTCTGGTGTTGGCGGTTTAGCCTATTGGTCCATGCAGCACGCGAAACAGGTGGATATGCCAGAAGAGATTGATCCTATACAAGTAGAGCAAGAACAAGAAGCTAAAGATTTGTCTTGGGATGACATCCCACAGCTAGATATGGTTGGCTTGGAAGTGGGCTATGCTTTGATTCCTTTGGTTGATAAATCCCAAGGTGGTGTTCTTATGCAGCGGATTAAGGGCGTGCGTAAGAAGCTTTCTCATGAGCTGGGTTTCTTGGTGCAGTCTGTACATATCCGCGACAACCTCGACTTGGGCCCGAACCAATACAATATCAATATTAATGGTGTTGTGCGTGGCCAAGGTGAGTTGGTAATGGGGCGTGACCTGGCTATCAACCCGGGCATGACTCATGGCACCTTAGAGGGTATTCCTACCCGTGATCCAGCCTTTGGTTTGGATGCACTATGGATTGAAACTTCGCAGCGTGAATATGCTCAGACCCTCGGCTACACAGTGGTAGATGGTGCGACGGCACTGGCTACTCATTTGAATAAAGTATTACAAGAAAATGCCCATGAACTACTTGGTCATGACGAAGCTCAGCAGTTATTGGATCAATTGTCACAAAGTGCACCTAAGCTAGTTGAGTCTGTTGTGCCAGGCCAGCTATCTGTGGGTGTTGTTGCTAAGGTGTTACAGAATCTATTGGGCGAAGGTGTGGCTGTCAGGGATATTCGTTCTATTGTCGAAATCTTGGCAGATCAGGCCGGACGCAGTCAGGATCCTGACGTTCTGACGGCATCTGTGCGACCTGCATTAGGCCGCATGATCATGCAACAGCTTACGCCAGTAGGGCAGGACTTAAATGTTATGACCCTAGATGCAGGATTGGAACAACAATTGCATACTGTATTACAGCAAAGCAAAGATCATGGTTTGGCAATTGAGCCAAACCTAGCAGAACAGTTGCTAGCCAACTTGCAAAACACTAGTGAGAAACTGGTTGAGCAAGGAATTCAGCCAGTCTTGGTGGTGTCTCCTGGAGTACGACCTTGGTTAGCGAAGATGGTGAAGCATCGTGTACCTGGATTGGTTGTCTTGGGTTACAACGAAATACCTGATGAACAAGGTGTACAAGTTGTTTCTACCATCGAACAGCAACCAATGATTGATGGCCAATAGAATTAGGTAGTACTGAGAAGACAGGGTAAACAACATGAAAATGAAACGCGTACTAGCAAAGGACACTCGCACCGCGCTGGCAATGATTAAAGAAAGCCTGGGTGAAGACGCGGTAATCCTTTCTACCAACAAAGTTGGTAAAGAAGTTGAAGTAGTGGCTGCTCTTGATTATGAAGAGCGTCGCGCTAGTGCGCCAGGTCAATCTGATTTTGCTAATCGTTTGGCTGCCAACCTTGATAAGCTTAAGGTGAACCGTAGCAATACAGCACCGCAGACTGCTGCAACTGCCTACGCGCCACCTGAACAATCACCAGAACGTCGTTTTGGCAGCGTAGCGTCAGCCCAAGCAACGCCTTGCGCTAGCCAGCCAGCACAGTCTGGTTCGCAAATGCAGCGTATGGAAAAAGAATTAGGTTTATTGCGTTTATTAGTTGAGCAGCAAATGAGCCAAAGCAGTAAGCAAAGTGAAGCCTTTGTTAGTGCTGCTGCCTTAAAGGTCGCTCAGCGTCTTGAGCGTATGGGGTTTGAACAAAAACTTATCGATCAAATCTTGCCTCAGTTGTCGCGTCATGACGATGCCGATATGCTTTGGCACGAAGCTCAGACTTGGTTACAGCAGCATATTCATACCTCCGACCAAGGTGTCGTACAAAAGCGTGGTGTATACGCTCTAGTAGGGCCAACCGGTGTCGGTAAAACCACTGCCATTGGTAAGCTAGGTGCTCAGTTAGCTATGAAGCACGGCAAGCATAAGGTGGCTTTGATTTCTATGGACCAGCAGCGTATCGGTGCCCGTGATCAGCTACGTGTATTTGGTGCCATGTTAGGTATCGAAGTTTACCACGTATCAGGCATGTCAGATTTGCAGGCGCACTTAGCGCAGCTAGCGCACAAAGATTATGTATTAGTTGATACTGCTGGCGGCAACCCATTTGATGGCCACATTCAAAATTTAGTTGATGGCCTGAAGGGATTACCTCAGCAAATTAACGTGTACTTAACACTAGCGGCTAACAGTCAAACTCATGCGTTGCGCCATATGATGCGTCATTATCAAGGTCAGGTAGCTGGTGTCGTTGCGACTAAGTTGGACGAAACGCTACCCTTGGGTGGCTTGCTAAGTGCTTTGATTGAATCGCAACAGTGCCTGGTGATGATTACTGATGGTCAGCGCATTCCACTGGATCTGGGCTACCCAACAGCAGAGCAAATTGTGAGTCATGCAGTTGCTGCAGAAATTGCCGAAGAACAAGGCGGTATCGACGCCTTATCGGCCCTATTACACGCAACGCCAGGTAAACCTGCACATCAGCAAGGCCTGCGTCGCGAAGTTCGTTCTGGCATTAAAGGTTTGCAAAGCACACCTTTAGAAGCCATGGACTACCAAACACACAGGAGTCATTAAAATGACACAATCAGGTGTACAAGTTATCGCTGTTAGTAGTGGTAAAGGTGGTGTTGGTAAAACCAATGCCTCGATCAATTTATCTGTATCCTTGGCTAAGCAGGGCAAACGGGTGATGTTGATGGATGCCGACTTGGGTTTGGCTAATATTGATATCAACTTGGGTTTGCATTGTCCGTTTAACATGGCTCACGTGATGAGCGGTGAAAAGACATTTAAAGACATTGTGCAAACTGGCCCCCATGGTATTAAAGTAGTGCCTGCAGCTTCCGGCATCTACGAGATGTCGGCTCTTAATAACGAGCAGTTACAGCATTTGATTCAAGCTTTTAGCGAATTTGACGAAGCGTTGGATTATTTAATTATTGATACCGCCGCTGGCATTTCTGACATGGTATTGGCGTTTTTGAATGCCTCTCATCAAATTTTGGTTGTCGCCTGCGACGAGCCGTCTTCTATAACCGATGCGTATGCCTTGATGAAGGTGATGAACCAACGCTTCGGTACTAGCCGCTTCCACTTTGTAGCGAGCATGGTGAAAAACGAAAAACACGGTCGTGGTTTGTACCAGAAAATTGAGCGCGTTGTAGAGCATTATCTGCAAGCAAGCGTTATGTATTTGGGTAGTGTGCCGCGTGATGAGCAGCTAAGTTTGGCTAACCGCCAGCAAAAAGCCGTGGTGGATGCTGCACCAGTATCAAATTCGGCTAGAGCATACGAACGCATGGCTGCGCATATGACTCGTTGGCCTGCACCAGATCGTCTAAGTGGCAATATGGAGTTTTTTGTTGAACGTTTGTTGCAATCGAACGTGTAATCCGGATACTTAAGCTTTATGCATAATCTGTCTCTATATCATTCAAATAATCAAAAGGTAGGCTCTGACCCACTAATTGAATATATGCCCTTGGTAAAACAAGTGGCCATGCATTTGAGTGCGCGCTTGCCAGCGAGTGTAGATGTAGATGACTTAATCCAAGTAGGCATGATGGGCTTGCTTGAAGCAATGCAAAATTATGATGCTAACAAGGGCGCTCAATTTGAGACCTTTGCCAAGTTGCGTGTGCGTGGTGCCATGTTGGACGAGATGCGTCGTTTTAGTACGCTACCGCGTTCTGTTATGACCAGTATTCGTGATATCAACATTGCTAATGCTGCCTTGGAACAAGAGCTAGGTCGCCCTGTTAAGGATGCTGAGCTAGCTGAGTATATGGGCTTAACTCTGACTGAGTTGCAAGACCAGAAAGGCCGTAACTACAACTACCAAACGGTGCATGTAGAAGACCAACCTGAAGGTGTAGAACCTGCCTTGTCGGCGTTAATGCCTAGCAAACAAGTAGATGAAGCTGCTTTCCAACAAGCTCTAGCCAATGCTATTGGCGAACTACCAGAGCGCGAGCAGCTAATATTTGCCCTTTACTACGATGAAGAACTCAATCTCAAAGAAATTGCCGCGGTACTGGAAGTCTCCGAATCCCGCGTTTGCCAGATTCAAGGCGCTTCCGTGAAGAAACTGCGTCAAAAACTTGTCGACTGGATCTAGCTAAAGGGTCATTGCGAGGGAACCGAAGCAATCTCTAGCAGGGTTGCACTTTGCCTGATGGAGATTGCCATTAGTTAGTTAGCGGTATGGGAAAAGTGGTCACGACCTAACCAGTGGTACGGGAGTAGGTGGGGTCAGACTCCTGTAGTTAGTTGTTCGTGCTAAATCGCTACGCTGTGTGGTTGCTGCAGGTTGGAATCAGACCCCAATCGTGCCGCGACAGGTCTGCTCCCGATCACCTTCGTGGTATCTGGCTTGGCAGAGTTTAAATCTGGCTTAACTCACGCAAGTACTTGAATAGTTTACGTGCTGCCGTGGGTGGCTTGTTGCTCTTGCTTTCTTTTTGCGTCATACGCACCAAGGCATTCAGGTGCTGACGATCAGCTTGTGGGTGATGATCTAGCAAGTCCTGCAACGTGTTCTGGTCGTTGGCCATAAGACCATCGCGCCAGCGTTCTAGCTGATGGAAAGCCTTGCGGTGCTCATCAGTGCTGGAATC
>CALKFY010000110.1 GCA_938084925.1 uncultured Pseudomonadales bacterium
TAAGGCTCGACCATTGACCGCTCAAGGGATTCAAGTATAATGCGCTCCTCAATGTGCCAGTGTGGTGAAATTGGTATACACGACGGATTCAAAATCCGTTGCAGAAATGCGTGGCGGTTCGAGTCCGCCCACTGGTACCACGCACATTTTCAAGGAAGCTCAATGACTTAACGGTTGTTGGGCTTTTTTGTTGTCTATAGGTTTTGGCGCACCTTAGTTGAACTTCAGCTCCCCTTGAGCCAAACAAAGCAAATGACAGCTCGCTTGGTTGAGCTATACTAACCACCGGCATCAGTATTCAGTTACCCAGGTGACTTATGAACGACGACGATTTTCAAGCTCGCATAAAAGAACTCTATCAGCCCCCTAAGAACAAGTTTGTCTTGGTTGACGTACCGGAAGTTCGCTACTTGGCCATCAACGGGCATGGCGACCCAAAGACCACGGGCATTGATGCTGCTATGCGCCATCTATGGGCAATCGTTGAGCACCTAGTTCCAGCAGCCAAGCAGCACTTTGGCCGCAGCTTTAAATACCCTCCCTTAGAATGCCAGTTCTGGACAGACCAGCGATCACTTATGGACGCTTCAAAAGACAACTGGCACTGGCGAGTAATGGTCGTAGTTGGCAATTGGGCTAGTGGAGAAGTATTAGATCTAGCGAAGAGTAATGCCTCAAAACAAAACCCAAAGAGCACACCTTCTGTTGAAATAGAAAATCTACACGAACAACAATGCGTACAGATAATGCACGTGGGCGATTATGATGCCATAGGTGATATTTGCGCTAAACTTTACGGCGAATTCCTACCAAAAAACAATCTGCAGCCCCATGGCTATTACCATGAGATCTATCTTAACGATCCCAACAAAACACCAACGGGTAAACGTAAATGTCTTATCAGGCAACCGGTTAAACCAGTTTAATCTACACAATTGCGACCTTGACCTGTCTATAGATATAAGCTTTATATTACCTTCTTCTCATCCTATTTATAGACGATAATATCGATTGTCTCCCGTTTAAGGATTTCCCATGCACTGTGGCCTAGATTTTGGCACCACTAACTCTGCCTTAGCTTACTTTAACGAGCAGCAACTCACCTTTGCTGAGCTTAATGCTGGCTGCTCTTCTATTCCTACGGCGGCTTGGTTGCATCGCAAAGACGGTAAGATAGCCGACATTACGGAACGTGAAATCAGCGAAATCTATGACCAACGTTTTCGTGCTGCTACTACGGGCCGCCAAGGCACCCTACAAAAACGTCGTGATGATATCCGCAATCAGCTCACGGCCGAGCGCATGCGCGACTTAAAACTAGAAGTTGATGAAGTGGGTATTTCTAGTGCTGATTTTAACCAACAGATTTACGTGGGTCATGAAGCCCTAGAAATGCACAGCAGTGACCATCAAGGTGTACTAGTTAAATCCCCCAAGGCCGCCCTTGGTGGTTTACTTAACCCAGAACTAAGTAACCACTTTGAAACCATTATTGGCACCATGATTGGCGCTTACAAAACCAATGCCGAGGCGAACATTGGCCAAGATTTAAATTCCGTAGTTATAGGCCGCCCAGTTAACTGGGGCATCAAACCCAACCCCACCGTCAACCAACGAGCTTTGGACCTAATGCGCAATGCCGCCGAAGATGCTGGATTTAAGCATGTGGAATTTCAGTACGAGCCTGTAGCTGCGGCCTACGACTATGAACAGAGTCTAAGCAAACAACAAACCACCCTAGTAGTAGATGTAGGTGGTGGTACCACGGACGTGGTGATGATGCGTCTTGGTGGTAACCAAAGCGGAAATATGAGCAACGAGTATGACCGCAGCAGCGACATTCTTGCTGC
Source organism: uncultured Pseudomonadales bacterium (assembly GCA_938084925.1). Taxonomy (GTDB): domain Bacteria; phylum Pseudomonadota; class Gammaproteobacteria; order Pseudomonadales; family Balneatricaceae; genus Njordibacter. The sequence continues at coordinate 1,851 of CALKFY010000110.1, forward strand.
TCATGGTACACGCGTAGGTGGCATGGACTTAGATATTTCCTTGGCTCTCAATCGTCTTGGACGCTTATTCGGCAAGGAATATCGTGTTGCCCAAGGCAACACCGTTACTTCCATCGTGCATGATTATCAAAGTGCCATGATGGATGCCTTTCGGATTAATGACCTGCCGGCTATTCGACGCTTCTTAAGCCACAAAGACAGATTGGTAACCAATTTAGGTAGCGCCTCTGGTGAACGTTATGACGCCCTCATGCGCCTGTTTAACCTGTACCAAAATAGCGGCAACACCAGCGTTGTTATGGCGGCAGAAAAAGCTAAAATTGCACTTTCTGCAAATCAAGAGACAAGAGCTGAGCTAGAGTTTATCGAAATGGAGCTGGCCATGGATCTAAATAGACAGGATTTGGTAGAGGCCATTCACTACCCTGCTATGGCCATAAAGAGAGCCATAAAGGAAGTACTTACTAGCGCTAATACTCAGCCACAGAGCCTCATTATCACTGGTGGCGGCGCTAGCTCACCGGCCCTGTTTAATTTGTTAGGCCTTGACGAATATCGAGATATTTTAGCCCCCACTGACATGCTACTAGGTGTCGGCAAGGGCCTAGCTATTTCTAGCGAACAAATGTTTGCTTAAGTTGTTTTTTGCGCCATGATAAAGAATATCTTGGGCTTACCTGATGGATGCCAATCCACCTCTATGGTCATACCTGCAGCTTGCATGACCTCACAATATGCCTTGCGCTTAAGAAAATGTAGGTGCTCTGGCAGCCTACCAATAAGCTGCCCTATCTTGATCAAAGGTTTGGCGATTAGCTTGATCAACAGGTTCACCTCACCCAACCAAAAGTGACCACTCACCCACCAACCATTGGGTTTTAATTTGCTAGCGGCCTGTTCTACTAGTTCGCGCCAATCTGGCACGAGTAGAATTAAATTCATAGCAATAATCATATCAAACTGAGTATCAGCAAGTAACCCTTCGTCGGCGCAACTGCAATTAAAAGTAAGGTTATGCAAGCCAAGTTTTTCTGCTTTTTCCTTAGCGATATTGATCATCTCGGGGGAGAAATCTTCGGCGATAAAATCTACATCTGGGTGTTTCTGGGCTAAGGTAATGGCCGTACTACCAGTTCCACAGCCTATTTCCAATACCGTCATACCTGCTTGCAAGCGCTGGCTCATTTGCTCCAATTTGTACTCATAAGATGTCACGTCGCCAACTGGGCGCGCGGCATAACCGGCGGCAACTCTGTCCCAAAAATGTGGATTAAGCTGTGTCATTGTCATGTCCTTTGTTATCTTAGCTTTGCTCGTCAGAAGCGACACTAAATACATCTTGTATAGGTTGACCAAACACTATGGAAATCTGGAACGCTAACTCTAAAGAGGGGTTATATTTACCCTTTTCTACCGCCACAATGGTTTGTCGAGACACGCCTATAACATTGGCCAGTTCCTGCTGAGTCATCTCGTCATGATCAAAGCGTAAACGACGTATTTGGTTATTAATTAACAATTTTTCTTTTGGCATAATGGCTTCCTATCGATACCAATACAGTTTAACCAGATCACCAACAATATTGGCGCCATACATACATAAGAAGAGCACCAGCAGCGCCATGTTAGCGGATAAGCTATACCACCCCACCAGACCCAAGGTGATAACAAATCCCAAGCTAAATATTACTAGAATGGCACGCATTACATACAGTTCGATGAGCTTATCGCGCTCGTCAAAAACTGGTTTTTCTCCCTTGCCAAACAAGATACTAGCCAAAATAGACATGACGATAACCATAACAATATTGGACACCATACCAACCCCCATCGTGGTCAATAAAAATTGTCCAACCTGCACTTGATCGGCCATGTCAACAGCCCCATATTGGCCGTATACCCAATAGCCAACCACGGCTGCTGACAACAAGGACGCTGTGATATTTCTTTTCTTGGTATCCATAAATTCACCTCATTAAGTCTATATATTTTGACTTAGAGTAATTTATAGTTTACTTGATGTAAAGTATTTTTTACTTTTAATGAAAATAATACCAACCAATGCCTAATCATCACCAGATATCTGATAAGCTCCGCCCACCATTTGAAACGCCATTTTCACCGAGAACTCGATGCACTCAGATAACCTACGCGGCAGCCTTTTTATGGTATTGGCCATGGCGGCTTTCGCCATTGAAGACATGTTTATCAAAGCTGCCGCTGCGATAATACCAACGGGAATAGTATTAACCCTATTTGGCTTAGGAGGCACGCTGGTATTTATGCTGATGGCCCAGCGTCAAGGCGAAGCTATTTTTCACCCTGCAGTTATATCTAAACGTATGGGCATGCGGGCTTTTTTCGAGATCGTTGGACGCTTGTTTTTTGTCCTGGCGATTACTCTCACCCCCCTTTCTAGTGCTTCAACTATTCTTCAAGCAACACCTTTGGTGGTTGTTTTAGGTGCGGCCCTGTTTATGGGAGAACGAGTATCCATGGATCGGTGGATGGCTATTATTATAGGCTTTGTCGGTGTACTAGTAGTAATACGCCCAGGCGTGGATAACTTTGAACCCCTGTCATTGCTAGCGGTGATTGCCATGCTAGGGTTTGCAGGCAGAGATTTGGCAACACGTGCTGCACCACCCGTGCTATCTAACCGGCAATTAGGCATATACGGTTTTATGGTATTAATACCTTCCGGCTTGGCTATCCAATGGTATGCCCCACAAGCCATCCAATACGACGCGTTTAGTAGCTTACAACTACTTGCAGCTGTTGCCTTTGGCGTTGCGGCCTACTACTGGCTGACCATTGCTATGCGCACAGGCCAAGTAGCTGCGGTAACACCTTTTCGCTACACCCGCTTACTGTTTGCCATTGCCCTAGGCATGCTGGTATTCAACGAACAGCCAGACAGCATGACCTTACTGGGTGGCTTGATCATTGTTGTTAGCGGCATGTATATTTTGGCATCCAGCTCAACACGCAAACGCCCCTACCATTAACTTTAGTTAATGGTACAAGGCAGCGGTTGCTGGCTTGGCTGGGTCACAGGAAAAGCACGGTCATAAAACCAAGTAAACAGCATGGTATAAACCACAACAAAACTTGCCATCACCACATCCGTAAGCAAAGCCTGCCACAGGTTCAACTGCAACCAAAACATGACAAAGGGCAAAGACGTGACAGTTAAAGTGGCCTCAAAGCCCACGGCATGCAGAGTACGCCCCTGCCAAGTCCGTTCAGTTGGAATGCGCCCATTGTGTACATCCCAGCGATCAAACAGCCAGTTATAAAGCAGATTGATCAGCATCGCTTTGACCGACAAAAATATGGCCAGAATACCGATATCCGTATGGCTACGCTCAAATACCAAGGCACCAGCAGGCACCATCAAAGCCAACAAGGTAGCTTCAAATATCATGGTATAACGTAGGCGGTCACGGCCGGTGCGAATAGCAATATTTTGGGACATGGTAAAACTCTTGACTAGAGCGATAAAAACCGTAATCTATCAGCAATTGATATACAAACAAGTTAGTACCCATCTAATAATTAGATACCAAGCGTTATGCAAAGCCTAGAACAACTCAATACTTTTGTTATTGCCGCCGAATCAGAATCCTTTTCGGCAGCTGCCCGTCTCCTTGGCAAAGCCCAATCAGCCGTGAGCACCGCTATCATTAATCTGGAAATTGACACAGATATAGCCCTGTTTGATCGTAGCAAACGCACGCCAAGCCTAACCCCAGCAGGGCAAGCCCTACTTAAGCACGCCCGTGCCGTATTACGCAGCAATGCTGAATTCAGTGCCGTGGCCAATAGCCTTGCCAACCATCCAGACACTCACCTAGGTATCGCCCTAGAACAAGGCACCCTGATCAAACCACTTATGGGTATCTTTTCTGCATTGCGTGAGGCGTTTCCTCACTTGGAAGTAGAAGTGTTTGACCCAGGTGCCCACGATGTTGCAGAGCTACTACTCAATGGCCGCGCCGACATTGGCATCATGTCAGAAAAAGAAGCCTACCCCCAAGGTTATTACTACAAGGGTATTGGTCACAGTGTGCGTGTACCTGTGTGCGCGCCGGATCACCCACTGGCGGCCAAGAACAACATCAGCCATGCTGATTTAAGGGACCACCATCAACTGGTATTGCGTAGCCGCTTTATGTCAGTGGATGAGCAGCATAGTTCCTGGAAAAGCCCCAAAGTTTGGTATAGCGAAAGCCCATATCTTATTTTAGATATGGTCCTCACCAATATGGGCTGGGCGGAATTGCCTTGGGCGGTGGTTTGCGAGCAACTGGCTAGCGGTGACTTAAAGCAACTGCAATACGACTTTCAACAGTCCGACATACTGCAAGGCATCGACGTCGTCTGGACCGAACAACGGGCCTTAGGTCAAAGTGGCCAATGGTTGCTAGAAAAGCTGCTACAGCTCGACGCGAAAGCTTGGTTACCTGACAAATAATGCTATGAAATCAGCTAAATATTTTCAATTAGACGAAGTATTATTTTCAATTAGACGAAGAAATACTTCAATTAGACGAAGGAATACTTACACTTAGGTGAGAAAGCAACCTTTGCAATCGCCCTATGGCAACATCACTGTATTCACGATTCACACAAGAGAACCTACACGATGCACTTGCAGACGCTCCGGTAATTCTAATTCACGGAGCACGTCAATGTGGAAAAACCACTCTGGCTTTATCAACAACAAAAGACTTAGGTTATCGCTATATAAGCTTCGATGATATAAACCAATTGCAAGCAGCACAAGTCGACCCAATTGGGTTTATTAACAGACTTCCTGAGTACGTAGTATTAGATGAAATTCAACGCGTACCCGAGCTCTTTACGGCTATCAAAGCAAGTGTGGATAAGAATCGTAAACCAGGTAGATTTATTCTCACTGGTTCAGCCAATGTATTGCTGCTGCCAAATATAGCTGACTCTCTAGCCGGACGCATGGAAATCATACATCTACGCCCATTTGCCCAAGTTGAATTGAGTGCTCAGAAACCAAACTTTCTGCAACAATTATTTAACCAAGAATTAACTTTTGATAGGTATCCAATTCTAGGAAGCACACTAGCCCACATAATCTGCAGCGGCGGCTACCCAGCGGCTTTGGCACGTAATACAGAAAAGCGCCGCAGTATTTGGCATCGAGATTACATTACCAGCATCGTACAACGGGACGTTCAGGAAATTACCAACATACGTAACCTAGAGGTTTTACCAAGGCTTCTTTCTGTTGCAGCTAGCCAAACAGCGCGATTATTTAACGCTGCTGATTTGGCGTCACCCTTCTCTCTCAGTCGCCCCACTATCCGTGATTATTTAACCGTATTAGAACAAATATTTCTAATTGAGCAATTACAACCCTGGCATAGCAACCGCTTAAGTCGGCTTATAAAAACCCCTAAGATGCACTTTACGGACACAGGTTTGGCTTGCTCGCTACTAGGTATCAATAGTCAAAGTCTATGGCAAGACAGGAACATACTTGGTCAGTTGCTAGAAACATTTATCTATCAAGAGTTGCGCAAGCATGCTGACTGGCATGATCAAGAACTTCGCTTCTACCACTTTCGCAATAAAGACAAGGTAGAAGTTGATATCATCATAGAACAAGGGCGCCAGATAGTAGGTATTGAAATAAAAGCGGTAGCCACAGTGACTAAAAATGACTTCAAAGGACTACAGAAACTAAAGGCTGCATGTGGATCACAGTTCATAAGCGGCATGGTATTTTATGATGGCGAGCATGTCTTACCCTTTGGCGAACAACTATATGCCGTACCAATATCAGTACTAACCTAAGAGAAGGTTCCGCATTACCGCAAATAGCGTTAAAATAGCGCCTTAATTCGAAACCTTGGAAGCAAATAAAATGGGCAGAGCCTACCAAAACCGCAAAGACTCCATGGCCAAAACGTCAGATATGAAAGCCAAAGTCTACAGCAAATACGGCCGCGAAATTTACGTGACAGCTAAGTCTGGTGGTACTGACCCGGATGGTAACCTAACCCTACGTGGCCTTATCGAACGCGCCAAGAAAGACCAGGTGCCTACTCACGTTATCGACAAGGCGATTGAAAAAGCCAAAGGTGGCGGTGGTGAAGACTATTCCACAGCGCGCTACGAAGGGTTTGGCCCGGGCAACTGCATGGTGATTGTTGACTGTTTAACAGACAACCCTAACCGTACCTTTGGTGACGTACGTTTGGCCTTCACCAAGACCAAAACCAAAATTGGCACCCCAGGTAGCGTGAGCCACATGTTTGATCACAGTGCGATTTTCGTGTTTGCTGGTGATGACGAAGATGCCGTTCTAGAAGCCTTGATGGAAGCCGATGTAGACGTAGGCGATATTGAATGTGAAGACGGCAAGATTACGGTTTTTGCTCCAAACACCGAGTACGCCAAAGCCAAGCAAGCCTTGACCGATGCTATTGAAGGTATTGATTTTGACGTTGACGAAATTCAATTCGTACCACAGGTATTTACTGAAATTGCCGAAGAAAACATGGAAATGTTCGACAAGTTCCTGTTTATGCTTAACGACCTAGATGACGTGCAAAACGTTTATCACAACGCAGAAGTATAATTCATACCTCGTCATTGCGAGCGCAGCGAAGCAATCTCTTCAAGTCGGCACTTCGCCTGAATGAGGTTGCCACGTCGCTGTGCTTAGCATGCCCCGCGAGCATGGCGAGTGCTTTGGGTGCCTCGCAATAAAGGATGGCCCCTTCGCGACTCGCAAAGACAGCTAAACCTCG
>CALKFY010000111.1 GCA_938084925.1 uncultured Pseudomonadales bacterium
ATGGCAGGCCAGGAGGGAATCGAACCCCCAACCTGCGGTTTTGGAGACCGCTGCTCTGCCAATTGAGCTACTGGCCTTTCGTAACATACCCCGTCAGAGACGCTGGCTATCGTGCATTGGCGACCTCGCTATGCGGTTAACCAGCGTTGCAACGAACGTTCTCGTCCGCGACATCTTTTGCGTTCAAAGACAAGAAGGGAGCGCTAACGCTCCCTTGCTGGTCACTTGGGCGCGAGCGCTCCAAGCAGGCCGTCTGCTAGTCGATCACTTTCGCGACAACGCCAGCACCTACGGTGCGGCCACCTTCACGGATCGCGAAACGCAAGCCATCGTCCATTGCAATTGGGCAGATCAACTCAACGACCATCTTTATGTTGTCGCCGGGCATCACCATCTCAACACCTTCCGGTAGTTCGCAAGCGCCGGTCACATCCGTGGTACGGAAGTAAAACTGTGGACGATAGCCCTTGAAGAATGGTGTGTGACGACCACCTTCGTCTTTGGACAGTACATACACCTCTGCTTCAAATTTGGTATGCGGTGTAATTGCACCGGGTACCGTTAGTACCTGTCCGCGCTCTACTTCCTCACGCTTGGTTCCGCGCAGCAACACGCCAACGTTCTCGCCTGCGCGACCTTCATCGAGCAGCTTGCGGAACATCTCTACACCGGTGCAAGTGGTCTTCATCGTTTCTTTAACGCCAACGATTTCGATCTCGTCACCTACGTTGACAATGCCGCGCTCTATACGGCCGGTTACTACCGTACCGCGACCGGAAATAGAAAAGACGTCTTCAATTGGCATCAGAAACGGCAGATCTACTGCACGCTCCGGCTCAGGAATGTAGCTGTCTAGCGTATCAACCAGCGCTTTAACCGCAGTTGTACCAAGCTCGTTGTCGTCCTTGCCTTCGAGTGCCATGAGCGCACTGCCCATGATGATTGGCGTATCTCCAGGAAACTCGTACTGCTCGAGCAGATCGATGAGTTCCATTTCAACCAACTCTTTCATTTCCTCGTATTCTTCGGTGCCGACACCGCCACAGTCTTCTGCGAGCAAATCTGCCTTATTCAGGAACACGACAATCTTCGGCACACCAACTTGACGAGACAGCAAGATGTGCTCACGCGTCTGTGGCATCGGACCGTCGGTCGCGCCGCATACTAAAATCGCGCCGTCCATCTGTGCCGCACCAGTAATCATGTTCTTTACATAGTCAGCGTGTCCTGGGCAATCTACGTGTGCGTAGTGACGACCGTCGCTTTCGTACTCGACATGACTCGTCGCAATCGTAATACCACGCTCGCGCTCTTCTGGCGCATTATCAATCTGAGCAAAATCACGCATTTCGCCACCGTACACCTCGGCACAAACTCGTGTCAGAGCCGCTGTCAGCGTCGTCTTACCATGGTCTACGTGACCTATCGTACCCACGTTTACGTGAGGCTTGTTACGTTCAAATTTTTCCTTAGCCATTTTTAACCCTCAGATGCACAGACAGTCGTTACTTAAATTACAGCAGCCTTTGGTAAATCCTTAGGCTTGCTGTCTACCAAAAAGAGCGCCCATCACTGAACGACTCATCATTCATGCGCTCGCGCGCCATTTTTCTATTGCCGCCTCCAGGGCAAGCGGCTTGCGCCACCGCAAAAGCAAGTGGTGCTCACAATCGGATTTGAACCGATGACCTCTTCCTTACCAAGGAAGTGCTCTACCGACTGAGCTATGTGAGCTTAGACCGACAGATGGCGCGTAATCCGGTGCGGCATTCTAGCGATGCCAACGCCCCAACGCTACTCAAACAAACCTCTTGAGCGAATTATCCGTTATCTGTTGCAGCGATCCGCCCTTACCATCTGCTGGGCGACCTGCTGAGCGACATTGGAGCGGGTAGCGGGAATCGAACCCGCATCTTCAGCTTGGAAGGCTGAAGTAATAGCCATTATACCATACCCGCTAGAAATTGGTGGTGGGAGGTGGATTCGAACCACCGAAGCTTACGCGTCAGATTTACAGTCTGATCCCTTTGGCCACTCGGGAACCCCACCACATTCTAGTGTAAAGGCAAATGGTGCCGGCACGAGGAGTCGAACCCCGGACCTACTGATTACAAGTCAGTTGCTCTACCGACTGAGCTATACCGGCTAATTGCCCTGCCCTTACTCAGGAGGCGCGTATAATACTCAACTCACTGCGGTGATGCAACACCTAAAACAAGATTTTTTCAAAGTTTTTCAAGGTGTTCCGCAATTTAATGCTATATGCGCCGTCACTGACTAGGTAACAAGCCCGGCACATCATACAGACAAGCTTTAAGGCCGTCCAGCACCAATTCACCAACAAAGTGAATTCCTTGCTCATTTGCTAAAAACTCACCATCGCCACCAGTCGCATAAACAACATAGCCGCGCTGCAATGCCTCATTGGCAATAGTACCTATACCAACCTCATGCATGCGTGCCGCGCCTTTCAATACCGCACCAGCGGTGCTGGTGCCATAGCCTGGTATATCCTCACGCTCACGCTCAGCAAAAGTTATGTTGGCAGTATCCTTTAACAGGCTTTGCACCATTAAGCGCTGCCCTGGGATAATATAACCACCTTCATGCTCACCATCAACGGCCACAAAGTCCACTGTGCTAGCGCTACCGCAATCTATTACGCATGCAGCCTGCTTGGTTAAACTACGCACCGCCACCATAGCCAACCAACGATCCACACCCATGCGCGAGCAATCGCTGTAGCTGTTTTTCAAGTCCTGCCATTGCATTTGCGTTTGCGCCTGCGTGACGCCAATACCCTGCTGCTGCGCCCACGCCAACACAAGATCATTAACCTTGGCGCTAGCAACACTGGCAAGACCACACACCTTAACACCAGCTGGTAATTTCTCTTGCAGCTGCGCAGCAGTTAACTGCGCGGTGCTCAAACTACCTTGTGCAACTACCTTAGAATTGGCTACAGAAGTCTGCAAACGCCATTTAAATCGTGTATTACCGATATCCACCAACAACAGCATTAGTCGCCACCCTTTTGCAAACTACTCGCAGACTTGGCCCGCAAGCTCACCTCACCGCCATTAAAACTCTTCACTTCACCGGCGATTTCTAATAACAAAGCACCCCCAGCATCAACGCCGCGACAAATACCACTTTGCCCTTCCCTTAAGCCCAGCAAGCTCACTTCTTGGTCCTGGTAGACATGGTGCGCTATCCAATCTTTTTGCAGACTTGAAAAACCCTCTTCAGCAAAGCATTTTAAACGCTTCGCCAGGGCATCGAGCAGGGCGGCTGCCAATGCATTGCGCTGCACCTGATAACCGGCCTGGCGCAAACTTGTCCACGGCTGATCTATCAGATCACAATCATCAAGGTGCACATTTAGGCCAATACCTATAACCACCTGACAAGGCCCAGTGGCATCACCACTAAGCTCTAACAAGACTCCAGCTAGCTTCTTACCATTCAACAACACATCGTTAGGCCACTTTAACCCTGCCCCCTTAACTCCCAAGGCAGCCACTGCATCTACCACGGCCAAACCAACAACCAAACTCAAGCCCTCCAAGGCAGCAACACCACCGGCAAATTCCCAACCCACAGACAGGGCCAGCTGTTGCGCAAAGGGCGACTGCCATTGTCGCCCTAAACGACCACGGCCTGCTGTTTGCACCTCGGCAAACACCACCTGCCCATGAATGCCTATATCACTTTGACGCTGCATCAGCAAACGATTAGTCGATGGCGTCGACATCAGTAGCTCAAGCTGAAATAACTCAGCCAGACTTGGCTCATGACGCACAACGGCCTCAACATCCAATAAATCCAAACCATCAGGCAAACGATAACCTTTGCCACGCACCCGATGCACCCTCACACCCAACTGCTCTATACCTTGCAATTGTTTCCATACGGCAGCACGACTCATCTGCAAACGCTCACCCAGCTCAGTGCCCGAGTGAAACTGCCCATCGGCTAGCAGGTGCAGCAATTGATTAAGAGAAGTAAGAGACATATCGGCCTAAACTCATCATGAGTAATAAGAAATTAAGATCTAGCATTATATGCCAGAGGTTGTCACGGTGCTACGCACATCGCAATGAGGACTATGCCAACAAAGACCAGCCACCGATCAGCAACATACGCAGTGCTAGCAAGGTGATTAACCAACGAAACCAAAAGCGGAAGCGCTGCTCCGGCACCTTCAGCAACACCTTTAAACCAAAGCGCGTACCTAGGTAGCCACTCACCACCATCAACGCCACTAGACCTAACCAAGGCAGCAAATCCACCTGCAGCTGCACAAATACCAAAGTCTTCATACTGTGTTGCACGGTTTGCATAGCGGCCATGGTCGCCACCAACGCTTGCTTAACCGGCATATGAGCCAACATACTTGCCACCAGAGGCCCCGTAGCACCAACCAGAGATGAAATCAGCGTGATCACGCCACCATGCAGAACCAGTGAAGCTGGACCATGACTCGATACTTTGAGCTTTGGGCCCCACTGCAAAATCAGTATAAAGCCCGCTACAGCCATTTCTAGTATCGCCAAGGGCAACTGTATCAACACATAAGGAGCAACAACAAAACCAAGTACAGAACCAAGGCTAAACAAAGCCAGCATACGCCAGTTGATGAACTGCCGCAGCATACCTGCTCGGCTAGCATTTGAGGCTATCTGCACCAGACCATGTACAGGGATAAGGTAAGTAATGGGAATCAAGTTCACCATCACCGACAATAACAACAGACCACCACCAATACCTAGGGCAGCGGTGATATAGGAGGCAACAAAAGAGGTGACCACCAGCAGACTGGCATCAAAAGTAGAAAGGAGTTCAGGCAAAACTATCATACGTTTATACCTCTCACTCCTTTCCTTGGCTTACTCAGACAAACAATTAGACTAGCGCTTTTTGGCTTTATTCTTTTGTTTCTTCACATGCTTCATCAGACGCGCCTTCTTGCTGATTTGGCGCGCAGTAAGCTGATTGCGATTACCTTCATAAGGGTTATCACCAGTACGGAATTCGAAACGTACGGGTGTACCTCGAATTTTTAACACCTTGATAAATTTGTTTTCTAGGTAACGCTTATAGGAATTGGGCAAGGAGCTGGTCATATTGCCGTGCACGATAAACAAAGGCGGGTTAGAGCCACCCAAGTGCGCATAACGCATCTTCACACGGCGACCATTGACCATAGGAGGCTGATGGTCTTGTACAGCGTCTTCTAGCAAGGTAGTCAGCTTGTTGGTACTCCATTTGGTAAAGGCGCAAGCGTGAGCCTCTTCCACGGACTTGTACAAGTTACCCACACCGGACCCATGCAAAGCAGAAATAAAGTGAATCCGCGCAAAGCTAGCAAAATCCAAACGTGATTCTAGCTGATGACGCACCGCTTCCTTGTCATCACCTGTCATACCATCCCACTTGTTAACGGCAATCACCAGGGCACGGCCTGAGTCGATCACAAAACCCAGCAAATGCATATCCTGCTCGGTAAGACCTTCATGCGCATCAACAACCAGCACCACTACGTGGGAGTCTTTAATCGCCTGCAAGGTCTTAACGATAGAGAATTTTTCAACGGTTTCTTTCACCTTACCTCGGCGACGCACACCAGCTGTATCAATCAAGGTATAAGGTTTGTCATTACGACGGTAAGGAATATAGATACTATCGCGAGTGGTACCAGCATGGTCAAACACCACTACCCGGTCTTCGCCCAGCATACGGTTAACCAAAGTAGACTTACCCACGTTCGGGCGGCCAACTACGCCAATACGGATACCGCCATCAACGGATTCATCTAGCTCCTCTTCCTCAGGGAAGGTCTCCAGCACATCTTCCATTAGCTGGCTCACACCCTTACCATGAGAAGCTGCAATTGGGCGCGGCAAACCAATTAAACCCAGACCGTAGAAGTCACCTAAAGCGACAACTTCGTCAATGCCATCTGTTTTATTCACGACTAGATAACAAGGCTTATCAGTACGACGTAAGTGATCCGCAATTAGCTCATCGGATGGATTGAGGCCAGCACGACCATCCACCAAGAACAAAACAGCATCAGCTTCCTCAATAGCAAGCAAGGACTGCTCAGCCATCACCTGATCAATACCATCTTCGTCACCAGAGATGCCGCCCGTATCGATAACTAGATAGCCTCGGCTACCTATTTTACCTTCACCGTACTTACGGTCACGAGTCAGGCCTGGGTAGTCAGCCACCAAGGCATCCCGCGAACGGGTAAGACGGTTGAACAGCGTGGACTTACCCACATTAGGGCGGCCAACAAGGGCAATTACCGGATTCATAACTTATCCTGACTGAGGGTATTTGCTACCACCAGCACAACTACAAGACTTTTAATAAAGCCTAATTCAAAGACAGACGAGACAGAGAAGCATCCTGTCCCAATACATATATATTGGCACCGTGGCGCACAAAACCAGCACCAGCACCATCGTGGCCTAGTTGGTAACGACCTACAGCCATACCTGTAGCAGGCTCCAGCAAGTGCACATAACCGAGACTATCCAAAACCACCATAGCGCCCGTGGACACTACAACTTGTGAAAGACCACGGTGTAAAAAATCATCATTGCGCCACAACTCAGCGCCCGTTTCGCGGTCATAAGCCATAACCGTATCTTTATCAGTAACGACAAATACTTGACCACCGTAAATGGCTGGAGCTGAGTAGCTAGACACAGTCTGTTGCCAAAGCACGCGCCCTGTAAGCGCCTCTACTGCGGCCAAGTTGCCCTGATAACCAGCAACATAAAGCGTGCCGTCCACCAATTGCAACGGCCCATCGATGTCAACCAAACGCTCCATATCAGAACGCCCCTTTGGTGCGCTTATACGTTGCTGCCAAATCACCGTGCCGTGCTTGTTGTCGATAGCCAGTAATTTACCATTAGCAAAACCAGCATAGCTTAAGCCCCCATCTACAACTGGGGTGCTAGTACCACGCAGTGTCAAACTAGGTAGATCACTAGCATAGGACCAAAGTACAGCGGCATCGTCTGCGGCAAAAGCTGTAATACGACCATCAATTGTTTGCACTAAAACCATACCGGTAGAGGACTGCGGCACCGCCAAAACTTCACTAGATGTTGGCGTCGACCAGACCTTAGAGCCATCAGCCGCCAACAACATGTGTAACTCACCATTGGCTGTAGCAACTAACAACTTGTCCTGTATACGCCCCAAACCAGCACTAATAGGCTGCTCTAAATCGACTTGCCACAAGGACTTACCGGTCTCAGCATCTACCGCACTCACTTCACCAGACGCAGAGACACCATATACCACACCCGACATTAACACTGGCTGCAATGGTAAGGCATGCTGCTTTGCACCACCGCCTAGCTGTACTTGCCAATGTTCAGTGATTGCCTGGGAAGCAGTTATATCAACTAGCTTAGTAGGCTTCGGTAAACTTGGCCCATTGGAGCACGCACTTAACAACCCCATTACCAATGCCACACCAACGCCACGCAACCAGTATTTAACCATCATTGTCTGCATTCCTTTTCAGCAACCGTGTGCATTTACGCTGATTATTCAACCAGGTTGTCAATTTTTAGACTTAGCAAGGCAGTGTTAGCGCCTTGTTCAGCGGCAACTTTCTTAGCCTTCTCGTAAGCACCACGAGCACCAGACTGGTCACCTTGTGCCAACAGAATATCGCCTTTCACTTCTAAACGACGACCCTGCCATGCATCATTTTTGTCTTGCACCAACGCCAAGGCTTGGTCTAAACGATTCTGGGCCTGCAATACTTGCGCCAAACGCACGTTTGCCAGCTCAACCAACGCGCTCTCTTCGGCATTGCTTAACAACCAACGTAACTCTGTTTCGGCCTTTTCTAAATCATTCTCAGCCACTGCCACCTTAGCTAGCATAAGCGCAGCATATTGCGCATAAGCACCATCGCTAAATTCATCTTTCAATGTCTGAGCATCCTGCTTGATAGCAGAACGTTCTGTGGCACCCATTTGGCTAGCACTAGCATTGCCTAGCAGACGCTGATAGTAAGCACTAGCTGTCTCGGCTTCTTGCTGTTGCATATCACCATAATAGTTCCAACCAACCACACCTAAGATGGCGATAGCAATACCGGCCAATAATGACTTGCCGTTTTCATTCCACCAACGCTTCAGTGCTTCTACTTGTTCTTCTTCAGTTCTCATTTCAGCCACAACTGGCTCCTTACTATTACTTGTACTTAAAGGGTCTTAGATCAGTTTAAATCAAGGCTTCGATAGCTGCACTTGCATCGGTTGCCGCAATAGCCTGCGCTTCACCTTGGCCACGTAAAGGCTTAATTTGCACCTGGCCTTGTAGCAATTCATCTTCACCGATAATAACGGCCACTGTAGCACCGCTTTTATCAGCTTTTTTCATCTGGTTCTTAAAGCTACCACCACCACAGTGCCAAAGCACACGTGCATCTGATACCTGTGTACGAATTTCCTCAGCCAGCAGCATGCTCGCCGCCGCCGCCGCGTCACCCATATGCACCATATACACATCAGCTCGCTGACCTATGCCCGCTGGAGCCAAGCCCATCTCTTGCAACAATAGGATTAAACGTTCAACACCCATAGCCCAACCAACACCCGGTGTTGGGCGGCCGCCTAATTGCTCGATCATGCCGTCATAACGACCACCGCCACAAACAGTACCTTGCGCACCTAAACGATCAGTAACCCATTCAAATACGGTTTTGCAGTAATAATCTAAACCACGCACCAAACGCGGATTAATCTCGTAGGCAACTCCGGCACCATCCAACAAGGATTTTAGGCGCTCGAAATGCTGCAAAGAATCATCATCTAGATAGTCATAAAAATTGGGCGCAGCGTCCAACAAAGCTTGTGTCTTAGGATCTTTGCTATCAAGCACTCGCAGAGGATTAGTGACCACACGACGCTTACTGTCTTCGTCTAAAGCGTCCATTCGCTGTTCCAGATAAGCTACCAAATCAGTACGGTAAGCCGCTCGTGCAGCACTGCTACCCAAAGTATTAAGCTGCAAAGTAACAACGTCACTAATACCCAATTTTTTCCACAGGCGCGCTGTCATTATAATCAGCTCGGCATCCACATCGGGACCGTCTAGGCCGTAAACCTCAGCCCCAAATTGATGAAACTGACGCTGACGCCCTTTTTGTGGACGCTCATAACGGAACATAGGACCGTGGTACCACAAGCGCTGCACCTGGTTATAAGTCAAACCATGCTCTTCAGCCGCGCGTACGCATGAGGCAGTGCCCTCCGGACGCAAAGTGATACTTTCATCATTGCGATCGCCAAAGGTGTACATTTCTTTTTCAACCACATCCGTGGCTTCACCAATAGAGCGACAGAACAGCTCCGTGCGCTCTACAATTGGCATGCGGATTTCTTGATATCCGTATTGCGCAAACACTTCCTTTACCTGACTTTCAAAATACTGCCACAGCGGGGTTTGCTCAGGCAAAATGTCATGCATGCCACGAATAGCTTTAATGCTAGCCAACTTGGGCTCCTTAACTATCTAAATGTCGGCGGCTATTTGCCGCCAGACTAATAACTACAATTCTAAGGTTACGCGAGCAATATCTTTACGCGTATGCGGATCTAGGTTGATGGAGCGCTGCGCAAAGTTGATGTTAGACACTGCTGAAGCACGCCCTAGCAACACCTGCGCAGGGGCCTGCACAGCCATCTTTATTACATCACCACTGGACTTCAGATCAGCCACCACCATGGTGCCATTACCATCTTGGATCTCAACCCAACAGTCGTCTAGAAACTCAATCACAAGCAAACCTTGACCCGGGGCAACATCAAGCACTGTAGACCCTATGTCGCTGCCTGCCAAAGTAACTGGCTGCGCAACCGCTTCAACTTGAGTTGTTAGTGCAACTTGCTGCACCTCTGGCTCTACAACTGGCTGCTCGACAACTTGTGACTCACTCACAACCGCTGTAGCTTGCTCAATGACTGGCTCATCATCAGTGGTTCCCAATGTATCAACAACATCAGCCAATGGATTCAACTGCAAATCCAAATTTTCATCTTCCGACAGCATGGTATTTACATCTTCCCCCAAACTGTCTTGTACCGTCACTTCGCTAACTGCAACAGGAGCTGCTATATCTTGCTGTCCTTGCCACCACCACCAAGAGGCACCTAGTAAAGCAAGCACAATGACCACTGAAACCAGTTTTACCCATGTGTCACCGGGGCGCGCCTGCTCATCTACGTGACGCACCATATTCATAGGTTTTTTGCTGTTATCGGGACTACCATAAACAGCATCATACTCTGCCACCATGGCATCTGGATCTAAACCCAAATAGCGCGAGTAAGAACGAATATAACCACGTGAAAATATGGGACTATTTATGTGGGTAAAGTCATCGCTTTCCAAGCCTTCAAGCACGCGTGAAGTTAAGTGTAACTCACGCGCTACTTCCACCTGAGATAGACCTTTGTCTTCTCTTGCCTTACGCAACAAGTAACCAGGGAACCCTGGTAGTTGTCCGTCTAATCCATCAAACTCATTATTATTAGAATCGGAACCAGTCACCTTATTCCACCTTTGTTTTAATGTTTTTCTATTCTTGTCGTCGTGTTCTGTCATATTCCATATGCTACGCTTTGACTGTGACAGTATAGGTAAGTTCCTGTCAATTTCTAGTCCTAATGGGGTTTATACTTCATTCGCCGCAATGCGGTTTACATACTTAGCACTTCTGCGAGTGCGATCTTGCACCTGCCCAACCAACTGACCGCAGGCTGCATCAATATCATCACCGCGTGTTGCACGTATGGTTGTAACGACACCAGCCTTGGCCATAACACGCTGAAATGCTTCAATTTGTTGACGCGGTGAACGTCGATAATCAGAACCAGGGAACGGATTAAAAGGTATCAAGTTCAGCTTGCAAGGCACCTTCTTTAATACCTTAGCAAGCTCTCTAGCATGCTCAATTTGGTCATTTACACCCGAAATCATGGTGTACTCCATAGTGATAACACGCTTGTCTGACAGACCGTCAAGATAGCGATTACAGGCATCCAACAGCGCATCTATATTGTACTTTTTATTCACCGGCACTAGCTCATCACGCAATTGGTCGTTTGGCGCGTGCAAAGAAATAGCCAAAGACACATCGGTAACCTGACTCAAACGATCAATTGCCGGCACCACACCAGCGGTACTTAGCGTCACACGACGCTTAGATAAATTGTAAGCGTTGTCATCCATCATCAAAGAGATAGCTGGCGTGACATTATCAAAGTTAAGTAGCGGCTCACCCATTCCCATCAACACCACATTAGTGACGCGACGCGGACCTTTGGGATCTACGGGACCAAAAGACTTAATCGCAATACGTACCTGGCCGATAATTTCGGCAGCATCCAAATTGCGGTTAAATCCTTGTTTGCCAGTGGAGCAAAAACTGCAATCCAAGGCACAACCTACCTGCGAAGAAACACAGAGAGTTGCACGATCGCCGTCAGGGATCAGCACCATCTCCACCTTGTTGTCACCAGAAACTCCAATCACCCACTTACGAGTACCATCTTTGGAATCACCTTGAAACAATACTTCAGGTTCAACAATCTCAGCAACGTCTTGCAATTTCTCACGCAACTTCTTACTAACATTGGTCATACTTTCAAAGTCTTCCGCACCAAACTGGTGAATCCACTTCAAAACTTGCGTAGCACGAAATTTGGGCTCACCCATAGTGGCAAAAAAGTCTTCCATCTGTGCTTGCGAAAAGCCCAGAATATTAGTTTTTTGTGTTACTTCAGACATTTTTATCACCCAAATTAGAGATTCTTACAACGCAATACGGCGTTCCGAAGAACGCCGTAAGATCAACCTGTAGGTCGGGTTTTAACCCGACAAGTCGGACTTAAGTCCGACCTACATGTTAGCCGCCGAAGAAATATGCGATTTCGCGTGCAGCTGAAGTAGCTGAGTCAGAACCATGTACAGCGTTAGCATCGATAGAAGAAGCGAAATCAGCACGAATAGTGCCTGCCGCTGCTTCTTGTGGGTTAGTAGCACCCATCAATTCACGGTTCTTGTCGATTGCGCCTTCACCTTCTAGTACCTGTACTACTACAGGGCCAGAAGTCATGAATGTAACTAGATCGCCAAAGAAAGGACGTTCGCTGTGCTCAGCGTAGAAACCTTGTGCGTCAGCTTCGCTCAACTGCTTCATTTCCATGTTTACAACTTTAAGACCGTTGCTCTCGAAACGAGATACAATCTTACCAACTACGTTCTTAGCTACTGCATCAGGCTTGATGATGGATAGAGTACGTTCTACAGCCATGGGGATTTCTCCAAAAAGAAAAGTTTAATAAATAAATCAAGCGCCCAAAATGGACGCCCACAAAATTCGACGCGAAATTATAGCTAAATACTGTCGATTTGTCAGCTTATTTATTCCGCCTCTTCGATCCAGGCCATTTGGATCGCTTCGAGGATCTTTTCGCCACAACGCTGCGGATCATCATCAAAATCTGGCAACGCCATGGTCCAAGCCATTAGATCCGTAAACCTAACTTGTTTTGGATCTACATCCGGCTTGCTGTCATACAACTCAATGGCAATATCTAAGGTATCTGTCCATTTTAGGCTCATGCTTAGCTCCTTTGATAAATGGATAAATGGGGTTAGACCTAAGGTCTGATCCCATTTATCAGGATATTAATGATTCTCAGAAACAATATTCAAGGTGTACTTAGGGATTTCAACCACTAGATCCTCTTCAGCTACCACTGCCTGACAACCAAGGCGCGATTCAGGCTCTAGACCCCAGGCCTTATCTAACATGTCGTCTTCTAGCTCATCAGACTCCACCATAGAATCAAAACCTTCACGCACGATGACATGGCAGGTTGTGCAAGCACAAGACTTCTCGCAAGCGTGCTCTAACTCGATATCATTAGCCAAGGCCACATCCAAAACAGTTTCACCAGCTTCGGCCTCAACAGCCAAACCCGCAGGGCATAGTTCTTCATGGGGTAAAAATACGATTTGAGGCATGTTGTTTCTCTATTAAATATTATCGACAGCTTTGCCGGCTAAAGCACGCTTAATTGAATCATCCATACGACGGGCAGCAAACTCGTCCGTAGCCTTGGCAAGCACATCAATTTGTTTGGAAATGGCGTGATGATCTTCACCATTACGCACGCTGATTAACGCCTCCATCTGCGCTACCACGGCCTGCTGCTCTACTTCACTCAGCAAACGCTCACCATCAGCCTGCATAGCAACAGCAATAGCCTCCAGTAGACGATCCGCCTCTACCTGTTGTTCGCGCAGGCTACGAGCGCCACGATCTTCCTCGACATTACTCCAAGAAGCTTTAATCATGCCCGCTATCTGATTTTCTGACAAACCATAGGACGGCTTAACTTGTACCGAAGCAGCCACACCTGACGTTAACTCGCGAGCACTCACCTCTAGCAAACCATCGGCATCAACTTGAAAAGTTACGCGAATTTTAGCACCACCTGCCGCCATTGGCGGAATACCTCGCAATTCAAAACGAGACAGAGAACGGCAATCTTGCACTAGATCACGCTCACCTTGCAAAACATGCACCACCATAGCTGTCTGGCCATCCTGGTAGGTAGTGAAATCTTGAGCACGAGCCACCGGGATTGGCGTATTACGGTCAATCACCTTCTCTACCAAACCACCCATGGTTTCTAGACCTAGAGATAAAGGCAGAACGTCCAACAACAACATTTCTTCACCAACTTGGTTACCAGCTAGCACATCGGCCTGACGAGCCGCACCTAAAGCAACCACGCGATCCGGGTCAATACTGGTCAAAGGCTGCTTACCAAACAACTCAGCCACACGCTCCTGTACACGTAAGACACGGGTAGAACCACCCACCATCACCACCTGATGCACTTCATCGACTGCTAAACCAGCATCACGCAAGGTTTTCTTGGTGGCACGTATGGTTTTGGCAATCACCGGATCTAACAATTCATTTAACTGTTGACGATCCAACTCTAAATCCAAAGGACAACTAACGCCCGGCCAACCAGCAAATGACACTTGCGCCACCTCCAACTGACTCAAAGCTTCTTTCGCCCCACGCGCCTGGCGTAACAAAAAGCGCTGTTGCGACAAGTCTAAATTTTCAATAGCGCGCTGTTCTCGCACCCAGTTGGCGATAGCATGATCAAAATCGTCCCCACCAAGAGCTGAATCGCCGCCCGTTGACAGCACTTCAAACACACCCTTTTGCATACGCAATACAGAGATATCAAAGGTACCGCCACCCAAGTCAAATACGGCAATAGTACCTTCTTGCTCGCTATCTAAACCATAGGCCACAGCGGCAGCAGTAGGCTCGTTTAACAAGCGCAGCACTTGAATGCCTGCCAAGGTCGCGGCATCTTTAGTAGCCTGACGCTGAGCATCATCAAAATAGGCCGGCACGGTAATAACTGCACCCACCAATTCGCCACCTAAACTAGCCTCACCACGTTGCGCCAAGACGCGTAGAATATCAGCAGAAACTTGCACTGGGCTCTTGAGACCAGCCTTGGTACGCAACATCGGCATACCGTCATCACATGCTTCAAACGCATAAGGCATATCGGCACCAAGACGAGTAACGTCTTGCAAACCACGACCCATTAAACGCTTAGCGGACATGATGGTATTAGCCGCATCATCAACCAAATGACTCAAAGCCTTGGCACCCACCTGCGGCAATTCATCTGCACGGTATCTGACTACAGAAGGTAGTAAGTGCTCACCTTTTGAATTTGGCAAGGTTTCTGAGCGACCACTGCGCACAGTCGCCACCAGGGAGTGAGTGGTACCTAAATCAATGCCTACCGCCAGCTTACGCTCATGGGGCTTTGCACTTTGACCTGGCTCGGCAATTTGTAAAAGGGCCATATATACTTCTCTTAATCCAGCAGCCGACCTTCTAGGTCGTTGCACTCCTGTTGTAACTTATCAATAAACTGTAGCTTTCGCACGATAACTTCGGCGGCGCCTAATTGCTGCGCCTGATAAGCCTCAGCAAATGCACTCTGCAAGCTTTTATGCATACCCAGCAACGCATCCGCTAGAGCATCCAATTCAGATTCTACATCAGCTGCCTGAGGGATATCTTCCATACGCTCACGCAGTTGCATTTGCTGCATCAAGAAGTCCATAGGCATGCTGGTATTGGTTGGTGCCAAAGGCTCCATACCTTGCAGCTCTAGCAAATAAATAGCGCGCCCTACAGGCGAGCGTAAAACCGCATAGGCTTGATTGAGATAGGAAGCTGTTTGCACCGCAATACGCTGCTCGGCATCGGTACCAGCAACGAAACGATCTGGATGATAAATCTGCTGCAACTGACGATGCTGATCAGCCAGAGCGGCTAAATCAATTTGGTAGGCGACTGTTAAACCGAAATTGCTGAAATAGTCTTTACTTAAATCCACGTATTGGGCTTCCTGACCGGCCTTATTTGCTGCACCACGTCATCACAAGCGTAGCGAAGTAATCTCTACAACAACGCAAAAGATTGCCGCGTCGCCACACTCCTCGCAATGACGAATTACGAAGCCTTAAACGTTGAAGCTTTCGCCGCAACCGCACTCATTTTTAGCATTCGGGTTATTGAATTGAAAACCTTCATTAAGGCCTTCTTTTACATAATCCAACTCGGTACCGTCTAGATACACCATACTCTTTGGATCAATAACCACTGTCACACCACGGGACTCAAATAAAGCATCTTCATCGGCAGCATCATCTACAAATTCCAACACATAAGCCATACCAGAACAACCGGTGGTACGCACACCCAGTCGCACACCTAGACCTTGCCCACGATTAGACAGATAGCGATTTACGTGATCGGCGGCAGCCTGTGACATGGAAATAGCCATGATGAACTCCTGTAAGTACTTGGTTATTGCTTGCTCTTGTAATCGTCGATAGCAGCTTTGATAGCATCTTCCGCTAAAACCGAGCAATGAATCTTGACCGGAGGCAAGGCTAGCTCTTCTGAGATCTTAGCATTGCGAATATCACCAGCTTCGTCCAGGGTCATACCCTTCATCCACTCAGTTACCAAGGAACTAGAAGCAATGGCAGAACCACAGCCGTAAGTCTTAAACTTGGCATCTTCTATAACACCTTCGTCACTTACCTTGATTTGTAAACGCATAACGTCACCACATGCTGGAGCACCAACCATGCCAGTACCAACTTGCGCGTCAGCTTCGTCCATCTTACCCACGTTACGTGGATTTTCGTAATGATCAATAACTTGTTCGCTATATGCCATGATCCTAACCCTCTTAAATTCTTTCTAAATAACCGATGAAATTGATGACTAAAATTAGTGTGCAGCCCACTGCACGCTATTCAAATCAACACCATCCTTGTACATATCCCACAAAGGTGACAGCTCACGTAACTTAGTCACCGCCTTGCGCACCTGCTCAATAGCCTGGTCAACTTCAGCCTCTGTAGTAAAACGGCCCATACTGAAACGAATGGAGCTATGCGCTAGCTCATCACTCATGCCTAAAGCACGCAATACATAAGAAGGCTCTAGGCTAGCGGAAGTACATGCCGAACCAGAAGATACCGCCAATTCACGCAAGGACATCAACAAAGATTCGCCTTCAACAAAGTTAAAGCTAATGTTGGCATTACCCGACACACGCTGCTCGTGAGAACCATTGAGATAAACCTCTTCCATGTCTTTAACACCGTCCCACAAACGCTGACGCAGTGACATTAGACGCGTATGCTCACTATCCATCTCTTCTTTGGCAATAGCAAAAGCTGCACCCATGCCAACGATCTGATGAGTCGCCAGAGTACCAGAACGCATACCACGCTCGTGACCACCACCGTGCATCTGTGCCTCTAAGCGCACGCGAGGCTTACGACGTACATACAAGGCACCGATACCTTTAGGGCCATACACCTTATGTGCCGAGAAGGACATTAAATCAACCTTCATAGCTTCTGTGTCAATGGCAATCTTACCTGCGCTTTGTGCAGCATCTACGTGAAACAAGACCTTGGCGGCACGGGTAATTTCACCGATAGCAGCAATATCCGTTACCACACCAATTTCGTTATTCACATGCATCAAAGAAACCAGGATAGTATCTTCACGCATTGCATCCTGCACCATGGCAGGTGAAATTAAGCCGTCACTATCTGGATCCAAATAGGTTACTTCAAAACCTTCACGCTCTAATTGACGACAAGTATCCAAAACCGCCTTGTGCTCAATTTTAGAGGTAATAATGTGCTTGCCCTTCTTATGATAGAAGTGAGCCACACCTTTTATAGCAAGATTGTCAGATTCAGTTGCACCAGAAGTCCAAACGATTTCACGGGGGTCGGCATTGATTAAATCAGCAACCTGGCGACGCGCCGTCTCGACAGCTTCTTCAGCTTGCCAGCCATATAGATGTGAACGCGAGGCAGGGTTACCAAAGTTACCTTCCTGGGTTAGACAGTCGCACATCAACTTGGCCACACGCGGATCGACTGGTGTGGTTGCTGAATAATCCAAATACAAAGGCAGTTTCATTTATCTATTACTCCGCTGGCGAACATTGGCCAGCCACATGTTGGAAAATCAAATATTAATTACGAGACAAAGTGTAAAGGCGATGGCTCAGCAGACTTTTTCACCTGACTTAGGGCTACGCGCTGCACATCTCTTCTTGCCACCAAATCAGCCAAGGTAATACCCGTAAGAAAACCATGAATCTGGTCACTCAAATCAGACCACAAATGGTGCGTTAGGCAGGTTTCACCACCTTGACAACCATTAGCACCCTGACAACCAGTAGCGTCTACAGATTCGTTAACCGCATCGATTACCGCCGCCACGTGAATGTCCCTACATTCACGACTCAAACGATAACCACCACCAGGACCGCGCACACTATCTACCAAACCCTGCCTGCGCAACTTAGAAAAAAGCTGCTCCAGATAAGAAAGAGAGATATCTTGACGCGCAGAAATATCGGCCAAACTGATGGGTTTATCGTTAGCATGCAAGGCTAGATCTAGCATTGCCGTTACTGCATAACGCCCTTTAGTGGTTAATTTCATTGCCCTAGCTACCTTTTGTTAGCGTTAGCTACACTTATCTCAACTCAGCAGCAAAACACCTACTGCAAAGTTATTACGTGGGGCAATTTTACTAAAGTCCGAGTAATTTAGTCAAGTATAAGCCTGACAAAACCGTAAGGTTATTCAACAACTCTAAAAGAGGCCGTTAATCAGCCTTCTCTGCTTGCTTAGCCTTGGCCTTACTGGCTAGCTCAGCTTCTTCTTCACAGCAAGCTTTAAAGTCTTCGTCGTTGAGTTCAGGCAAGGCCTCATCTTCAAAGGACGAATCCATTTCGCGCATTTTCAAGGCCATGCATTCCAGCTTACGATCTACGGCATGCATATGATCCAACATGACGCCCATAGACTTGGCTATTGGGTCCGGCATATCGGGGCTCATACCATAGGCATCAAACTTCTCCGCCATGTCTTTTTGCGCTTGCGAACTATCAACCTTATCTTGCTGAGTGATAATACGCCCAGGAATACCCACAACCGTAGCGCTTGCCGGCACCTCTTTAGTGACTACAGCATTGGAACCAACTTTTGCATTTTTACCCACTTCAAAAGGTCCCAAGATCTTCGCGCCAGCCCCAACCACAACACCATCATTCAAGGTAGGATGACGCTTACCCTTACTCCAACTTGTACCACCTAAAGTAACACCGTGATACAAGGTCACATCGTCGCCGATGATAGCGGTTTCACCTATAACTACACCCATACCGTGATCAATAAAAAAACGATTACCAATTTGCGCACCAGGGTGAATTTCAATACCTGTTAACCAGCGCGCAATGGTGGACAAAAAGCGCGCCAGCCATTTCAACTTACGCTGCCAAAACCAATGAGAAATACGGTGAAACAACAAGGCGTGCAGACCAGGGTAGCAGGTCAGCACCTCGACAAAATTCCGCGCCGCTGGGTCGCGGTGAAAGACGGAAGATATATCTTCTTTTAAGTGTCTAAACATAACCTGCTCCTGATTTAGCGAATAGAAAACCTATCTCGCCTTAATGTCTCTTTTATAGTGACGACTAACTACTTTTTCAATATTTTTTGTGTGGCTGAAAGAATACCGCGCAATACATTGGTTTCAACCTTATCCGGACGTGCACGCAAGTACAAACGACGCAAACGCGGCATTAACTGCCGCGGGTTCTCCGGGTCTAAAAATTCAATATCTATCAAGGTCTGCTGCATATGCTCAAACAAACGCTCCAGCTCATCATTACTGGCTAATTCGATATCCCAATCCGTACCCCACTGCGGCTTTTCTATAGCACTTTCAGTCCCAGCCTCTGCAGCCTCTTGCATAGCGATAGCACCGACACGTAGTTCGTAAGCAATCACCTGTACCGCTGCTGCCAAATTCAACGAACTAAAATCTTCGTTGGTAGGAATATGCATATGAAAATTGCATTGATGCAATTCTTCGTTGGTAAGGCCTCGATCTTCACGACCAAACACCAAAGCCACGTCATGCTGAGAAGCTTCTTGCAAAGCTTGCGTTGCCGTTTGACGAGGCGTCATCAAAGGCCAAGGAATATGCCTTGACCGAGCACTAGTGCCCACTACCAAACCACAACCAGCCACAGCTTCTGGCAAAGTATTAACTACCTGGGCGTTCTCTAATAAATCTACAGCACCAGAGGAGCGCGCGTCGGCTTTGTCGCTTGGAAATTCTTGTGGCTCAACCAGCACCAGCTTGGATAAACCCATGTTTTTCATGGCGCGCGCAACGCCACCAATATTGCCGGGATGGGATGTATTGACCAAGACGATACGAATACGTGACAACAAGTCCTGCATGAATAGACCTTTTAGCTAAAAAACGGAGCAAAAAAAACACAACAAACCCACATGGGACGCGCATCATAGCGCCATTTGCTTGAATTGTCGCCTAATGCTGTAATCATAGCACTAATGTTTGCTATAATAGCCGCCAAATTTATGTAGGTCGGACTTTGGTCCGGCAGCTAGGTAGTTAATTCAACCTTGTCGGACTGAAGTCCGACCTACTCGTTCTTTTTACAACCAGGTGAATTTCAATGCTGCCAATTATCAATATCGGTCTACGCGCTGCACGCAATGCTAGCGAACAAGTTGTACGTTCTATGGAGCGACTAGATATGATCCACGACGAAGGCCAGGATCTAAACGACCATTTGCGCAAGCTATGTCAAAATACTGAAAAGTCGATTGCATACGAAATTCACAAAGCCCACCCAGACCACGAAGTTATTGGCCTGTTTTCGGGTTCTATTAACACCCCTGACGAGCCTAGCAATAAGCAATGGCGTGTTAACGCTATCGATGGCCTAGAGCAATACGCCACTAGCCTACCACTATTCTGCGTGACTATGGCCTGCTACGAAGACGGCAAGCTAGTTCACTCAATTATTCTTAACTGCAGCAACGGCGACGAATACTGTGCCAGCAAAGGCCGTGGTGCACAGCTAAACGGCCGCCGTGTTCGCGTAAGTAAGCGCAAAGACGTATCCGGCAGCCAGCTACACGGTGGTTGCAGCAACAGTACCGACCTTATGGGTCAGTTTGATCATAACCAAGCTATCCAACGCGATTTGTTCAGCCAAGGTGCCAACCTTTATTCACAGCTTGGCAACAACCTATCTTTAGCTCACGTAGCTAGCGGTCGCTTGGATGGCCTATGGCACAGCCAACTAGACGAAACTGTTGATGCAGGTTTGCTACTAGTACAAGAAGCCGGCGCCCTTGTTGCCGACTTTAAGGGCGGTAATGCTCTTAACAACGGCGAACTAGTTTGCGCCAACCCTAAGCTGTTAAAGCACTTGCTGAAAGCAGTTAACGCTTAAACACTAGTGCAGGGGACAGGCACTTTTGCTGCGCAAAAAAGCCAGTCCCCGATGCAGCAAGGATTAGGGGACTGGCTCTTGTTTAGCCGCGCAGCGGATAAAAAGTGCCTGTCCCCACAAAAAAGCCCCACTGAGATTACTCAGTGGGGCTTTTTTATTGCAGTTAGAATAGCAGTAACTTACGTGCTGATGACTTGCAGGGAACAGGCACTTTTGCTGCGCAAAAAAGCCAGCCCCCAATGCGATAATGATTAGGGGACTGGCTCTTGTTTAGCCGCGCAGCGGATAAAAAGTGCCTGTCCCACTAATTAGCACCGGGCAACAGCTTACTTCTCTTCTTCAAAGTCCTTAGCACTTGGCTGGTAGCCTTCACCTTGATGATCTTCAAAGCCTTCGCCTTCAACAAACTCTTCCTTAGGCTGAATCATCAAGTCTTCCTGACTCACACCCAAAGCAAGTAATACGTTACTAGCGACGTAGATAGAAGAATAAGTACCCACAACCACGCCTATTAACAAAGCAAAGGCAAAACCATGAATCAACTCACCACCAAAGATAAACAAAGCCAACAATACCAAGATGGTAGTAATAGACGTCACCAAGGTACGGCCTAGGGTCTGCGACAAGGACTCGTTGATAATTTCTTCGGAAGTACCTTTACGCAGCTTACGGAAGTTCTCACGAATACGGTCAGACACAACAATGGTATCATTTAGGGAATAACCAATTACTGCCAGTATCGCTGCCAATACGGTCAAATCGAAGTCTAGCTTCAAGATAGAGAATATACCCAACACAATCAACACATCGTGCGCCAAAGCCACTACGGCACCTACAGAGAACTTCAACTGGAAACGGAAGGCCACATAAAGCATAACGATAGCTAGCGCTAACAACATGCCTAAACCGCCTTGTTCGGTCAACTCTTCACCGACTTGAGCACCAACGTATTCACTACGACGCAGCTCAATGCTGGCATCAGAACCTGACTGCAACACAGCCAAGACTTCTTCGCCCACCTTGTCATTAAAGGCCTGGCCCAAGCGTACTAATACGTCACGATCAGAACCAAAGTTTTGCACTATGGCATCATCAAAGCCTGAGCTTTGCAGCTGGCCACGCACAGCAACCAAATCAGGTGCCTGATCGTAGCCCACTTCAACCAAGGTACCGCCGGTAAAGTCCAAGCCAAACTGCAGCTTGTTAATGGCCAAGGAAGCCATGGCAGCCAGTACAAAGACAATAGATATAGCCGCTGCGATTTTGCGCAGGGCCATAAAGTTAATTACTTTTACATCACTCATGTCATTCCCCTACTTGTCTGCACTTTTACGATCGCTGCCCATTAAAGGCCAGATCTTAATGTCATCCAGACGACGGCGGCCGTAGACGCCATTCACCATAGCGCGGCTGACCATAATGGCCGTAAACATGGAAGTGATAATACCGATGGACAAGGTAACAGCAAAACCTTTCACCGAACCTGTGCCTACTCCGTAAAGGATTAAGGCCACCAACAAGGTCGTAATATTGGCATCAAAGATGGTAGTAAAGGCACGCTCGTAACCAGCATGTATAGCCGATTGCGGTGACAGACCATTACGCAGTTCTTCTTTAATACGCGAGAAGATCAAGACATTGGCATCAACTGCCATACCCACGGTCAATACGATACCGGCAATACCCGGCAAGGTCAGGGTGGCACCTAGCAACGACATCACCGCTAGCACCAGCATCAAGTTGAAAGCCAAAGCAATGTTAGCAATTACGCCAAACACACTATAGAAGGCCAACATAAAGATAACCACCAAGGCCAAACCGATCTGCACCGAGGTAACACCTAGGTCGATGTTTTGCTGACCTAAGCTTGGCCCTACCGTACGCTCTTCGACAAAGTAGATAGGTGCAGCCAAAGAACCAGCGCGCAACAGCAAGGCCAGCTCGGAAGCTTCACCAGCACCGTCAAGGCCAGTAATACGGAAGCTATTACCCAAAGCAGTCTGAATAGTCGCTAGAGAAATAATGCTCTTTTCTACATAAGGCACACGGATGCTAACCAGCTCTCCGTCCACTTCTTTTACTTTTTGACGTGACTTGTGTTCCACAAAAATCACCGCCATACGACGCTTAACGGCATTACGTGTGACACGGTTCATCAATTTGCCGCCCTGGGCGTCCAAATCGATGTTAACCTGCGGCATGCCGTTTTCGTCAAAATTAGATTGGGCGTTAGAAACACTGTTACCGGTAATGATAATGTCTTTTTCCAGTACCGCAGTACGGGCTGGATTAGCTCGAAAGGTGTACTTCTCGGTGCTAAAAGACGAAGCCCCTGTCTTAGCTTCCAGGCGGAATTCCAAGTTAGCGGTGGCACCCAATACACGCTTAGCTGCTGCCGTGTCCTGAATACCCGGCAACTGCACCACTATACGATTACGACCTTGGCGCTGCACTAATGGCTCGGCCACACCTAACTCGTTAACACGATTACGCAAGGTGGTAAGGTTTTGATTCACCGCGTAATCTTCAATTTCACGCACACTAGATTCATTAAGGGTGATGTTTAGGTAACTACCCTTATCATCATCCTCAGCATTCATGAGGAATTCACTGTAGCTAGACTTAAGCTCGCTACGCGCTTGATCACGCACTTGCGCATCGGCAAACTTGATACGCAAGCTACCATCGTCTTCGTGAGTTACGGAGCGATAACGCAGTTTTTCAGTACGCAACATGGCTTTGATTTCGGATACATACACATCCAGACGTTGCGCCACAGCCTGCACCATATCCACTTCTAACAAGAAGTGCACACCGCCACGTAGGTCCAAGCCCAATTTCATAGGACCGGCACCAACGTTGGTTAACCATTGTGGAGTTGTCGGTGCCAAGTTAAGAGCAGCGACATAATCGTCTCCCAAGGCATCGGCAATCACCGCCTTGGCACGCAACTGAGTATCAGAATCAGTAAAGCGCAACAAAGCACTCTTGTCATTCAGCTCAGTGGCTTTACTGACAAGACCGGCCGCAACCAAGGCTTCACTAGCCTGTGCCAACACAGCATCATCAATAGGAGTGGAGCTACTTGCACCAGACACCTGTACCGCCAAATCATCGGGGTACAAGTTAGGCAGGGCATACAAACCACCCAAAGCCAGAGCAAATACGATTAACAGGGTTTTCCACAAGGGATAACGGTTAAGCACAGGAAATTCCTTTCATTATTTTTTTGAGGCCCAAAACACGAGCCACCTAGATACTTAGATATTCGTCATGGCGAGATGCGCAGCACCGTGGCAACCTCTCCAATACTGAACGAGATTGCTTCGCTACGCTGAGCCTGCCCCATGAGCAAAGTGAATGCTTTGGGTACGCAATGACGGATCTACTATCTAGATCATCAGTGTTACACACTGAAAA
This sequence comes from uncultured Pseudomonadales bacterium, assembly GCA_938084925.1. Lineage (GTDB taxonomy): Bacteria > Pseudomonadota > Gammaproteobacteria > Pseudomonadales > Balneatricaceae > Njordibacter. Next base: position 24,408 of record CALKFY010000111.1, read on the forward strand.
ACGGTCTAGATAGACTTGATAGTGCCCTTAGGTAGCACAGACGCGATAGCGCCCTTCTGGAAGTGCATGTCCACACCTTCAGCGATAGTCACAGTCACAAAGTCGTCGCCTACTTTAGCAAGCTTACCAACAACGCCACCGTTAGTTACGATCTCGTCGCCTTTTGACAAGGCTTCCATTAAGTTCTTATGATCCTTGGTACGCTTAGCTTGTGGACGCCAGATCATGAAGTAGAAAACAGCCGCAAAAACGACCATCATAATTAGTAAAGAACTTGGATCACCACCAGCTGGTGCAGCTGATTCTGCGGCGGCTGTTTCAATAAAGAAGCTCATAATGTCTCCGAACATAGTTAAAGTTAATTGCCCTTACGGGACTTATTTTTTGTTCACCAAAAAGGCTTATTTGGCCGTTTCAGCATCTAAACTAGGCACCGGCAAACCCCGACGCCCATAAAAATCTGTGACAAAGTCCTCCAATGTACCTGCATCCAAGGCCGCACGCAATCCTGCCATGAGTGTCTGATAATAATGCAGGTTATGGATAGTATTTAGCTGGGCACCCAACATCTCTTTACACTTATCTAAGTGATGTAGATAAGACCGAGAAAAGTTTTTACAAGTGTAGCAGTCACAATGAGGATCTAATGGACCCATATCCGTCTTGTGCACCGCGTTACGAATTTTTACCACACCATCGGCAATAAATAAGTGGCCGTTGCGCGCATTGCGCGTTGGCATAACACAGTCAAACATATCAACACCGCGGCGCACGCCTTCTACCAAATCTTCTGGACGACCAACGCCCATCAAGTAACGCGGCTTATTTTCTGGCATTTTTGGTGCCAAATGACCCAGCACACGCAGCATGTCTTCTTTCGGCTCACCCACGGACAAGCCACCAATAGCCATACCATCAAAGTCGATGTCATTAAGCCCTGCTAAAGACTCGTCACGCAAATGCTCATACATGCCACCTTGAATAATGCCAAACAAGGCCGATGGGCTATCACCATGGGCATCTTTACTGCGCTGAGCCCAACGCAAGGACATGCGCATGGAATCGGCGGCTTCTTTTTCTGTGGCTGGATAAGGTGTGCATTCATCAAAAATCATTACTACGTCAGAACCTAGGTCTTTCTGTACTTGCATGGATGATTCCGGTGACATAAATACCTTGTCGCCATTTACCGGGGAATGAAATGCCACCCCTTCTTCCGTAATTTTACGCATAGCACCCAAGCTAAATACCTGAAAGCCACCGGAGTCGGTCAAAATAGGCTTTTGCCACTGCGTAAAGTCATGCAAGTCACCGTGCTGCTTAATAATCTCCGTACCCGGACGCAACATAAGATGGAAGGTATTACCAAGGATAATCTCAGCACCCGTGGCTTCAATATCGCGAGGGAGCATACCCTTCACGGTGCCATAGGTACCCACAGGCATAAAACAAGGGGTTTCGATGGTGCCGCGCGGGAAGGTCAAACGACCACGACGGGCTGCACCAGACTGACCGAGCTTTTCGAACGTCATAAAACATTCACGAGTAGTTTGTTCGCTCATTTGAATTCCTCATTCAAAGCGCCCAGCTCCAAAGCAGCAGGCGTGACTAGCATGGCATCGCCATAACTAAAAAATCGATATTGCTCGGCAACTGCCTGCTCATAGGCGGCCATGACGTTATCACGACCCGCAAAGGCACTCACCAACATTAACAGGGTAGATTCTGACAGGTGGAAATTGGTGATCAAGGCATCCACACTGCGAAACTGGTAACCAGGGTAAATAAAAATATGTGTTTCGCCAGCAAAGGGGGCAATTTCACCGTCGGCACTAGCGCTTTCCAAAGCTCGCACACAGGTAGTACCCACGGCAACCACGCGCCCGCCACCAGCACGAGTGTCTTTCACTGCTTGGGCCACATCGGCATTTACTTCGATGATTTCACCATGCATATGGTGATCTTCAATACGATCAACCTTCACCGGTTGAAAAGTACCAGCACCAACATGCAAGGTAATAGTAATAGTGCGTACACCCTTGGCACGAATAGCCGCCAACATGGGCTCGTCAAAATGCAGACCCGCCGTAGGTGCAGCAACGGCACCATGGCGCTCACCAAACACCGTTTGGTAACGTTCGCGGTCGGCAGTTTCATCGGGGCGGTCAATATAAGGCGGCAAGGGCATATGACCAACACGCTGCAATACGTCCAATACGGACTCATCGCCTTCCAGGTGTAGCTCAAACAAAGCGCCTTGACGTGCCACCATGGTGGCCCAAACTTCGCCTTCCAGCAACAAACGCGCACCAGGCTTAGGCGAGCGACTAGAGCGTACATGGGCAAGCAAACTACGCTCATCTAACATACGTTCTACAAGTACTTCTATCTTGCCACCCGATTCCTTAGTGCCATACAAACGCGCAGGAATCACCTTGGTATTGTTCAGTACCAGCAGATCACCCGCTTGCAAAAAATCCAAGACATTAGAAAACTGCTGATGCTCCACCTGACCCGTATCACCGTGCAGACGCATAAGACGGCTAGCCGTACGCTCCTCGGTAGGAAAACGGGCAATTAATTGGTCGGGCAGATGGAAGGAAAAATCAGAGACTTGCATGGTTTGCAGCGTAGTTCGACTTGAGTTTATACAAACGGCTAATGATACCGAATATAGCGCCCTCGGCACAGGCCTTTTTAACAAACAGGCCTAGCAAATAGAAGTAAATGAGGTGAAAATAACATTAAAAGCTGAAGTCAGAACAAATGCCCGCATGATTGCGGGCATCCCCACTCAATTAGTGGAGGCTGGCTCGTGCGCTATTCTCGCTTAAAAACCGCGTAAATAACCACCAAGGCGATTAATGCAACACTTGCTTCTATCAATACCTCCATGCCAGCGACTATATTATCAATCCTATTGACTAGCTCGAATGAAAAACTCAGCTTATAATTCTGCCGCTAAAGCACACCAAGAGTCTTAATATGCCATTCGCTCCTAAATTTTCTGCAACAACAGACAACATCCGCATGGCGCTAGCCGAAGATGCGTTTTATCGCACCATGCAAGTCTCTGCGAACAACAACCTAGAATTATTGAATGCTTATTTGGACTATTCCATGCAAGAGGCCCAGCAATATGGGGCACTAATTACAAGTGACGATCCAAATCAAGGGGCGGCTATCTGGTCTTTGCCAACAAACACACAACAAGGCGAATTGAAGTCACAAGCAAAAAAGGACTTCTTACTTAATCAAATGGGTGAAAACAGCCTAACTACCTACCAAACTATTTCTGGCTTTATGGATCAGCAATCCGAGCACGTGATCAACGAAGAAACTTGGTACCTCTCCATCTTAGGCGTCAATCCCAAGCTACAAGGCCGTGGCCTAGGACAACAACTACTCACCCCCACCTTGGAGCTCGCCGACCAACAAGGCAAGGCCTGCTATCTCGAAACTTTTACTCCTCGCAATATGAGTTTTTATGCCCGCTTAGGCTTTGTTGCCAAACACCAAGCCTACGAACCCACTTGTCGACACCACTACTGGATTATGGTGCGCCAACCTCAGAGCAACTAAATACAAAAAATCCAATAAAATTAAGGCTCGACCATTGACCGCTCAAGGGATTCAAGTATAATGCGCTCCTCAATGTGCCAGTGTGGTGAAATTGGTATACACGACGGATTCAAAATCCGTTGCAGAAATGCGTGGCGGTTCGAGTCCGCCCACTGGTACCATACATTGTAAAAAAGCCCCGTTCTACGGGGCTTTTTTTATGCCTAAAATTCCTTACAACCCCCACCATTACTATCAAAGCCAGCCATAACGTATATTGATTATCTCTGACCGATCTCATCCAAATCTCATTTAACTCTCCCCCGAATGCTGATACAATTGCTGCTACAAGGTTAGTGGTACCAAATATAACAGCATAATTGTAGCCAACCAGAGGAACCTACCATGACCGAAGAAACCAAATCCGGCCCACTGAGTCATACAGCCCAGTACGTTGCCTTAAAGCCCACGGGCAAAGTTTATTTTGTCAGCGACAGAAACCCAGCCTTTGACCCTCTCGACCCCTCCTCTCCTGATACTCGCGGCTTAAGGATGCAAATTAACCGCTCGGGTCTTAAATATTGGCGGTTTGACTTTCGATACCGCAAAGTTCAATTCACTATGAAGCTCGGCAAGTTCCCACAAGTTACCCTAAGTAAAGCTCGTGAAGCTGTAGTAGAAGCTAAAGGCAAGCTTGCCCAAGGAAAAAACCCAGCTGTAATGCAACGAGGGGAAAAAGCAAAGGAAAACGCCCATCAAGCGGCAACCTTTGAAAAAATCGCCCGTGATTGGCACGAAGCCACATATAGCCAGAAGAAGCTTGAGACTGTAGGCTCACGCAACCACTGGACGGAAAACCATGCGAAACGGATTTGGACGCGTATTGAGCAATACGGCCTACCAACATTAGGAAAAACCCCTGTAGCCGAGATTAACAGCCGCCTAGTAAGAAAAACCATAGAGAGAGCACAGGCCACAGGAAATTTGGACGTTGCTAGCCGTGTCCTACGTGACATATGGGCTGTTTTGAACCATGCCCGCCATGACCATGAGTTAGTTTCATACAACGCCGCTGACGGACTGTCGGTCAAACTGGCTAAACCAGCTGTGACCCACCGCCCCACCATACCAGCCGATCAACTGCCATTATTACTAGCCGAACTTGATGAATATCCCAACCGCAACGGTGGCCGCGCAAATCCACTAGTACCACTAGCCACGAAGTTATTACTTCACACGTTAGTTCGAAGCGGTGAAGTCCGAGGTGCTAAGTGGTCAGAATTCGACTTCAGTGCGGGCTTATGGAGCATCCCCGCCGACCGAATGAAAATGCGCAGACCCCATTTAGTGCCATTGTCACCGCAGATGATAGCTATCCTTATCGAAATAAAGTCAATATCTGGTCATGATGATCATCTATTTCCGTCAAAAGCAAAAGGCGGAATCCTGTCAGATGGAACATTAGCAAAATGCTTAAGAACGTGCGGCTTTGACGGCAAGACAAAAGGACGAGACAAGCTGGTGCCACACGGCCTTAGATCGCTTGGCGCAACCGTGATGAGCGAAGCAATCAAGCCAGCAGAAGCTGACCAGCTCCCAGAAAAGCTATTTAGCCCAGACCTTGTTGAATCTGTACTAGCTCACGAGATAGAACAATCAGTAAGGAAAGCCTATGTCCGCTCCCGCGATCTGCTAGAGGTGCGAAGAGCTGCTATGGCCTGGTGGAGCAATTACCTGGATGGATGCCAAGGCAAACCAACCACTGATGGCGATAACGTGATTAACCTTTCAAAGCGTAGGAGCGCCTAATATGAGCGAAGATGTTGAAGAGGTTAAAAAGGAGCTAATTGACCTACTTAGTGAGTCTTTCTCGACTGAACTCATGGCGAAACTCCTACCTGACCTATGGCACCTCAACCAGCGCTACCACTGCATTCTCATCATTGACGGCCCTAATGGAAAGGGGGTTGGTGCTGATGCTGATAATCTTGACCTAAAGAAAATCAAGAAAACTAAAGACTATCTCACTGGCGTGGCTGAAAAAATTAGGGAGCTAGCGACCAGCAGGGCCAATCACGTTGGTATAGTTAACGCACCGCCTACAATTCGAACATTCAAAACCCATGTTGGCGCAGGCGCTGAGCTTAAGGCGGCGACAAATGCGCTGGAAGCAGCCGTAGCCATATACAACGATTACCTCACAGAGAACAGCCGAATTTCGCCTGTATCAGCGCGACACGAAGTAAGAGACGACATATTGCGCGCATGTAAAAAAGCGATGAATAGAGAGCTGAGCCCAAAGCGTGACAGGGATCTTATTAGCAAAATTTACACTCTTATTACAGACGACTACCTATCCGATTCCACCATAGATACTCGCATCTCTTTGATTAACAAGGAATAAACAAAGGGCGAAATCCTACCCCTTTATTTATTCGAAAACCATTTTGCATAATAGACAAGTTAGTCTCTAATATAACTCTTGCAAGTACCTAAGGAGTCTATTATGCAAAATACACAAACCGCCTCAACGCAAGTTGGCTTTTATAAGCCCCACCAGCTACCAGATATTCTAGACTGTGGCAAAGCCCACATCTACCGCCTACTAGATCAAGGAGAAATTCCACCACCTGAATATGACGAACTTGGACGCATTATCGGCTACCCTGTCGATGAAGTGAACAAAATAGTTAAGGCACGAGAACTTAATCTGCCAAAAGCAACTCGCCTTCAAATCGTTAAGAAAATGGCAGCAAAGCGCAAGATTGACTACAGCGCACTTGCGGACCAATTCCTTAATACCGTCCATTAAAAAGCCAGTAACGCGGGCAACGTCACTGGCTAGAAGTTTTGTGTTTGAGGAACACGCAAATATTATACCACACATCCCGCCGTACTGGCTCCGACAAACACCGGAGCCCACCTTATGTTTACACCATGCAAGGATAACCCTGTTGCACACACTTATGACCGGAATGCCCTTTTAGGCGCAATAATCCGATTGTGTTATGGAACCAATGGCGACTCTAGGGGCTGTGTATACGAGCGTTTCATAAACCAATGGGTGCACGTAAAACCCGACGAGATAGCCAAAGCATGCACTGCACATAACATGCGTGCGGAGTATTTAAAAATCAACAGATTCGGCAAGATTGCTCATGCATGCAACCCATCTCCAGAGGAAGTAAAGAGCGCCTATTTATGGGTACTGAGGAAGCCTGAAAAACTAGCTCTATTGCTTACTATTCACGACATCCTCAAAGCCAACGGGCACCACTGGGGGTTAGCGGAGCGCATCCTACATGAACCAATAACGAAT
>CALKFY010000112.1 GCA_938084925.1 uncultured Pseudomonadales bacterium
ACCTTGTTGGGATTTTTAATGTCAAAGGCTGCGTGCTCTAATAAGCCTTTAACCTGCTCGATACGTCCTGCTTGATTAGCGCCAGACTGCAAAGCAAACCACTGGTCGACAACCTGTGCATCTTGCTGCCAACGGCCATAGAAGTCGTCTAAGGCAGCTTGAGCCGAATCATCGTCCATAGCAATCAATGTTTGTAAGGCAGCGCTAACATCCGTCATGTTGGCCTGCGCGTCATATTGCGCTTGGGCCAAAACCAAATGGGATTCGTCTTCTAAGGTGGACAAGTACAACATACTTACGTTCTTCAACGCACGGCGACCAATCGCATCATCGTCTTGCGAGAAGGCACCTTGATCTTGGCAACGGGCATAACACGATTCTAGTTCGGTTTGCAGATTCTGGGCAATATATCCACGCACGGTTTCACGGCAAATATGGATCAGGTCAACATCGACTTCTGTCTGCATTTCGGCCAAATAGGCTTCACTTGGTAACAACACCAAGCGCGCCACCATTGCCGCATCCAGTTGGGTATTAGTCAAAAGACTTGCCAGTAAGTCTAACAAAGACTGATCAACGGCATCACCGATGGTTTCTTCATCCATGACATCCTGCAGTGCCTTTAACAACAAACGCTGTACCGCTTCCCAGCGGTTAAAGCCGTCATCATCATGCTGCGCCAAGAACATCAATTGGGCTTGGGAATAAGGATAATCTAGCTTTACTGGTGCAGAGAAGCCGCGCAATAAGGAAGGCACTGGACGCTCAGCAATATCACTAAACACATAAGTCTGCTGATCTTCCATTACGGACACTACGGCTTCGGTACCGGCAGCGTTAATAGCTGAAGCTTGTTCAGGCCAAGCTACACACAGTGCCTTACCCGCACTATCCAACAAAGACATACGCAAAGGAATTTGGAAAGCTAATTTAGTATCAGACTCTGGCGTAGCCGGCGTGGCTTGATGCACATGCAAACGATATTCTTTAGCTTGAGCATCATATTCATCACGCACAGATAAGGTCGGCGTACCAGCTTGGCCATACCAACGCTTAAAGCGCGTTAGGTCAACACCACTAGCGTCTTCCATAGCCGCAACAAAGTCTTCTGTAGTAACCGCTTGGCCATCATGACGGTCAAAGTACAAGTCACTACCCTTGCGGAACAAATCAGGGCCTAACAAGGTATGAATCATACCCACAACTTCAGCACCCTTTTCATACACGGTAACGGAGTAGAAGTTATTAATTTCAATATAGGACTCAGGACGAATTGGGTGCGCCATTGGGCCACCGTCTTCGGCAAACTGTGCGGTACGTAGCAAGGTCACATCGTCTATACGCTTTACCGTACGTGAATACATGTCCGCCGTGTACTCCGCATCGCGGAATACCGTAAAGCCTTCTTTTAAGCTCAACTGGAACCAGTCGCGACAAGTAACGCGGTTACCCGACCAGTTGTGAAAGTATTCGTGACCGACAATGCCTTCGATACGCTCAAATTGAGAGTCTGTAGTGGTGTTAGGGTCGGCCAATACACAATCGGAGTTAAAGATATTTAAACCTTTGTTCTCCATAGCGCCCATGTTGAAATCATCAACGGCCACAATCATAAACAAGTCTAAGTCATATTCGCGACCGTAAACCTTTTCGTCCCACAGCATAGAACGCTTTAGAGACGCCATGGCGTGCTCACACTTATGGGCATTATGGGCTTCAACAAAAATATGCAGGTCAACTTCGCGGCCAGAGTATGTGGTGAAGCTATCAGCATGGCGCACCAAATCCCCGGCTACCATAGCAAATAGGTAGGCAGGCTTGGGGAATGGATCATGCCATACAGCAAAGTGGCGTTCGTCAGCTTCGTCACCCTGTTCAATGGGGTTACCATTGGCTAACAGAATAGGATACTGAGCCTTAGGGGCACTGATGCGCGTGGTAAACACCGACATAGCATCTGGGCGATCTAGGTAATAAGTGATGTTGCGAAAACCTTCCGCTTCACACTGGGTGCAGAACATGCCACCGGACTTATACAAACCTTCTAGGGAAGTATTGTTCTGAGGTTCAATCAAACACACAGTTTGTAGCTCAAACTCTTCAGGACAAGCCGTTAGCAATAAATCCGTGGTTTTCTGTTGGTAAGCATCTTCAGCAAGTGGTTCGCCATCAATTGCGACACTAACCAAGGACAACATTTTACCACCATGCAAAAACAAATCTGCACTAGTGCTGTTACTGGCAGGATTTTTACGCACCTTCAGAGTACTAGTGACTCGTGTATTGCATTCATCAATATGTACATCTAGGTGGGTGGTATCAATAATATGGCTAGGTACCTGATAGTCTTTCAGGTGGATCACTTTTGCTTGTTCACTCATGCGCTTAACTGCACCAAATAAGAAGAATATTTACGGATATTGATAACGCGGCTGGCAAAAATCAAATATTGGCCTTTGATGCCTAACAACTGATCTTCCAATACGGGTTCTTTATCGAGATTGTGGGAAACAATTTTAGTTGGGTACTGTTCCACAGGGTACTGCATACTGGTTGGGGAATGCTCCAACCAGGTGTAATCCTGATCATCGACCATAGCGAGTAAAGCGGCCAAAGGTGCGGCTGCTTCGGCGCGCAAACGATCACGCTCGGCCAACAGATCCAACTCGACTGTTTCGCCTTTTAGCATAGTGCGCCAATTGGTCTTATCGGCAACATAACCTTTAAGGGCCGTTTCCACCAATCCTGAGAGCTTTCGGGTTGCCACTTGCATGATAGGCACAGCTTGCAGAGCACCTTGGTCTAACCAACGTGTGGGCATTTGGTTGATACGTGTAATACCAACTTTAAGTGCACTAGAATTGGCCAGATAGACTACATGGGGCTGCATACAAAATTCTTCGCCCCAACTTGCATCACGACAAGTACCAGCATCGTAATGACAACGCTCTGGGCTCATGATGCATAGATCACACTGAGGTAGTTTTTGCATACACGGGTAGCAATAGCCTTGGGAGTAGCTTTTCTTGGTACTTCGCCCACAATGGCTGCAATTGATTTTGCCTAGATGCTCAAGACGGATGGTCTTACCGATCAAAGCATTCATATCAATATTTTGATCACCTAGCTGCAAGCTGTATTCAACACGGGCTTGTGGCACGGCGGCGATAGAAGTCGCCATCTTACTCAGATGGCCTTGTACTAGTAGAGTCATTAGTGGATCTTAATAACCTGAGCGGTATCCGCTGTTTTTTGTTCGGAGGATTTACACTTGTCTTTGATAAAACCTGAGTGTTCTTCTTCTGGCAAATGCATAGCTTGATAGCGCAGCACAGCTTCCATACAGGATTGCTTTTGCTCAGGTGTTAAAACACGCCCATCAGGCCATTTACCTAGTTCGGTGGCTAGCTTTAAGCGCTCATATAACTCTGGGGTCATTTGCGCCAATAATTGGTTGTATTCCATAGTATCAATCCATCAAACGGGCATAAGCGGCACTAAAGCCACTCAAAGAGTAATTAACAGTCATGGTTTGGCCATTAATAGCAGCAACGTCAATCTGCATTTGTGTACCGGCTTGCATGGCTGACACAAGAGCATCATCCAATAACTCGGCTACCACACAGGCTCCTTGATTACAGAAAAGATAATCCATATCGGCGACATTGTTGTTATCTACTCGTACGTTAACGCCAGCTTTCAAATCCATCATCAAAGGCGCTAACAACTGTACTTGCGCCTTACCTTCTGGGTTTTTACCGATAATGATCTGACTAACCATTTGACCTTGATCATTGGCTGCGCCTTGACCGATTTCACAACGATGGGTGTCTTCTTGTTCAACACAGGCGTAACGCCAGTCTTTGAATTGCTCGGTAACAGTGCGCGTAGTAGGCTCTTCTGCTTGTGCCAAAGTAGCTATACCAGCAGCGATTAGCAAAGCAATTAGTGGTATCTTGTTCATAACTCTCAATCCATTATTTGTAACAAAAATGTTAATATCTACATCGCTACTATCAATACTAGCGGGACCTTCTAGATTCTAGCATGGCAACAATAAAGGCCAAAGCCAAGCCTGCCAGCAAACCGCCCAAATGAGCCATATTAGCCATATTACCCATACCCAAAGCAGAGAACGCATTAGTTAGGCCTAAAATCAGCCATATCAACATAAAAATCAATATGCCTTGGGGCAAAAAGAATACAGGGGTACGTAAACGGTCATACAACCAAATGTAGCCCAACAAGCCATAAATTACGCCTGACAAGCCACCAAATAAATGCACACCTTCCCATGCTTGGGCAGCATTACTAAGCAAGGCAATCAAAATAAATAACCATAGTAGACGCCTGCTAGATTGGCGTTGCTCTATACGCCGCCCAAGGTCCCACCACCAAAGGCTATTAAAGACGAGATGCAACCAACCAAAGTGCAGCCATACGGGTGTTAAAACACGCCAAGGTTCACTAATAAGGTGCTCCCAACCGGAGAGCAAATGCGGCTCAGGTTGTAATATGATCGTATAAAAGCTCAATGGAGCAATATAAACTAGTTCATCGCCCATACCTGTCAGCAGAGCCAACAACAAGGTAATCACCAACACGCCAGAAGTAATGGGGGCACCTAGCATATTGCCCAGCAAGCTGATTCTGAGTTTATTACGACCTTTGCTTTTGGCACCAACCGTTGGCAGTTCCCCGTGGGCCATTAGCTGGCACAATTCAAGAGTCTCTGATGCCTGCCCAGCCTGCACTAACCACAGTTGTTGCTCGCTCCCCTTTTCGAGTATCTGATGAGAGATACCCCGTGCCCACAACACCTTGGCAAGAGGCAGTAAGTCAACATGAAGCGGAAAAGACATAACTAGAAACATAGTATCGGCAAAGCTTGTGTTTATTAGATATCGGTGACACGAGCGTGCCAGCCTAGTTTGGAGCGACAGCGCTCATAAAAATAGTGGCCTGTTGGATGCAGTACTTTTAAGCGAGCCTGATGACGTTGAATAAGAATACTATCGCCATGCTCACAGGCTACGTGAACCTGCCCATCAAAACTAAGTACCGGCTGTGTTTGGTTATCTCGACCTAGGTGTATCGCCAACTCGGCATCGGCAGAAACCACTAATGGGCGGCTGCTCAAGTTATGGGGGTGCATAGGTACCAAGGCAATCGCATCGATACTGGGGTGCATGATAGGTCCGCCGGCGGACAAAGCATAGGCCGTGGAACCTGTTGGTGTGGCAATGATCAAACCATCGGCACGATCCGCATAAACAGGACGGCCATCGATGGCCAAATCATAAGCCAACATACGCGCCGACTGGCCTGGGTGTAATACAATGTCATTAAGACCACTACCGCGGGCTACTTCTTCACCATTACGCATGACTTTAGCCGACAACATAAAGCGGCTAGACGCTTCGTATTCACCGGCAAACACTTGGGCCAAGCACTGCTCCACTTCCTCTGGGGAAATATCTGTGAGGAAGCCTAGTTTGCCCCGGTTAACGCCAATTACCGGCACGTCATGCACGGCTAGCTCACGGGCGGCTGCTAGCATGCTACCGTCGCCACCCACAACAATTGCTAAATCACATTGCTCACCAATATCTTGGCGACGACCGGTACGGCCTTGGTAGTCTGGGATACTGGCTGCCACGGCATGGTGCACAACCACTTCGTGGCCTAGGGGACGCAAAAAGTCGATGATGCGCCCTATGGTCTCAATAACTGTCTGGCTATGTAAACGACCAATAATGCCGATGCTGTTAAATGCACTCAATGGAATATCTCTTAGTTAATGCATTTTGCTAGCCGGACCACCTTCCACCAACGCCATTAATTCGTCTTCACGATTAAAGCGTTCAGTTAAAGCCTCACCCAACTTAGACAAACGACCGGTAAAGTGGCCAACATCTTGGATAGTAAGTTTTTCTACAGAACCATATTCGTCATCAAACACCACGATACGATCCGTGGTGTCGTGAATTTGGCTTAACAAGTCATGCAGCTGGTCTTTACGGCGAGGGTCTCGCTCTATAATAATTTGTAACAACTGTTCATAGACACGAAAGTGACCTTGAGAAGTGTAATCCACTAAGGTCTCGCACAGCTCATGAATGGCGGTTAAAACACCACCTTCAATACTCATCTGTGGCAAGGCGACAAACTGACTTAATAGCTGCTGACGCTCCAACAACCAAGCATCAATCGCATTGTCCAAAGCCTCGTCTAATTGAACTTGTGATTCCGGTGACATAAGTGTTTCTCTATGAATACTGAAAACTTAGTAAATGGTACAGGTTTTAACAGATAAAACATAGCTGTCGCTCAGGCCAAAGTCCGATCTGTAGAAGAAGAAATTGAAGTGCTGTTATGACAAATTTAGGAAGGCTATAGAGCGCCTAGCAGCGAAGCGTCTATATCTGCATCATAATAAGCCATACCTAGTTTGTCCAAATACTCTAGACGGTCTGCAGTCATTAGATTGATATCAGGTGCCGCAAAACCATTGGCCAAGTAGATGGCTGCCAAAACTGCCATAAACTGTTCGCCCTCTTGAACTAACAACAGGCTTGCTGCGCCAACATCTGGCTGCACGCGACTGTTCAATTCAGCGGGTAGATTTACGCTAATGACAACAGGCTGTTCGTCCCCTTCAATTCTGACACTGCGGTTTCTAACGGTTTGCTCTGCCCAATAATAGGCCAGCTCTTTGCTTTGGGTTAAAAACACAGGCTCAACAGATTCAGTATAGTTATTGCCGATGGTTTTCATGGTTTGCACGGCAGCAGCATTTAGCGCTTGATCCCCAGAACGCTTTAGCCCTTGCTCTTTAATTGAGTCCACTAAGGCCGATGAGGTACCGTGATACCAGGTATTACTAGTAGCAAAACCCTGATCGGTTAATAGGTCTTTGGCATCTTGAAAAACAGTCGGTGTAGTCATAGTCAAAATCACTTAATCAGTTGGCAATGGATAGCGGCTTTAATTTTAGCGTATATCCTGTACATAAAAAAAGCGGCACCTTAGAACAAGGGCCGCTTTTTTTATTCAAAGTGGATAATCACACGGATTAACCACTAAGAGAACAGTCTTAGCCGAACTGGTTGGAAGTGTTCTTCGCACCACCAGCTTTAAGAGCGTTTTCGCCAGCAAAGTATTCTTTGTGGTCATCACCCATGTCAGAACCAGACATGTTCTGGTGCTTAACACAAGCGATACCTTGACGGATCTCTTCACGCTGTACGTTCTTAACGTAACCAAGCATCGCTTGCTCACCGAAGTACTCTTTGGCTAGGTTGTCTACAGACAAGGCCGTAGTGTGGTACGTAGGCAGAGTGATCAAGTGGTGGAATACGTTGGCTTCACGGGCAGTATCAGCTTGGAAAGTACGGGTACGTTCGTCAGCTACAGCAGATAGTTCAGAATCATCGTATTCAGCGCTCATTAGGGTAGCACGGTCGTAAGCAGAAACGTCCTTACCTTCAGCAGCCCAAGCATCAAAAGTCTGCTGGCGGAAGTTCAAAGTCCAGTTGAAAGATGGAGAGTTGTTATAAACAAGCTTCGCATCTGGGTGTACTTTACGTACGTCGTCCATCATGCCTTTGATTTCGTGTACTGTAGGTACAGCAGTTTCGATCCAAAGCAAGTCAGCACCGGCATTGATAGCGCCAATGCAATCAAATACACAGCGCTCATGGCCAGTACCTTGACGGAACTGGTATAGACCAGAAGGTAGACGCTTAGGACGTACTAGCTTACCACCACGGTTAAAGACAACATCGCCCTCACCCATGTCAGCTACGTCAATTTCTTCAACGTCTAGGTAAGAGTTGTAGATGTCACCAGAATCGCCTGGCTCGTTAACAACAGCGATCTCTTTAGTAAGACCAGCGCCTTCAGAGTCAGTACGCGCAACGATAACACCGTTGTCGATACCTAGCTCAAGGAATGCATAACGTAGGGCGCGGATCTTAGCGTGGAAGTCAGCGTGAGGTACCGTTACCTTGCCATCCTGGTGACCACATTGCTTTTCATCAGCTACTTGGTTTTCGATCTGTAGGGCACATGCACCCGCTTCGATCATCTGCTTAGCCATTAGGTAAGTCGCTTCAGCGTTACCGAAACCAGCATCGATGTCAGCAACGATTGGTACAACGTGAGTTACGTGGTTGTCGATTTGATCTTGAACATTAGCTTCAAGAGCAGCGTCACCAGCTAAACGAGCAGCGTCTAGTTGACGGAACAAACCGCCTAGTTCACGAGCGTCAGCTTGACGTAGGAAAGTGTATAGTTCTTCTACTAGGCTAGCTACAGAAGTTTTTTCGTGCATAGATTGGTCAGGAAGAGGACCAAAGTCAGAACGTAGCGCAGCAACCATCCAACCAGAAAGGTACAAGTAACGACGATCAGTTTTGCCACCGAAGTGCTTCTTGATAGAGATCAGCTTCTGCTGACCTACAAAACCATGCCAGCAACCCAAAGATTGAGTGTACTTAGTCTTGTCTTCGTCGAATGCAGCCATGTCAGCACGCATGATGTCTGCAGTGTACTGAGCGATGTCTAGGCCAGTTTTGAATTTGTTCTGAGCACGCATACGGGCAGCAGATTCTGGGTTGATTGCATCCCAAGCTGAGCCATTGGCAGCTTTCACAGAAGCTAGAGCTTGAATATCGTCTTGATATTGAGACATGGTCATTCCTCATTAATCAGTTAATTGTTGTAGTTGCTGCTCATCAGCAATAACTGCAGTCTAGGCTCCTTAATATTATAAATAAATACTATAAAAATTATTACTGCCATTCACAGCGTTTATATCATACCTATGATTAACACGTCCTATCAGACTAAAAAAGATGGTTTTTCAACTCTTTTACAGAACGTAACCTATTGTTTTATATATACTAACCACCCAACCCTGCACCCAAAATGATCACATTTGTAATTAGACTACAAAAAACAAGGGTATTTTCCTCCTGAATAATTCCCAAAATTTATTGATTTAATAGCAGCTATCCATATAATGAATGCCACTTGTCAGCTAAAACAAGGATTTAAAAGCATGAGCGTGGATCGCGTCGACCTAAACCTACTGGTATATCTTGATGCCCTCTTAAAAGAGCGCAACGTTACCAAAGCCGCCAATCAACTTGGCCTAAGCCAACCAGCCATGAGTAATGGCCTGCGCAGACTTCGAGAAGTATTTGAAGATCCTTTACTTATTCGCACCAGTGATGGCATGACGCCGACAGAACGTGCGCAAGAATTGCAACCCACCATTCGTGAAGTATTGGCCACCATCGATAAGGCGGTACAACCACAAGCTGATTTTGACGCCATGACCTCTGATCGTGTCTTTCGCATCATGGCCAGTGACTATGCTGAACCAACCCTAATACCACCGCTAGTAGAACGTCTACGCAAAGAAGCACCAGGCATCAGCCTAGATATCATGACCCCTTCTGACGTTGATTTTTACGACGTTGAGCAAGGCAAAGTGGACATGGTGATCAACCGTTTCGACTCCATGCCCCAGTCTTTTCACCAAAAGACCCTATGGCGTGACCGTTTTGTTTGCCTAGTGAGCAAAGACAATCCGATTGTTGATAATTTCAACCTAGATACTTATCTACAAGCTCACCATATTTGGGTTAACAAAACCGGCATGGGCGCAGGCGTAGGCATGAACCCTAAGGATGTGCAACGTCGCGGCTGGGTCGACAATGCCTTATCTGAACTTGGCAAGACGCGTAATATCCGTGTGTTTACTCGCCATTATCAAGCCGCCATGCAGCTAGCTACGCAAAAAGATTTGATTGTGACCATTCCGTTCAAAGCTACCCTGTTGCCTGTACCTACAGACGAGCTTGTCGTAAAAGAAGCACCTTTTGATATTCCAGAAATGGCCCTCACCATGGCCTGGAGTCCATTGCTACAGCACAACCCAGCCCATCGCTGGATGCGTGGTTTGATTACGGAGATTGCCCGCGAGATTGACGGCTCCGTGTAGGTCGGAATTCATTCCGACAAAGCAGACAGAAATTTATTCCGACACGTTGATTTCAACCCGACTTGTCGGAATAAATTTCGACCCACTCCAAAATAATCCTCACTAATACCTACAAAGGCATCGTATTCACGCAATAAATAATAACCATTGCTGAGTTTCGCCCTTTCTACCATTGCTCCTCTATTTATTTCCTATACAATCCATTTGTGTACTTTACGAAACTTACGTTTCTAGCAAAACAGGAAAGAAAGAGGAAACCCCATGAGCAACCGCATTTCCCAAGCTAACCTAGCCATCGACAACCAACTACATGACATGGTGGTCAACGAAATCTTGCCAGGCCTAGACATCAGTGCCGACCAAGTATGGCAAGCCATGGCCACCCTGCTAGAAGAGTTTCAGCCACGTAATCAAGCCTTGCTGGCCAAGCGCGCCGACTTGCAAGCCAAGATCAGCAACTGGCACGAAAACAACCCAAGTGCCGACGCCAACAGCTACAAAGCCATGCTGCAAGAAGTTGGTTATTTAGTAGAAGCACCAGCCCAAGTACAAGCCACAACGGCTAACGTAGACGAAGAAATCTCTACCATTGCTGGCCCACAACTTGTGGTACCCGTGAACAACGCCCGCTACGCTTTGAACGCCGCCAACGCACGCTGGGGCAGCCTTTACGATGCTTTGTATGGCACCGATGCCCTTCCTGGCCAAGCCCAAGGTAAAGGTTACGACCCTAAGCGCGGTGCTCAAGTTATTGCCTTTGGTAAAGAATTCCTTGATAAGCACTTCCCGCTTATGCACGGTTGTCACGGCCAAGTAATGGCTTATAGCACTGCCAACGGCAGCCTTATTGCTACCTTAGAAAATGGCCACGCCACCATGATGGCAACGCCGAAGCTATTTGCAGGTTACCGTGGTGACGCTGACAACCCAACAGCCATGCTGTTGAAGCACAACAACCTACACGTAGAACTTGTCATCAATCGTGACATTCCTGTGGGCAAGCAAGATATGGCGGGTATTGCTGACATCTTAATGGAATCGGCTGTTTCTACCATCATGGACTGCGAAGACTCCGTTGCTGCCGTTGATGCCGAAGATAAAGCCTTGGTTTACCGCAACTGGCTGGGCTTAATGAAAGGTGATTTGAGCGTTAGCATGAATAAGGGTGGCAAGACTGTCACTCGTTCTCTGAATGCCGACCGTGAATACACCGATCGTCACGGTGAGACTTTCGCTCTACACGGTCGCGCACTGCTATTTGTGCGTAACGTAGGTCATCTAATGACCAACGATGCCATCCTTAATGCACAAGGTGAAGAAGCACCTGAAGGCATTATGGACGGCTTATTCACTACCCTTTGCTCCATGCATGACCTAAACGGCAACAGCAATGGCATTAGTAACAGCCGCCAAGGCAGCATGTATATCGTTAAGCCAAAGATGCACGGCCCAGAAGAAGTCGCCTTCACCGTTGACCTATTCACCCGCATCGAAGAACTACTAGGCCTGCCAAAGAACACCTTAAAAGTAGGCATCATGGACGAAGAGCGCCGTACTTCGGTAAACCTAAAAGCCTGTATTGCTGCCGCTAGCGAGCGTGTTGCCTTTATCAACACCGGCTTTTTGGACCGTACTGGTGACGAGATTCATACCTCCATGAGCGCAGGCCCAATGGTGGCCAAGGGCGACATGAAGCAAGAAGCTTGGATTAACACCTACGAAGACAACAACGTACTTGTTGGTTTGCAATGTGGCCTACAAGGGCGTGCGCAAATCGGTAAAGGCATGTGGGCCAAGCCCGATTGCATGGCCGAGATGATGGAAGTGAAGATTGGCCATCCAATGGCTGGCGCCAACACCGCATGGGTTCCTTCCCCTACCGGCGCCACTTTGCATGCTTTACATTATCATGACCTACTAGTACAAGAACGTCAGGAAGAACTAAAGCAAAGCCTAACAGCCGACCAAGATAAGTTGCTACAGATTCCTTTGCTGCCTGCTGGCACTGAGCTAAGTAGCGAACAAATCACGCGCGAACTGGATAACAACTGCCAAGGTATCCTTGGCTACGTTATTCGTTGGGTTGAAGCTGGCGTAGGCTGCTCTAAGGTACCTGATATCAACCAGGTTGGCTTGATGGAAGACCGTGCTACCTTGCGCATCTCTGCCCAAGCTTTGGCCAACTGGTTGGCCCATGGCATCTGCACCCGTCAAATGGTTGTTGCTAGCATGCAGCGCATGGCCGTATTGGTAGATGAACAGAACGCTGGTGACCCGACTTACCGCAAAATGGCACCTAACTTTGAATCCAGTGTCGGCTACCAAGCTGCTCTAGAATTAGTATTTGAAGGCGCTACCCAGCCAAGCGGTTACACAGAGCCTGTGTTACACCGTCGTCGTAAAGAAGCTAAAGTGACTTACGCTTAAGGCACTCGCCTAATAAAAGGGGACTGGCTTTTTCTCGAAGAGAAAGTGCCTGTCCCCTTTTTTAATGCCTGACGATTAATAGCCTAGTGATAAAAAGCAATAAAGGGACAGGCACTTTTTAGCCGCTACGCAACTAAACAAGAGCCAGCCCCCTACACTTCCCAAGTATAAGCCCGCTCCACTTTAGCAATACGCAAGCTATAGCTACCGTACCACTTGGCTCTACCCTGCTCTCGCGCTTCCACATGATCCACCTGCTGTTTCCAAGCCTTAATGGCTACTTCATCACGCCAATAAGACACGGTAATACCTATGTCTTCACGGGCAGAATCAACACCTAAATAACCATCTTGTTCCTGCGCCAAAGCAACCATGCGGTCGGCCATCTGGCCATAGCCATCCCCATCATCTCCGGTCATAGTAGAAGCAAAAATCACCGCGTAATACGGTGGTTTGGGGGTAACTGCAAACTCACTCATTACCTATTACTCTTTTTCTTAACATGTTACTTGCGATTGGCAAATAACTTACATAATTCTTGGTCGACTATCTGCTGCTCAGCAAAACTAAAGGTACCATGCTGCAGCATCTCTTGTGCAGCATTGCGCACCAAGCCTAGGGTGGCCCTAGCTAATGAACCACCAATACTAATACGTGACACACCCACATCTTGTAGCTCGGCTAAAGATATAGGCGTACCCACCAACCCCATCACTACGCTTACGGGTCCATCCACCTCTTTTACTAGCTCAGCAATGGTGGCTAAGTCTGATATGCCCGGTACAAACAAACAACCGGCACCCGCTTCGCGATAGCGATTCACTCGTTCGACCGCTTCAGCAAAAGGCTTTTCATGCCCCGTTAGATAGCATTCTGCCCTAGCCGTTAACATAAACGGATAGTCCAAATCAGCAGTTGCCTGTTTGGCGCTCTTAATACGCTCTACGGCTTGCTCTATGTCATACAAGGGATTATCGGGATCACCGCAGTAATCCTCTATACTGGCGCCAACAACACCTGTGGCGGCGATACGTTGCATATTGCTAAACACGACTTCTGGACTATGCCCATAGCCATTTTCAGCATCCATACTCACAGGCAGCTGTACGGCATGAGCAATGCATCGGGTCGCCGCTAAGGCAGTACCCAAGTCCACACAACCTTCATAGTCAGGTACAGCGCGAGCATAGGCAACACCAGCACTAGTGGTACCAATGGCAGCAATGCCTGCTTCCTCCAAAATAGCCGCACTGCCAGCATTCCAGGCATTGGCCATAATGAAGGTTTCATCGGCTTCATGTAGCTGCTGAAATCGGCGTGCTCTATCGTGTAGAGTTTGCATATCAGTGACCAGCCTCATCTTCAGCAAGAATCACCGTTTCGGCCTGCCCCTCTGCCACCCAAGCAGCGATAGCAGGATTAGCCAACATAGTTTGCATATAGGCTTGAGTAGGCTCACTAGTCGATACGGCATAAGCATTTAGGCGTATCACCACAGGTGCAAAAAATGCATCGGCAATGGAGAACTCGCCAAATAGAAAGCCTTCATCCGGCACTTCCATTTCGCTAGTTAGGTCTCGACATTGCTGCCACAAGGCTTGAACAGCCATTACATCCGCAGCACAAGCATCACTGATATCCAGCTGACGCCGGTAAGCACTGCAATTCATGGGCATTTCACTACGCATAGCCATAAAACCACTATGCATCTGGGCACAAGCACTACGCGCCTTAGCTCTAAGCTTAGCGCGATTAGGCCACATATGAGGAAAAAAATCGGCGAGGGTTTCTAGAATAGCCAAACTATCAGTAATGCTGCCCAACTGTTCATCAACTAAGACAGGCACTGTGCGGCTATCATATTGGGCAATATCATCTGCCCAAGTATCACTAAACAGCCCCAGCTGCACTTCATCAAACTCTATCCCAAAGTGCCGCATAGCGATCCAAGGTCGCATGGACCAAGACGAATACTTTTTGTTACCGATAACTAGTTTCACCTAATACACCCTATTCAGCCATGATATTTACTCAGGTAATAAACATAGCACAAGTGGACTAGTTATTGGCTTAAAGTTGCTTAACTTGAGCTACCCCAACAACATAGTTTTTGCCGTAATGCTTAGCACATTTTGGACAGGTGGAATAAAAGAAATAGGGCTTCACCATAGTCATACCTTTTTGCTTCACAAAATCAGCCAAAGCTTGAGCCCATTTACCCATCTGACTGTAAGGCCCTTCATTTACTTGGGTAATGAAATCACCACTCAAACGCACCATCTCCTCGCCTGGTACGTCTTTAGTAACCGCCATATAATGCTCAGAACGCCATAGTGAAGGATCGTATGAAAGCGTTAAGTATGTATCATCATGCTTGGCGCCGGCTTTATCGATAGCCGCCATCACTCTTTCAAAAACACCACCCATGTTAAGCGGTATGTGAAATGCAGTACGCACGGTCGCTTTGACAAACAACATGTCTTCAAGATGTAAGGTTTCATCCTGCCACAACTCAGGGTGGAAGCGTGGACAGCAATCCGTTGGGCAATCCTGCCAGTCGACATAAGGTAATTGATTGGTTTGCATGCTCACCTCTGCTCAAATCATGGGTCTTAAAGGCGCTTTTGAGTGTAGCATAACACCACAATTGGGGGACTGGAAGTTAAGGGACAGGCACTTTTGCTGCGCAAAAAAGCCAGTCCCCGTGTGTTTGTACTGTACGGTGTGGGGACTGGTTCTTCTTTAACCGCGTAGCGGGTAAAAAGTGCCTGCCCCTTCAGGCAGGATTACGGGCGGGCACTTTTGCTGCGCAAAAAAGCCTGTCCCAGTGTGTTTGTAGTGTACGGTGTGGGGACTGGCTCTTCTTTAACCGCGTAGCGGGTAAAAAGTGCCTGTCCCTTCAGGCAGGTTTACGGGCGGGCACTTTTGCTGCGCAAAAAAGCCTGTCCCCGTGTGTTTGTAGTGTACGGTGTGGGGACTGGCTCTTCTTTAACCGCGTAGCGGGTAAAAAGTGCCTGTCCCTTCAGGCAGGTTTACGGGCAGGCACTTTTGCTGCGCAAAAAAGCCAGCCCCCGTGTGTTTGTACTGTACGGTGTGGGGACTGGCTCTTCTTTAGCCGCGTAGCGGGTAAAAAGTGCCTGTCCCTTCAGGCAGGTTTACGGGCAGGCACTTTTGCTGCGCAAAAAAGCCAGACCCTATATATTAACGACGACGCTTACTGTTAGTACCCGGCATTTTTTGGGCTTTAGGGCTAGTGAAGCGTGTAGCCCCTTGCTTGCCTTTGGCAGCCCGTTGCGGGCGCTTACCTTTACTGGTGCCAGTGGCTTGGCGCCGATCGCTCAAGTTAGGCGCTGGCACCAAGCATTCAGGGCCTTTACCTATAAGCTTGTGCAAACCCATTTCCTTTAGGGCTTCGCGGATATAATCCCAGTTCTTCGGATCATGGTAACGCAAAATAGCCTTGTGCAAACGGCGTTGGCGAATACCACGAGGAATGCTCACACGCTCGCTATCACGGGTAACCTTCTTCAACGGATTACGCTCTGTGTAATACATAGTAGTGGCATTACACATAGGTGATGGATAGAAATTTTGCACTTGATCCAAGCGGAACTTGTTCTTCTTTAACCACAGTGCCAAGTTCACCATGTCAATATCACGAGTACCTGGGTGGGCACTGATAAAGTAGGGAATCAAATACTGTTCTTTGCCCGCTTCCTTAGAATACTTCTCAAACATGCGCTGAAACTTGTTGTAGCTGCCCATACCGGGTTTGAGCATATAGCTCAAGGGCTGGTCTTCGGTATGCTCTGGGGCAATCTTTAAATAGCCACCGACGTGATGAGACACTAGCTCTTTCACATATTCTGGGTCGCGAATGGCCAAGTCATAACGTAAGCCCGAGGCAATCAGTACCTTTTTGATACCCGGTAAAGCGCGGGCCCGGCGGTATAAAGAAATTAGCGGTTTATGATCGGTGCCCATGTATTCGCAAATATCTGGATGCACACAGGAAGCAAGTCGACAGGTGGCCTCTACCTTAGGATCCTTGCAATGCAAGCGGTACATATTGGCCGTGGGGCCACCTAAATCTGACACCACGCCAGTAAAGCCTGGTACCTTGTCACGCATGTCTTCGACTTCACGAATAATGGAATCTTCAGAGCGGTTTTGAATAATGCGTCCTTCGTGCTCGGTAATAGAACAGAAGCTACAACCACCAAAGCAACCACGCATGATGTTCACCGAAAAACGGATCATGTCATAGGCTGGAATTTTTTCCTCGCCATAGACTGGGTGCGGCACACGGGCGTATGGCTGGGCAAACACATAGTCCATTTCTTCCATGTCCAATGGCATGGCTGGTGGGTTTACCCATAAACCGACGGGGCCATGTTGTTGGTACAGGGCCCTGGCACAACCGGGGTTGGTCTCGTGATGCATAACACGGCTAGCGTGGGCATACATGATAGGGTCAGATTTAACCGTTTCAAAATTGGGTAGCTTGGCATAGGTCATGTGCCATGGTTTGCCTTTGACAGGTTCATAGGCCGTCATAGGCTTAATGACAAGACTTTTTATTTCATCCGCCGGATCCACAGTAGACACCACCGGTTTGGCGCTCGAATTGGCTGCGCAATCTGCGCCATTATTGCTGGTTGTGGTATCGGTGTAAGGGCTGGTAATGGGGTCGATGTGCCCGGGCGAATCCAACTCCGTAGAATCCTTACCACGCCAGCCTGGCAAAGGCTGCTTAACCAATATGGCGGTACCAAGAATATCCTGCATATCGCCAATTTTTTCACCAGCAGCCATGCGTTGAGTCAACTCCACTAGTGGCCGTTCGGCGTTGCCAAACAGCAACATGTCAGCCTTAGTTTCCACTAACATGGAACGACGAACCTTCTCGGACCAATAATCATAGTGCGCAATACGGCGCAAACTGGCCTCAATGCCACCAATTACCACCGGCACCCCCTTAAAGGCTTGCTTACAACATTGGGTATAAACCAAGGTAGCTCGGTCTGGACGCTTGCCTCCCACGTTACCTGGGGTGTAAGCATCATCATGGCGCAAACGGCGGTCTGCCGTATAGCGATTGATCATGGAGTCCATGTTGCCCGCCGTGACGCCAAAATATAGATTGGGTTTGCCTAGGGCTTTAAAGGCATTCACGTCTTTCCAGTCCGGCTGAGCAATAATACCCACGCGAAAACCTTGCGCTTCCAGCAAGCGACCAATAATCGCCATACCAAAACTTGGATGGTCTACATAAGCATCCCCAGTTACCAGAATAACGTCACAGCTATCCCAACCAAGAGTATCCATTTCTGCCCGTGACATGGGCAAGAATGGTGCAGGACCAAAGCACTCGGCCCAATATTTTGGGTAATCGAATAGGCGTTTTTCGGGTGTAAGATAGTCTGACATATCAGACTTTTGGACGGGATTAGCCATGGGCAATATAATAACCTAGTAATGAACTTGGTTATTATATCATAAGGTTTAGCCACAAAGGGCACACATTTGTGGGCAACTACCCATCATAGCAATTGGTTCAATTCGATCAATGACTAAATTACGAAGGGTTTATCATTGAACAACAAACGAGCCCACGTATCATTCACAATTTGATGGTTTACAACCCTAGAGTTATACTTATTAGTAACCACTTAAAGACTATAAACAATATGCGCTACCCCATTGCCATACATCACGATAAAGACAAGGATTCAGCCTATGGCGTTTCCGTGCCAGATGTCGCTGGTTGTTTTTCAGCTGGCGACACATTAGATAAAGCTATCTCATTGGCAGAAAAATCCATCGAATTCCATTTAGAACCCATGGCAGAAGATGACCAAGACATTCCGTTGGCTAAGGAGGTGGCAGACCATGTTGGCAACCCTGATTTTGCAGGCGCTACCTGGGCTTATACCAACGTTGACGTAAAACAGTTTTGCGGCAAAACACACAAAGAAAATGTCACCCTGCCCCTAATTGTAACCAGCAAAATAGACAAGCTAGTGCGAGCTAAGTTATATAAAAGCAGAAGCTCATTTTTAACAGAGGCGGCTTTAGCAAAACTTGAAGATGCTTCAATTATATAGAGAACGACTATAGGCTCTGGTTTGCTACACTTCGAACAATCTTGGATCAATGGGTAAGGGTTGGATGTCGCCTATATGTAGCCGACTGAATTCAGAGTGATCACGATTAACAATATAATTACATTCTGTTGGTATCACAACGCTGGGAACCTGAAGCAATAAAGAGCCCTGTTGTTGCAACCAATAATCGCCAAAAGCCTGTGCTGCTATAGGATCGACTGTAAGCTCACCCCAACCTTCAGGTAGCTGCGAAATTGGCGGGGCAATAAGTAAACTTTCATCAAACTCGACCTTGGCAAAGCAATAGGACAATAACACCTTGTTACTCACGCCATGTACCAAAATTTCCAACATAGCTAACGATAAGCTGCTGCTTAAATACACCGCTCGCTGGCCTGCACTATGCCAACGCCCACCATGTAAAAAGCTGCCTTTACCCGACATCAATTCATCGCTGTCACGGGCGTATTGTTGTTTTGAAATCCTATAGGCCGTAGCCATTAAGAGAAGACTCCATGTTCAATCCTACCAATCAGATTCTCAACTTCTCTTGCCCCAATATCCGTACTAGCACGTTGTAGTGGGCTTTCTTCATTCAAAATAGCTAAAGGACGGTCGAGCCAGGCAATGGCCTCTTGTTCGTCATCAAACAAACTTACTGCGGCATCAGTGATTCTAGCTAGCCGAACCACTCGGTCTGATTCTGCAGGGCTCAGTCTAGCTTCCTTTTTGCGTCGCGATAGCGTTCGTGGCTGAATATTAAGCAACATTCCCATTTCCGCATCGTGTTTATGCAAGCTGTCCTTCAGTAAAGCATATGCCCGCATCGGTAAACCGCGTCTAACGGCAGCAATCACAGAACTAGGATTACGCCCGTCAGTATTGGTTATATAGCTAACCATTGATGGCTTTCTATCCCTTTGCTCTGCATAAAAATGTTCAAATGAAAAACCCATCATATCAATTGCCACTTTGCTTTTTTAAATTTGCCATATGGCGAGTATATATCAAATAGCTAATTCCGACAAAAAGAAAAGATCAAAGAACAAGGGAAAAAGTGCAAAGATAGATAGTGATAACGCCCTTGCTTGCATACTTATAACTACTATTCGCTCTCCAGTACCATACAACAAGGATCTGATGGATGGCGGCCATTTTCGCAATACTGCAAAGCCTCTTGTTCGGCTTGCTGCTTGGATTCAGCAGCATCCACCCAAAATGCTTGGCCTGAGCAAGCTGCCACTATAAATGCTTTAGGTGCATCGGCGTCTAGGTAGTTAAGGTAATGATGGATGTCGCGATGAGCTATTAGCTCTTTTGGTGCCATGTCGATTTCGGCTTGGGTCAAGCCATGATCATCGGCACTTGCCTCTTTGTCGACTATGGTACATCGGCCTACACCTTGGCTATAGTGAGCACACATACGCAGCGCCTCTGTTTCCGCTAGCGCCATGGTGACTTTATCATCACCAAAACCCGTGGCGTATACATGACCATTTACCACGGCAATAGCAAAGGCTTTATGGCCACGACGACTTTTATAGGTAGCAAATTCGTCGCGTATCCATTGCTGATCTTCCATACCATGCTCGAATATTGGATTATTTGCTTCTGAATAACTTTGATCTTGGTAGTTACTGAGGCCCATACAACCCGACAACATGGCTACTAACACAGCGGCCACCAATACCAACAAACCCTGCTTCATAAACACTCCCTGTAGTTCTTAAATTTAATTCTAATGTTGTATAACTATAGCGCCCTTGTGCTGATTTGCACTAGCAGCAACAGTTTTTAACAGCCAAAGCCTGTAACGTGATAAAATGCTTTTCATCTACCCTGTCAATCATATAGCGCTTAAGCCAGCATGAACTTTACCGATCTAGATTTAAACCCTCGCCTACTACAAAACCTTAACAAGCAAGGTTTTGAAAAGGCCACTAAAGCTCAACAAGAAGGCTTGCCAGTTGCTTTTGCAGGCAAAGACCTGTTAATGAGCGCCGACACAGGTAGCGGCAAGACCCTGGCCTTTATGGTACCTGCGGTTAACAAACTACTTACCACCAAAGCTGTTGGCTTTAGTACCCGCTGTTTGGTGCTGACTCCTACCCGTGAGCTAGCTCACCAGGTGTTGAGCCTGACTAACCGCTTGGTAAAAGGCACACGCTTGCAAGTGGCGTTGATTTTGGGCGGCGAAGATTACAAGTTTCAGGCTGCATTACTGCGTAAAACTCCGGATATTATTATTGCTACCCCTGGCCGTTTTATGGAGCACCAGCGCAAGGGCCATACGGATACCGAAAACCTAGAAATGTTAATCGTCGACGAAGCCGACCGCATGCTAGAGCTAGGTTTTTGTGAAGATGTCGAAAAGATCGCAGCAGCGGCTAACCAAGACCGCCAGACTCTGTTCTACTCTGCCACCTTACGCAATGCCAAGGTGTTAAGCATGGCCAACATGTTGCTTAACAAGCCCAAAGAAATCACCCTCAACGACGCTAGCCAAGTGCAGGATAACATCCAGCAGCAGGTGGTGGTGTGTGATGATATAGAACACAAAAAACGCATCCTTGTTTGGTTGCTTGCCAACCAACCTGCTACCAAACGCCTTGTCTTTGTCAACAGCCGCAAACTAAGTGAAGAGCTAGCTCTATTCTTACAGTCTCATAGCCACCAAGCCATTGCCTTGCATGGTGAGCTACCGCAAGAAGAGCGTAATGAGATTACTCGCCAGTACCGCCAACATCATTTTAACTTATTGATTGCTACCGAAGTTGCCGCACGTGGTTTAGACATCGACGGCATTGATCAAGTTATTAACTTTGATATGGCGCGTAATCTAGATGATTATCTGCACCGTGTAGGCCGTACGGGCCGTGCTGGTAAAGCAGGTACAGCAATCAACCTAGTGAACATTAGCGAACGTCGTTTGCTAACTGCCGTAGAGCAGGCTCAAGGTGACCACCTACCTCGCCTCAAGATCAAAGGCTTAGCGGCCAAACTGCATAAAGATGGCGAACAGGTAGATGGCGCTAAAGCCAAGGCAAAAGCGAAGTCACAAGCTAAGAGTAAATCCACTGATAAGGCCAGCAAGCCCAAAGTTAAAAAAGCACCACGCAGCGCCGAAGCTGCAGAAGCCGCCAAGAAAAAAGCCGCTAGCGTGTGGGGTGATGGTTCCACACCATTTGGTATGAATAAGAAGTAAACCCATGGCTACCGAAATTGAACGTAAGTTTCTGGTACATAAAGATTTGTTACCAGCATTAACGGATGGCCAGCACATAGTACAAGGCTATATCCCTACAGAAGATAAAACCGCCGTTAGAATACGCATCAAGGGCCAGCAGGCTTGGCTTACCATTAAGGGTGCCAACCAAGGTGCTAGCCGCTTGGAGTTTGAATACTTTATTCCTGTAGCAGATGCCCAACAAATGCTCACCGAGCTATGCACAGGCGGTGCTATAGACAAGCGTCGCTACGAAATTGTGCATCACGGTTTAACTTGGGAAGTGGATGTGTTTGCTGGCAGCAACACCGGGCTGATTGTGGCAGAAGTTGAATTGGATGATGAGCAGCAAGCAGTGAGTTTGCCTGAGTGGGCCGCAAATGAAGTTACTCATGATGCGCGTTATTACAACAACCAGCTGCTGCAAAACCCGGTTTCTGATTGGTAGTTTTGGTCTGTGCCTTGGGAGCCAGGCACTTCTCTATAGCTACTTCTCTAGGGGAAAAGCCAGGCACCTATCTAGTTAGCCTTGTAGGCTCTCATACTGCGGAAACAGCTTGGCCATTTTCAATATGCCTTCTTCTAAGGCATGTCCAGTACGGTACACCATACAAATAGTCACAGCCTTTTGGCCTGTAGGCACCGGTTCGAATTGCACCTGCTTTTCATAACGACTACCCAGCACCATGTCCTTGCCGATCAAGGTGTAACCTAAGCCAGCAGCTATGCACCCTAACAAGCCTTCTGAGCTACTAATGGTCATCATGTCATCGCCGCTACGACCACTCTCTTGCTTCCAAATCAAAGCATGTTTGCGATAACCACAACCTTCTTCGCGTACTAGTAACTGGTTTTGATAATCACCATCTTTGGGGGTAACTAGTACTAGCTCTTCTGTTACTACCGGTACCACCTGTAGATCGTCGCGCGTCGGGGCATTGCCTAACAAACCGCAATCCAGTTTATTGGCCAAAACGTCAGCCAAAAGACGCTCACTGGTATCTGTATAAATACGTGGATTAATTTCTGCGTGGGATTGTTTTAGACGCTGTAGCACCAGTGGGATATGCACGGCGGCAAACGTTTCTGGCATACCCACACGCAAGAAATAATGGTCTTGTTGAGAAGTGACAGCTCTCACCGCCTGCTGCTCTAGCAGCAACATTTGCCCAGCATAATCGTAAAGAAGCTGACCTTGCGGAGTTAGCTCAAGCTTACGCCCTACTAGCTGAAACACCTTGGTACCCAGCTCTTGCTCTAGCTTTTGCATACGCCCTGTAACATTAGACTGTACGGTAAACAAAGCTTGGGCCGCAGGCTTGATACCGCCTTCGTCCACCACTGCCTTGAGAGTTTTCAGCGCAAGTAATTCCATAAATGCAAAACCCTAGAACTTGCCGGTTAGCAACTTGAAATGCCGAAACTGCAACGCCCCCATGGCAGCGGTAAATAGCGCCGTTACCATGGCTATGCGGATACCCATTGGCGCAACGATAATTTGGCCTGTACTAATCAATAAAACCATGAGCAGAGTCCAACTATAGTCACCAGCAATAAATACCCTAAGCTCTTTAATATTGGTGTGCTGGCGCCATGAAGCCAGCGCCAACCAGACTCCATAGACTGCCAACAAGTAGCCACAGGGAGCCATGAGCCAAGGGTACTGATTTGCCATTAGGTCGTTAGCTGCCTGCGTGTAGAAAGCCATTAACAGGCCACACACCAAACATACCAAGGCATTAAGACGCAATACAAACGGTAATGACATCAGATTTACTCGGCCATCTCTAAGGCAATTTTCATCATATTAGTAAAGGCGTTTTCACGCTCCGCCGAAGTGGTCACTTCATGGGTAACAAGAGAATCTGAAACGGTGATAACACAAGCGGCTTGCTTACCAGTAGCCATGGCATTGGCAAACAAGGCAAAGGCTTCCATCTCTACAGCCTGACAACCATGCTCATCACGAATACGCTTGTAGTCATCAAAATTTTGACGATAAAACACATCACTGGAGTGGATGCGAGCCTTTACATAATCTATGCCCAAGCCCTTGGCATGGGCTTCTAACTCTGCAACTAAGGCCGGCGTAGCGCTAAGAGTGTCAGCATCACTGACGCCTTGAGTACTAGCAAAGCTGGATTCACTCCAAGCCTCATCAGCAATAATAACGTCGTATAAATTTAGATCAGCACTGTAAGCACCACAAGATCCAATGCGGATAATACGCTCAACACCATAGAAACTATAAAGTTCGAAGGAATAGATACCGATACTTGGCATACCCATACCACTGCCCATTACAGAGATACGGCGACCTTGATAAGTGCCCGTGTAGGCCAACATACCACGTACACCGTTGACCTGTTTTACATCCTGCAAAAAGGTCTCGGCAATGTATTTGGCGCGCAATGGGTCACCAGGCATTAGTACAGTGCTAGCAATATCGCCGGGTTGGCATTCAATATGGGGAGTTGGGGTGCTCATTGCAGAATCCTTAATACGATGGACCCTGAAAAACGATTAATAATAGACAATAGAAGAGAGACAGGGCCACTATTGATAATAGCCCTATATTAACAGCTTGTTTGGCAGCTTGAATAGCTGCCTAAAGAAAACGTCTTTGCGAGTAAAACAAAGTAATCTCTTTGAGCTGGTACTTCGTCTGAACTAGATTGCCGCAGTGCTTGGATCCTCGCAATGACAATCAGATTATCAAGCCAAAGCGCCCTGGGCTTGATTAGCCTCATAGTGTTCATTCAGCCAACGCTGGGCATCTTGTAGAGTTTTAGCTGCATAAACCACCACCGAAGGCGTAGCGATACAGCCGTCTTTCTTGGGGTCTAATGGGAACACCCACCATTTTCCAGCATCGCGCTTTTGTATGATGTGGTTATGCAATTTATAGCGATTTTGTCGTATCAATTCAGCGTTAGTCATCAGGCTATCCTCCGTTGACTGCAAGGTATTGACGATACAGGTCACCAACAATGACCTTATATCTCCAATATTAGCCCTAATATAAAGCGTTGCAAGCCCAAAATAGCAAAATGTTAGACAAATGTCGCTATTAGCTAATTTAGCTGCGACTTATCTAAAATAATTAACCGCCTTTCTTAACCTGATCTACCAGCGTTGCGCGCTGATCCACCTTGTCACCTTGTAGAACAAAGCCCTTCAGCTTGCCCTGCTCGTCAAGAAAACGCCCTACCATACCCGTTTCTGAAGCTTCAACCTGCCAGTCACCCGTTATGGATACAGGAGGTGGCAATAAGCTGAGCGGGCAAACTGGAGTTTTAACCATCACCGTCATCAAAGGATAGCTAACCTTGCTAGCGCTACCCGTAAGCGTTTTAGCCAAAGCCTGTATGCCCCAATAAATTGGCGATATATAAGGCATCAGCTGGCCATTCACTTCTATACAATCGCCTAGGGCGTACACATGCTCGACACTGGTCGCTAGTTGATCGTTTACCTGAATACCAATACCACAATCAATACCGGCAGCTTCAGCAAGATCTTTACGCGCTTGCAAGCCTACGGCAGATACCAGTACATCGGCCTGCAATTGCTGACCATCACTTAAGGTAACTTGATAACCCTCACTAGGACCTTGGCCGTTCACATATTCAATGCGGACCACGGTTTTCTCTAGGTACCAATTAACACCCAAATCTTGCAAGCTAGTTTGCAGCTTACGGCCAATGGTTTCAGGCAACAGGCGATCCATAGGCCAACCAGTTAAACCAACCAAGTCGACTTGATGGCCTGTAGCCGCCAAATCATTGGCAAATTCGCAACCAATTAAACCATTACCAATCAGCATTACTTTTTGCTTACCGTTTAGGGCTGCACGATAGTTACGATAATCCTGTAGATCGTTTACGCTGAGCATATCAGCAGCACCGGCACCAGGAATTGGCAGACGAATTGGCTTAGCGCCTGTCGCCAATACCAACTGGCCATACGGCTGCTGACCTAGATTGGTATGAATTACCTTTTCTTGCTTATCGATGCGCTCTACCTGACAGTGAGTGACAATACGCATATTTAAACGGTTTGCCATATCAAGTGGCTTCTCGCTCACTAGGTCACCAGCTTGTTGTTCATTCAAGAGGCCGGTAGATAAGGCAGGCTTGGAGTAGTGAAAACCATCATCGGCCGTTAACACGACAATTTCCGCGTCCGCTTTAAGCTTACGAATGGCTTCGGCAAGGTTGTAACCCGCGTAGCCAGAACCAATGATTACGATAGGGCCCGTAGGAGTTTTGCTAACCTTGGGGATATTAAGTGCAGGTGCTGGCGCACTTGGCATTTCGATCATTTCAAAATCATCTTTGCCAACCAAGCAATCTGGGCATAACCAATCGTCAGGCACATCTTCCCAGCGCGTGCCGGCGGCAATGCCATCTCGCGGCCAACCTTGTTCTTCGTCGTAAACAAAGCCACAGATGATACAAAGCCACTTCTTGAAAGGTTGATCTGCCATGCTAATACTCTTACTCACTATTGCATCAATTCTGCATTAAAAAAGAGGCGCATTATAGCACCCCTTATTTATATTCGTATTTTTGGGGTCAGACCCCAGATTTAATGGCTAATTATACAGCAGAAGCCAATAAGCGCCCAGCTACCCACTTATGAAAGAAGTGAGTCGGGTTGTCCTGTACCGGCGAAAATACACCACCCTGAAAACCGGGTGATACGCGGCCTGATTGCATACCTTCGACCACGCCAACGTCTTCACCAAACACAATTTTCCATGATTCCATGGTGGCATCACGACAAGCGGCATAGGTATCGCTCAAGGCTTCGTCACCCACATACAAGATACGCAAGTGCTCCAGAGTACGGCTGTTACTAACCGGCTCCAAGACAATAGCAAAAGCATGATCCGCTTGAATGCCTAGCAAGACATTAGGGAATACTGTGATGTACTCAGCCTCCTTGAGTTTGTCTTGTGGCCATTCTGGAAAGGTGGGCAAGCTGGTACCGGCCGTTTCTGACAGGTTGTAAACCATGGTACCTTGGCCAGCAAACTCATCAAACATAATATGGTAGTGGTCTTGAATACGGGAATAGCTGTTTAGGCCTGGGTGTACCCATGGTAGGTGATAGCTTTCGCAGTAGTTTTCTACGGCTAGCTTCCAGTTACACTCTACGTCCAACTGCATCACACCAGCATTAGGTTCGCGAACCAATCGATCATAGCCCGTGTCGCCAATAAACTGACTCCAGCGCTCAGTGACTGGCTTAATAAAGCTATCAAACTCAGGTGCTTCGCCGTCTAGGTTGATGAATACCACGTCAAACCATACTGCGCTACGGATTTCCTTCATGCCATGTTTTTCGCACTTAAAACTAGGCGTCGTATGTACACCTACACCACCTAGGTGTGGGGTACCCTTCAGCTCACCATTAAGGGCGTAAGTCCAAGAGTGGTATGGGCAGCGAATAGAACCTTGCACTGGACCGGCATCGTTAATCACGATCATGCCCCGGTGACTACAAACGTTGTGAAAGACACGAATGGTGTCGTCACGATCACGCATGATCACCATTGGGAGTCCCATAAAGGTTACGGGCTTAACGTACCCCAGCTGGGGAAGATCACCAGCAAAACCAATCCCTGCCCAAGTTTTAGCCATAACACGGTCGCGTTCTTCAACAAGAAAGGCTGGATCGTTATAGACACCGTTAGGTAAGCCGCGGGCTTCTTCAATGGGTAATGTGGCGGCTTCTAGGTCGGCCATTGGGATGCGTTCAAAGCTGCTCATAGTCAGGCTCCAAAAGTTGATTCACGTCATTTATGCTGGCGCCTAATTTGCCTGATTATATTATTTGGAACAATCGATATTTTATCGCACTACCTATGAGTTTTTCTCATAGAATCTGTAATGCGACCTATTCTAATCTTCTTGCGACACCAACCAATTACAAAAGTCATCAACAGACTCTTTTTGCTCTCCTTCTGGTGAGGTAACAAGATAAAAACCAGCATCCGTCTCCATTTCCAGCTCAGCAGCCTTTACCAGAACACCCGATTCCAGATAATCACTCACCAAGTAATCCCAGGCTAAGGCTATACCCTGCCCTTGCTGAGCGGCTTGCAGCAACATTGTGTAATGGCTAAAAGTGAGCTTGTGCTGAGGCGTTATTAAGTCTAAATCTACTCCCGCAAACCAGTCCGGCCAGTTAAACCAATTAGAGTCTGCGTTTTCTAACACCAACTGCCTTGTAGCCAGCAATTCTTGGGTACTCAAGCCTTTGTTCTGCTCCAGATAATTAGGGCTGCATACCACAAAAATACGTTCATCAAATAACTTGGCAACACGCCCGCCATCAGGCCTTTTAAGGCTATATCCGATACAACAATCATAGTCTTGAGTACGCACATCCATAATGCTATCAGAGGCCAGCAAACGTACGTCAACCTGGTCATCCATTTGACAATACTGACTAATACGGGACATCAACCACAAGGAGGCTACAGCGTGGGTTGTAGCCACGGTAATTTGGTTGGCATCAAATGGTTGTTGCAAAAGCTCCGTAGCACTGGCAATCTGTGACAAGGTCACAGACGTTGCTTGATGATAACTCGCGCCAGCATCGGTCAAACGCACCTGCCGATTGTCACGTATAAATAAGGTGACACCTAAACGTTCTTCCAACAAACGTATCTGGCGACTAATGGCCCCCTGGGTAACAAATAAACGCTCAGCAGCCTTGGTAAAGCTCTGCTCTTCGGCAGCCGCATTAAACGCCACAAGCGCATTAAGGGGCGGCAGACTACGGTAATTAAAGGCCATGATAATTTCTCATTAACAACAACCAATGCAGTGTACCTTTTTTAATGATCTGAATCAGCATTTGATTTATATTCACACACTCTTTTGTGAACACTTTAAGCAATTAGAAAACTATGAAAAATCTACCTACCGAACTATTACGCACCTTCGTTACTGTCATTGACCGTGGCGGCTTTACCCAAGCCGGATTAATACTCGGCCGCACGCAGCCCGCTATCAGCTTACAAATTAAACGTTTGGAAGAACTTGTAGATGCGCGACTAATGCACCGCGACAAGCATTTACAAGTAACGGAACAAGGCGAAATACTGCTGGGTTTTGCTCGTCAAATGCTAGCCTTAAACGATGCAGCCTTTACCCGCATTCACAAACAACAAGTCAGTGGCCAAGTACGCTTGGGCATACCCAATGACTTTGAAGTGTCTTACTTGCCCAGTTTGTTAAGCCAATTTACCGCCAGTTATCCGGATGTCAGCTTGCAAGTAAACTGCGAGTTGAGTGAGAAGCTATTACGCGATTTCGACCAGGGCCACTATGATCTTGTGTTAGCTACTTCTACGCAGAACCTTGATACCCAAGATCAATCTAACCTTAGTAACACCAGTACCTTTGTGGAGCCTATTGTTTGGGTCAGCAATGGTTATGATATCCCTGACCCAGTGCAAGGTATCAATCTGGTTTTATACCCGCAAGGCTGTAGTTATCGCCAACGCATTGCTAGTCGCCTCAACCAGGTCAACCAAGAATGGCACGTAGCCTATAGCTCTTCTAGCTTGCTGGGTATTACGGCAGCCATTCAGGCAGGCTTAGGCGTTAGCGCCATGGCGGCAAGTACGGTGCCGGAATCCTTAACGGCCCATACTAGCCTACCCGGCTACCCAAGCTTGGGAGATATTCAGATTATCTTTCAATCGGACCCAAGTACCGATAATCCGGCATGCTTACGACTGCAGGAGTATCTACAAGCCAACTTACCGACCATGTCTTTGAACTAAGAAATTAGCCTAAGCTTTCGATTTCTTGCCATTGCTTAAGCAAGCGCTTGCTAGATACCGGATGTTTAGTGCCCAATTGCTGAGCGAATAGAGAAACACGGTACTCTTGTAGCTGCCAATAGAAGTCTTGCAAAGCAATAGCCATAGGCGAATATGGTAAGCATCGTTTTTGTGCCTGTAGGTAACGCTGCTGCCAGTCGCGCAACTCTTGTACCCAAGCATTTTCTTTAGGCAGCTGTTGAGCAAAGCGCGTAAGGCGATGATCAATGGCTTTCATATAGCGTGGCAAGTCGGACATCACCGCCAAGGGCGTTTGGGCAACAAATTCACTACTCACCAAGCTTTCTAGCTGACCACCCACATCTTGATAGACATTAGCCCATGCTAGGTTCAACTGACCTTTGAGCTGCTTACGAATGGCCTGATTTGAGCTAAGCACCTGAATAACTAGGCCAATAATGTACTCAACTGCTGCGGGCAGATCGCCACGTAATTCTAGGCTTTTCTTAAAGGCTTCATGGTTTGTGGGCCACTGACCTTGTAGAAACACACTTTCAATAGCCTTAGCAAACACCTGCTCACGTAAGCTAGGGGCCTTACCAATAGCAGCAAACAATAACTCTGCTTTACGCATACTTGGTAGGGTTTTGCCCAAATGTTTCACTTGTTCGTTCAGAGCAATACGATACAAACGCAACAAACCGTCACGGGTTAAGCCCTTGGCTTCGTCACCACTGTCGGCAAACACCACGGCAACGCTTTTACCATCATCCTTTAGCGCTGGCCACACCGGCATCTTCGCACCGGCTTGGGTAATGGTAATTTGTTCCGGTAGCGCTTGCTCTGGGAAACTAGTGAGCCCCGTTTGCATGAGCTTGTGCTGGGCCTGGGGGCGAGTCTCCCCGGCATTGTTAGCGTATTTCACCAACAAGCTTTCTATGTCACGACTGTAGGCCAAAGCCTTGCCATCATCGGCCACCACTTGGATACCCATGTAGTAGAGATCATCCAACACCACATCTTGCAGTAGCTGCACATCAAAGGGACGACCACTCATACGTTGCAGCTGTCTGGCCACCGCATCTAACAAGTCGATATTGTCAGCGGTTAAGGCTTCATACACAGCTTGAGCATAGTTAGGCACCGGCACAAAGGCCTTGCGCTGAGATTTGGGCAAGCCGCGAATAAGGGCTGAAATTTTGTCTAGCAATAAGCCAGGTACCAACCAGGTTAAACGTTTTACCGGTATACGCTTGAGCTGATTAACCGGCACTCGCAAAGTAACACCATCTTGTTCGTTACCGGGCTCAAACTGGTAGCTCAAAGGCCAACTCATATCCTGCCAATGCAAACGGTCAGGGAAAGCCATAACGCTCACGGTATCGGCCTGATCTCGCATCAAGTCCTGCTTACTCATATAAAGTAACTTGGGCTCTTGTTTCTCAGCCCACTTACGCCAACGCTCAAAGGCTGCCGTGCTGGTTACTAAGCTATTAGCGGAAGCGAGCTTTTCGGCATAAAAATCGAACACCACACGATCATCAACCAAGATATCACGACGCCGGGTTTTGGCTTCTAGCCCTTCCACCTCGTCCACTAGGTCGCGGTTATGGGCCAAGAAGCTCCCTTTGGTGACAAGATTACCTTGCACCAAGCCTTCCATAATTAACAACTGCTGACTCACGTCGGCATCAATTTTGCCATAGGGCACTTTGCGCTGGCTGGCCAATACCAAACCGTATAGGCTCACCTGCTCCATAGCCATAACCTGACCTTGGCGTTTATGCCAAGCAGGCTCAGAGTAGTTGTACTTGAGCAGTGAACCGCCAATGTCTTCAACCCAAGCTGGGTCTATCTTGGCCACACCACGAGCAAACAAACGAGATGTTTCTACTAGCTCTGAAGCCATTATCCAAGTTGGTGGTTTTTTGTAGAGGGCCGAGCCTGGAAAAACATGAAAACGGCGTTGGCGTGGACCCAAGAAACTACCATCTTCGTCCTTATGGCCAATGTTACCCAATAACCCCGTAAGCAAAGCGCGGTGAATGGCTTCAAAGCTAGCTGGCTCTTGATTGATGCTAAGCCCCATATGTTGGCACATAAGCAAGATTTGACGATGCACCTCGCGCCACTCACGCATGCGCATGTAGGCAAGGAAGTTCTTAGTACACCACTTACGCAGTTGGTTTTGGCTGAGCTCTTGACGCTGTTCTTCATGATCTTGCCAAAGGTTTACCAAGCTCAAAAAATCAGAATCATCTTCACGCCATTGCTGATGTTTTTGGTCAGCGGCCTGCTGACGGTCCTGTGGACGCTCGCGCGGGTCCTGAATGGTCAAGGCCGCCGCTATTACCAACACCTCTTGTAGGGCACCCCACTGAGCCCCTGCCAGCACCATTCGTGCTATGCGAGGGTCAACTGGCAAACGGGCCAACTGTTTACCTAGTGGCGTTAGGCGACGTCTGTCATCCAATGCTCCCAATTCTTGCAGCAACTTAACACCGTCATTAACAAAGCGGCTGTCGGGCATGTCGATAAAGGGGAAATCTGTTACCGCACCTAGCTTAAGATCTTGCATCTGTAAGATAACCGAGGCTAGGTTAGTACGTAGTATCTCTGCATCAGTAAATTCTGGTCGACTCAGGAAATCGTCTTCGTCGTACAGACGAATACAGATGCCCGCTGAGACACGACCACAACGCCCCTTACGCTGATTTGCACTAGCTTGCGAAATTGCCTCTATGGGCAACCTCTGCACCTTAGAGCGATAGCTGTAACGACTCATGCGTGCCGTACCTGGGTCGATCACGTAACGAATACCGGGAACCGTCACAGAGGTTTCGGCAACGTTAGTTGCCAGCACGATTCGACGCCCTGCACCGCCAGGTTGAAATACCTTTTGTTGTTCGGCAAAACTCAAGCGGCCATACAAAGGCATAATCTGCCATTGTGGACGGTCTAATTTGCGTAAAAACTGCGCTAGTTCACGTATATCCCGTTCACCCGGCAAGAAAATCAATACGTCACCGACGGACTGGCCTTTACCGCGTTCGTGCTTTTCGATTTCTACTAACGCCTGTTCAACCCCATCTAACACAGCTTGGTCGCGGCCTAGACTACGATCTTCTTGCTTGCCATCGGCATCACTGCCTTGGAACAAAGGACGGTACCAAAGATCCACAGGATAAGTACGGCCACTCACTTGCACCACTGGCGCATCGTTAAAATGCTTGGCAAAGCGTTCGACGTCGATAGTTGCTGAGGTAATAATTAACTTTAGATCTTTACGGCGTTGCAATAGCTGCTTTAG
This sequence comes from uncultured Pseudomonadales bacterium, assembly GCA_938084925.1. Lineage (GTDB taxonomy): Bacteria > Pseudomonadota > Gammaproteobacteria > Pseudomonadales > Balneatricaceae > Njordibacter. Next base: position 32,887 of record CALKFY010000112.1, read on the forward strand.
ATAGCCCAGCAGGAAATCGATATTGAGACTACGTTCGTGGGCTTCATCCACGATGATAGTGTCATAGCGCAGTAAATCTGGGTCTTGGCGAGTTTCGGCCAATAAGATGCCGTCGGTCATCAGCTTAACAAGGGTATTATCAGAGACCTGCTCATTAAAGCGTACTTGATAACCCACTTGCTGACCAAGGGCTACCTGCAGCTCTTCGGCAATGCGCTGGGCAACACTACGGGCAGCCAAGCGCCGTGGCTGCGTGTGCCCAATTAAACCGCGTACGCCCTGCCCTGCTTCTAAGCATAGCTTGGGTAGCTGGGTGGTTTTACCAGAGCCAGTTTCACCGGCAAGCACCACCACTTGATTGTCTTTAATTAGCTCAACTAGTTTGTCACGCTGACCTGAGACCGGTAAATCTGGGTAGGTTATTTTGGGCAGGGCTTGCTGGCGCTGCCGCCAGGTCTGCGTAGATTTTTGCCATTGTTCCTGCAATTGCAATTGCATACGGTCGACTGGCTGTTTTTGCTTGATGCGCTGGGCTATTTTGGCATCCAGTTTTTGCAAACTAGGCAAATCTTTAGCAAGGCAATGGGTAAGATCAACAGACATAACAACTCAGAAATAACTTGGACAGGAATATGCTAGTTAGCATTGAGGCGCTATTTTAAGGATTTAGAGGGGTAATGGCAAAACAATGGGCGAGATATTTGGGGCTGCATTAGCTATAAGCGGGGCAGAGAGCCTGCCCCATGACCGTAGGGAATGTTTTGGGTACCTCAGGTCGGACCCCATTACTGAAATATTAATCACGCAAGGCGCGTCGTAAAATTTTACCTACGTTGGTTTTTGGTAGTTCATCACGGAATTCAACAGCCTTAGGTACCTTGTAAGCAGTCATATGGTCACGACAATAAGCAATCACTTCTTGTTCCGTTAGAGCTGGATCAGACTTCACCACAAACAACTTCACGGTTTCACCAGAGGACTCATGAGGGATGCCCACAGCAGCACACTCGACAATACCAGGATGCTGGCTTGCCAAGTCGTCAATTTCGTTAGGGTATACGTTAAAGCCCGACACAATGATCATGTCTTTCTTGCGATCTACTAAGCGCACAAAGCCATCGTCAGCAATAATGGCAACGTCACCGGTCTTAAACCAGTCGTCCAACATCACTTCGGCCGTAGCTTCTGCACGATTCCAATAGCCGGCCATGACTTGTGGCCCACGTACACATAGTTCGCCTTCTTCACCATTGGCCAATTTATTACCCTCTTCATCAACCACCATCACTTCGGTGCCGACAATAGGTTTACCAATGTAGCCAACACGGATGTCGTCATATGGGTTTAGGGTCACCACTGGCGAGGTTTCCGTGAGGCCATAACCTTCACGAATGCCACAACCTGTGACTTCCTTCCAACGGTCTGCCGCCGCATGCGTTAGAGCCATGCCACCAGATAGCGTCTGTTTGAGGCCGCTAAAGTCCAATTTGGCAAATTCTGGATTGTTGCACAGACCAACAAATAAGGTGTTCAAACCGGCAAAAGAGTTAAACTTGTACTTACTCATCTCTTTAACAAAACCAGGGATATCACGAGGGTTAGGAATCAATACCACATGATGACCACAGTCGCTCATTACTAAACTTAGGGTAAAGGCATAGATGTGATATAAGGGCAAAGGTGAAATAACGATTTCGCTTTCGCCATCTAAATCTTCTTTAACGCTGGATCGTACCTGCACCATGTTGGCAACAAGGTTACTGTGTAGTAGTTCGGCGCCTTTAGAAACACCTGTTGTACCACCTGTATACTGCAGAGCGGCAGTATCACTAAGCTTTACATCCACCGACTGGGCAGGTTTGGCGCTACCTAACGATAAGGCTTTGCGGAAGCTGATAGCTTGCGGCAGGTTATAAGCAGGAACTAGCTTTTTCACCTTCTTCACAACGGTGTTGATCAAGAGGCGTTTAGCAAATGGGTGCATATCGGCCAGTTCAGTAACCAATACAGTATTAATTTTTGTCTTAGGTACAACCGTCTCTGCCAAGTGCGCCATGTTAGCTAAGATCAACAAAGCTTTAGCACCAGAATCGTTAAACTGGTGTTCCATTTCACGAGCAGTGTATAAAGGATTGGTATTTACAATCACCAAACCAGCGCGCATGGCACCAAATACAGCAATTGGAAACTGCAGCACGTTAGGTAGCTGAATGGCGATACGGTCGCCCGGTTCTAAATCAGTGTGGTTTTGAATATAAGAAGCAAACTGCTCGCTAAGCTTATCCATTTCACGGAAGCTAAAGGTTTGCCCCATACAGGTAAAAGCAGGTTTATCGCCATAGCGACCACAGGCTTCAAGAAAAACATCGGCAACAGACTGGTATGATCCCATATCGATAGTGTCTACGGTCATGGTACAGGTTCCTATTTTTTTAATTATTTAATTATTTAATTATTTAATTATTGTAATTAATAACGCTACTGAGGCAATATTCTACACATCCATTACCTAAAGACAAAATATATTTAAACAAGTGTTTTAATAAACCACTAAATGACTTTGCCGTCACACAATACCAACATACTGCCTGGGCGCATTTTCTGCCATTGTTCATTATCGGTTAAAGGATCAGTGGCAACGACGGTAACGATGTCATTGGGTGTGGTTTGGGTACCAAAATCCACCTGCATCTCAGCATCTTTTAAACAAGCTTCTCCAAATGGCGCACGGCGTGTAATCCAGCTCAGTTTGGTTGAGCAATAGCAATACAGATACTGCCCATCTGATAACAGCATGTTGGCAACACCACGGTGATGCAACGAATCCATGAGTTGTTGCAAATGCAGCCGCACAGGCCAAGGATCTGAGCTAGGCTTAGGAAAAGCGTGACGGAGCTCGCCTAAAAGCCAACAAAAAAGATGTTCACTATCGGTGCTGCCGACAGGCAAGTAATGCTGCAATGGCAAACTTTCGTAACCTTTAATTTGGCCATTATGAGCAAATGTCCAATGCCGGCCCCACATTTCACGCTGAAAAGGATGAGTGTTTTCTAAGCACACCTGGCCCATGTTAGCCTGACGTATATGGCTGATGACGACATTGGATTTCATGGCATGTTTTTGTACCAACTGGGCCACTTGAGAATCGACACTAGGCTGTGGGTCATGGAAGGAACGCGCCCCTTTGCCTTCGTAAAAAGTAATACCCCAACCATCTACATGGGGACCAACACCGCCACCGCGCTGCATGAGGCCAGTAAAACTAAAACATATATCTGTAGGTACATTAGCACTCATACCCATTAATTCACACATCAACAAATCTCACTAACTAAAACGCCCGCACAGGCCAAAGCCGCTAGTATACCCTATTCTAACAAATCGTCCTTTGGTACATGCGTAATTTCAGGTAGTTCAACACCCAACTCATTTTTCTCATAAGCCTTGCGCTCGCCAAAGAACTGTCCACCTGACTCTACTACCAGTTCGTTACATTGCAGCAAGCCGTGCACCTCCCCACCTGCTAGGACAACTAGGTTTTGGCACCAAACATCGGCTTTAACCAACCCCGCCACATGCAACGAATCTGCTCGTACCACGCCATTAATTTCGCCGCTGGTACCGACATCGATGCGTGCAGAAGAAACCACTTCGCCCTCTATCTGACCATTCACATGCAATAAACCAACAATAGTAAACTGTCCAGCTAGGTGATTGCCTGGTGCAATTATTGTGACATTATCTGCTGCTCCGTTGCGCGTAGCGGCGGTTTGCTGAACATCTGCTTTATTAAAGATTGCCATGGAATTATTTCTCCTGTTTTGCTTAAAAAATGTTCAAATTCGGACAGTTGCCACTGCAGAAAAGGCTGTGGATCAACGGCAACCCCCAAATAACGAATTTCATAGTGTAAGTGCGGACCATCAGCCAAACCTGATTTGCCACAGCGGCCTACTTTCTGACCTTCATGTAACCACTCTCCTACCTTCACATCGCGTTTACTTAGATGTGCATAGCGGCTACGAAAACCATAGTTATGCGTCACGCTTATCAAATGACCAAAACCTTTGCTATAGTGACTTTGCGTCACCACACCGGGAGCGGTGGCATAAACCTCATGCCCTGTGCGACAAGCAAGGTCTACCCCTCTATGCAACTTACGTACTTTTTCAATAGGATGGATTCGGTAACCGTAAGCCGACGTCATACGTTGCAATTTTTGCAAAGGCCAACCTGAGGGAACGTGAAACATGACCTGACTACGCTGGTCGGCTAGTTGTACTAAGGGTGAGATCTTATCTTCTGCGATATTAGATATACCTAACAGATGATGCAGGCGTTCGATACTGGGTTGGATTTTTTGGCGTTGTGTTTGCAGGTACTCTACTTCACGCACCAGCAAGCTTTGTTCTTGCATCAAGCTGTCTATACGGCTTTCTAAAGTTAACACAGTAAGCCGATATTGCTGATTAGTTTGCTGTAAATTCTTCAAGCTAACCGCTGCTGTAGGTGCCAAGTCGTGCAGTTTACCGAGCATTGTAGGGTGTATTGCTAAGGGCAACTCAAGGGACTTTATGCTATCCGTTAAGGCATAAACCTCAGCTTGCAACTTAGCCTCATTGAGCTCTAAAGCAGTATTTTGTTGCTTCACCTGTTGTCGCTGATACCAGTTATAGCCCAGCAAGCTATTGGCTAAAACAAGATTGATCAATAACGCTAAAAAGCCGATACGTAAAATCCTTTGGGATTTTTGACTAAGCGTGATTTGACGAAAGTAGCGAACACTAGTGAGCGTTACCAGCAAAGGATCGCGCAAGATACATCCATCCATAAAAAAGGGGACCACTGTGTCCCCTTGTTAATAGTCATGTATCAAGTGTAGGCGCTATTCTCAATTTTGCGGATTTTCTCCAGCCTGAGATCTACTTTTCAATCTCACCCAAATCAAAATAGCCAAAAACATCAACAATAAGATGCCAAATAAGGCTATGCGGTTGTCTAATTCTTCGGCGGCCGGTTCGGCTTCAACAGTGACTTGCGGTGGTTGCGGTGGTGCTTGCGATGGTTCTAGTTGTAGCGGCTGATCTGGCTCGTCAAGCTCCTGCATCAACGCTTGCATATCATCAGTCGCCCGCTCTTGACTAACCACCAAGCTATTATCAGCAGCGCCATCGTCTTCTACCTGTGTCGTTTCTTCTACCTCTATAATGGTAGCAGCAGGTAAGTCTTCTACAGCAGCGGACTCTGCTTGTTGTTGCTGAGCAACTTGCTTAGGTGTTAACACGCTAACCTGTACACCTTCTATCTGGTAGATTACTGGCTCACCAGTAAGCGTAACCCCATCAAGCATCAAGGATAAGCCCTGCAGCGCTTGCGTTTCTTGCCAACTACCCTGCCATTTATCCACATCTAAAGAGATAGACTTTTGTAAACCGGTGCCATCCGTGCGTTTACCAGAAAGTGTGACATGGCTAGCGTCTAGGTCCAATTGTTTAAACAATGGGGTGACAGCCGCCTTGTAGTGCAAGATATTACCAACTTGTTGTTGGCTTATGACGTAGTCAATCGGCGGGTGGACGCGTAGACTGCGCTCCACTTCTTGCGCCTTATCCCCAAAACTAAGCGTGGCACGCAAACGGTAAAGACCAAGCGCCGGTGGCGCCGGCATATCAATACGGGTCAAACTTGATAACAGACCTTGTTGATGCTGCCACTGTACTTGTTGCTGCTCATTTTCTAAACTCAGCTGCAAAGTAAATTGGGACAACAACTCAGGGCTAGTAATGGCACCATTGGCATCCGCTAAAACTATTTGCAGTGATGTAGATTGGCCTAGATAAATATTATTACTTGGCAAACGCAGATCCATCCGCAGCTTGCCCTCTATGTTGACCCTAGTGACTTCCGCTGCGTTTGAAGTTACGACCCAAGTGCCTTGCTCTGGCTGCTGCACAGTCACAACGTCATGGGTACTGGATTCCTGCCAATCAACTTGCTTACTGGTTTCACCAGCACTGATGACTTCGCCATCTGGGCTTTGCAAAGCCACACCTTGGTCGCCGTTCTTTTCTACCACGACGGTGATGCTTTCGGCATCTTCGTTAACAACAAAAGACTGGCGATCGGTGGAGACTGGCGCCTGTTGTGTTAATACGCTGTTATCTAGCGCTCTTAAAAAAATATCTAACAATTGATCGGCGTTTTCAGCAACGGCAAACAAGCCATCGGTACGACGAGCAATGTCATTGAGGGTTTTTACATCAGCCGCATGGGACAAGCCAATAGCATGCACCAAAGCACCAGCTTCAACGTACTGTTGGGTAATATGTTGAATTAGTTCATTACGGGCACGAATGTTAACCACTTCGTTTTTGGCCACATCAACCATACCATCAGTTAATAAGATAACGTGTAGGTTGCGTTGACTGTCGCGCGCTTTGTCATCAAAGGCAGCACTTTGTAAAGCACCACCTATATCGGTGTATTGACCATCGGAACGAATGTTCTGCGCGGCGGCCAAGGCTTGTGCACGCCATTGACCATCAATAGCACCGTGAGGCACAACAATATTTGCTTGGTCGGCAAATTCCCACACACCAGCCTGAGCATTTTCTGGCAGCAATTGGGTTAGCACCTGCAAAGCGGGCACGCGTAAATTGAGTGGGTCGGTTTTTTTCATACTGCCCGACACATCGACCAATATGCGAATATCTATTTGGCTATCTAGATGTTGTGCTGAATTGGAAGACTGAGCATGGACTGAGGATGCGACAAACCCCAGTTGCATTAGCAAAAGAAAAAACAGGGCAAAGGGCCGAGTAAAGGTGGTCATGTTGTCTATGTCCAGTTGATTGCTGAAATAAAGCAAGAGCAATCCATAGTTGTTGTTATTGGTTTCTCCTAACCATAGCAAAAAACACTAATAATAACACCCATAATAACTAGAGCTTTTGCAGGACTTAGCTCAACCTATTCTTCTTCATCCAATTGCTGGATTTCAATAATATATTCTCCCCAGTTATCGGGAGAGACTTTGCGCTCACTTACGGCCCATTTTTTTACTGTCATACCGGCTTTGATTGGGCTTTTTACATCACCAGTTTGTAGCGGATGCCAATCTGGTAGGTCTTCGCCAGCCGCAACTAAACGATAGCCACAGGTTTCTGGTAGCCAGTTAAAGTCATCCACGTTGTCTGGTGACACCTTGGTGCAATCGGGTACCTTTAGTTGCCGCTGATCGTAAACCTGACATTGGCAGGTTTTTAAATCCAAATACTCACAAGCCACACGTGTGTGATACATCAGTGGTGCTTCGTCATCTATGATCTTTTGTAAGCAACATTTGCCACAACCATCGCACAAAGCTTCCCACTGCTGCTCGGTCATCTTGGTAATGGGCGTGTCTAACCAAAACTTATGCATAACTAGTACGTAGGATTCACTGGTGCTTTGTATAGATCCAACAAGTACTCGTCACGAGCTGGTGGCATTTGTAGGTAATAGCCCTTTTCATCAATGTCGGCAAGAATAGCTGATGCGTCTGCACGTGCCATCTTTTTGTCTTCTGTTAGCAACATATCCATACGATGCTGTGGCTGGCCAAACATTTTTAACAAGGCCTCTGGCACATCAGCTAGGCCCTTAGCCTTAGCAACATACAAATACATTTCATCTTTTTTGGGGCTCCGGTAAATGGAGCAAATCATCTTGTCTTGGCTCATGGCCGCCTCTATAACTGATTAAATAGGTCATTCATTGGTTGGCGCAGTAGCTCGCCACGCCAGCCTAACCAAGCCTCGGGGAGCATAAATGCTTGGGCTTGGCGGTGACGTTCAAATAACGCCAATAGCTCTTTTTTACGAACTAGCAGCTGTGGCAACAAGTCATGCTCTTCGGCAATGGCATTGGCACACTGCTGTAGTTGCTTGTAACGTTTTTGTTCAGATTTGCTTAAAGGTGGCGGCAGCGTCGCTGGAATAGCAACCTGCGCGTTTTCAACAGCCTTATTGGCTAGCACTAATTGCTGCAAAATGCCTTTACCATAGCGCCGCAGGCTACTTGGGCGCATATC
>CALKFY010000113.1 GCA_938084925.1 uncultured Pseudomonadales bacterium
TTTTTTATGTACAGGATGTACTGTATGCCGCGATGACAGGACGTCAAGGAGCGGCGATCCGCACCGCGCCCCGATTTTTTGTAACGCCTAACAGGTTGTGCTTAGGCCTTTGCTTTATGCAGCTGGCCTTAGTTCCTTGGCTGGCTTCGCCAGCTTCCCTGTGCGTGCCTACTAGCTCATGGGTGCTGCGGAACTCGGCAAAATGCGCCTCAGACAGTCCTCGCACTTATCCATGTTCTAGTAGCCATGCTCGGCTGCGTCATAATCGTCCAGCCACATAAAGCAAAGGCCTGCAAACCTGACAGCTACAAAAACTTCGGGCACGGTGCTAGTCCGAGAGACAGTTCAGGAACTAAGGCCAGCAGGAAAGGTGCAGGGGTTTGGCGGAACGGTGGCACTGATTCAAAAACTACAGCTTATGCAAATGCATATCCAAGCCTTGCTGCTGGTAGTGGCGATAATGCTCACGGGTTTGCTGCAAGATGCTTTCTTCTTGTACCACGATCTCAATGATGCGATCGTACTCGGCCACGGTCTCCGAGGCAAAGTTAATACATAAGTTGGGTTCATCAGGGCGTAGATCGCCATAGCCTAAGGTAATCGGGGATTTTAGATCTGAATCCCTGCCTAGCTGATGATGAGGCAAAAAGGATTCAGGTTTGAAGGCCCAAATATAATCATCAAGATGAGCCGCCTCGGCCGCATCTCGACAATGGATATGCACGGCATGGCCAGCCGCAATGGACTTATTTAACAATTGCTGCAACAACCGGTAACGAGCGTCACCGTGGCTGTCTTTAAGCGTATAAAAGTCTGCTCTGGCCATGTTTAGTGCTAGTCCTGGTGGGTTGTTGGAGCTTAGGCTTGGTTAACCAAGTGCTGCACCAATAAAGGTACACAACGGCCTGTAGCACCTTTGGCCTTGCCAGAGGTCCATGCGGTACCCGCAATATCCAAGTGAGCCCACTTGTAGCTTTCGGCAAAACGCGCCAAGAAGCAAGCAGCAGTGATGGTGCCTGCTGGACGGCCACCAATGTTGGCCATGTCAGCAAAGTTGCTGCTCAACTGCTCCTGGTATTCATCACCGATAGGCAGCTGCCATGCTGCATCAAAAGCCTGCTTGCCAGTGCCCATAAGTTCTTGGGCAAAGTCATCGTCGTTACTTAAAACGGCTGTGGTTTGGTGGCCCAAGGCAATAATGCAGGCACCCGTGAGGGTGGCGACATCTACTACAGAAGCTGGATTGAAGCGTTCTGCATAAGTTAAAGCATCACATAGTACCAAGCGGCCTTCGGCATCAGTGTTTAGGATTTCGACGGTCTTGCCAGACATGGTAGTAACAATGTCACCAGGCTTGGTAGCGTTGCCTGCTGGCATGTTCTCGGCGCTAGCGACGATAGCCACGACGTTAACCGCTAGGTCCATATCAATTACAGCTTGCATGGTAGCGATAACACTAGCTGCGCCACACATGTCATATTTCATTTCGTCCATAGCCGCGCCGGGCTTGAGGCTGATGCCACCCGTATCAAAGGTAATACCCTTGCCAACTAACACGTGAGGTGCGGCATCTTTGGCACCACCTTGGTAGTTAATCACGATTAACTTGGATGGCTCAACACTGCCGGTACCAACAGATAGCAAGCAATGCATACCAAGTTCGGTCATTTCGGCTTCGTCGAGGATTTCGCTAGTTACCTTGGTGGAGGTCGCCGCCATGGCTACGGCCTGGTCGGCCAAGTAGGTTGGTGTGCAAATATTGCCCGGCAGATTGCCGAGGTCTCGGCACATATCCATGGCAGCAGCGGTAGCAACAGATTGTTCAAATTGAACTGCGCTATCAGGAGCGATAACACTCATGACGGTGTCAGTTGGTTCTGCATCGTCAGATTTGCTCTTGCATTGATCGAAGCGGTATTCGCTTTTGCCAATGGTTTCGATAGCTAGGCGTACTTGATCCGCTTGGCTGAGGCTAGCTGCTTGAGCAAGGCATAGCTCATTGTGTACGCGTGTGCCAGGGTTGGCCTTAATGGCGGCCCAAGCACCGCTTTGTAGTTTGCGGAAATTGCTGGCATCTAGTTTATCGCTGGCACCAGTACCTACTACTAGGATGCGCCTAGGGCCGGCACCGGTGTTTAAGAATAGGTGTTGGTTGTTTAGCTTGCCATTTAAATCTTCGCTATTGATGGCAGCACTAATGGCACCATTCAATAGCTGGTCAGCATGCTGTAGAGAAGCTGATAGTTGTAAGTCTGCGCCTAAAGGTAGTAGGGCGCTGCTGGCGTCGCCAAAGTCGGCAATCGTGTTGCTGTGAGAAAACTTCAAAGGATGCTCCAGGTACTTTAATGGAATGACGCCGTGATTGGCGTATAGGAGAAATTCTACGGCAATTTTCCACTAGGGTCATTAGTTAAGCGTGCTTAATTAAGGCTCTAAAAAAGTAGCAAACTCTGCTAAACTTGTGCGCAAATTGGGTGTCCCAAATGGCACTCTGCAAAATCTGTCTTAAAGAGCCCATACCTTGCAAATATTGACTCGCTATCTAGCCAAAGAAATCGTCATTACTAGTCTAGTAATTTCGATGGTATTGTTGCTAGTGGTGGGCAGTAGTCGTTTTGCTTATTTTTTGAGCTTAGCTGTGGCTGGGGAACTAAATGCCCAAGCCGTATTAGTTGTCATTGCCAACCTATTACCTGCTTATCTAAGTAATTTATTGCCCATGGGTACCTTTATTGGTGTCTTGGTGGCCCTTGGCCGCTTAAGTGTCGATAACGAACTGGTGGTATTGTCGGCCAATGGGGTTAGCCAAGCAAACCTAGTGCGTATGGTTGCGGTGCCCGTGTCGGCTTTGGCGTTTATGGTATTGATGTTGAGTGCAGCCATTGCTCCGCATACCTCTCGTATCGTTGAAGAAGTACTCTATGTACAAAGCCATACCAGTGAATTTGAAAGTATCATTCCCGGTAAATTTCAGGGCAATGGCAACCGCCAAGCTATTTATGCGGAAAGTTTGAATGAAGACAAAAGCAAACTGCACAACGTGTTTTTGTATACCAATGATGGCGTCAAACCACCGGTAATCATCAAGGCCGAAACAGCCACACAGTATTATGATGAAGACTATCAGGCGAAGTATCTATTGTTGCAAAATGGTTCGCGTATGCAGGTTGCAGACCAGCAAAAAGATGTCTCTTTAACAGTATTCCAAAGCATGGCGGTGCAGTTGTTAAACTCAGACGTTGCTGTGGATATTACCCATAGTTTTACCATACCCACCTTGGACCTATTGGACTCCCCTAAGGCCACTTATCGAGCGCAGCTGTATTGGCGTTTCTCGTTGCCATTGATGACCTTGATAATCAGCCTTACAGCCATTGCCTTGAGCCAGGTTAATCCACGTCAGGGGCGTTTTGCACGCTTGTTGCCGGCCTTGGTATTGTTTTTGGGTTATCTGTCTTTGTTGATGCGTTTTCGCGATCAAATAGAGCTAGGTGTTAGTGGTGCTGAATTAAATATATTTGCTTTGCATGGTGCCTTCTTGTCGCTTGGGCTGTGGTTGTTGTTTGGTCAGCGCTTACGCCGTAAGCCTTGGCGATTAAAGAGGGCGGCCACGTGAGTATAATTAATCGTTACATTGCCCTGCACATACTGCCTGCCTGTGCCATGGTGTTGGCAGTTATCTTGGGTTTGGATTTGTTGTTGGCCGTTAGTGACGAGGCGGATGCGGTTGATCACGGTGCTAGCTTCTCGCAAGTGGTGACTTACGTAGCCTACACCGCGCCTTATAGAGCCTACCAATTTATGCCCTTGGTGTTGCTAGTAGGTGCCCTGATTGGTTTAGGCAACCTAGCTAATAGCAATGAACTGACGGTCATGCGTGCTGCTGGTGTTACCTTGAGACGTTTGTCTTTGGGTGTGCTATTGGCGATTGGCCCTTTGGTGGTACTAAATACCTTGATGGGTGAGTACCTAGTACCTTGGTCACAACAGATGGCCCTATTAGAGCGTTCAGAATATCGTGGTGTAAAGGCTGGTAAGGGATTTTGGTTACGTGATGGCGAGGCCTATGTGTTTGTTAGTGCTGTCGCGCCAGATAATAGTTTGCATGGTGTGCACCGTTATACCTTTGACGAGCAAGTGTGGCAGAGCAGTATGTTTGCTAAATCCGCCGATCAAGTGCAACAAAATTGGCAGTTGCTGGATGGTGAAACCATTAGTAAAACCTCGGACCAGATTGTCACCGATGAATTTGAGCAACAAGCTTGGCCTGTAAACCTGTCTACAGATCTGGTAGCGAAGCTGGGTATGGAGCCCAAATATTTGTCGGCAGGGGACCTGTCGGAATATGTAAACTACCTGCAGAATGCAGGTATCAACGCGGATTTGTTTAATTTGGCGTTTTGGAAAAAAGCCTTACAACCACTGTTTACCTTTAGCTTGGTGCTGGTGGCCATGTCTTTTGTGTTCGGCTCGCAGCGATCGGTGTCTATGGGGCAGAGGGTACTATTTGGTGTCTTAACCGGGCTAGGCTTCAACTACGCGCAGGAAATTCTCGGCCCAGCCAGTAGCATATTTGGTTTCTCACCTGTATTGGCTTATTCGTTGCCAATACTCTTATGTACATTAGTAGCTTGGCGCTTGTTCAAGCGAGTTAACTAGGTTTCTGGCCAGTTAGGTTATTTTTTCTTTTCTCGTTTTGGCAGTTGTACGACGCGAGTATTGGACCAATGATCGTGCCAGCTCAAACGCTGCTTGCCAAATAATATCCAAATATAGCCTAAGCCAACACAGCCGGCGCTAATAATAGCACCTAGGTAGCGTACCAAGGCCTGCTTGAGATTGACTACATAGCCGTCGTTATCTTCTACCCGTAAGCACCAAGCTAACATACCCAATGTTTGGCCAGAGCGGCACCAAAAGAAAGCAAAAAAGCTATAAGCTGCTACGAACAGTAAACTACTTACCCAGGGACCTTGCACTGCTTCACCATGAATATAGGAAGCAGTACCCAACAATAGCATCCACAAGGATAACACCAGCAAGGAATCGTACATCATAGCCATGAGACGTTTCACCAAGCTGGCGTTGGGGTAGTTGTGCGCCTTAAAGCGGCGTCGTGGACTAGTTGCCATTAGTTTGCTTGAACTCTTTGTATAGGGCTTCAGCAGCAGGAACCTGATCGCCTAGTTTTAGAGTTAGGCGTGTAACCATGGCGGCAGCGGCAGCGTGACCGTTGTCGGCAGCTAAACGTAACCAAGCGTAGGCTTGGCGATCGGCGTCAGTGCCAGCTTGGCTGATTTGGGCAAAGTGCATAGTACCAAGAAAGAACATGCTATCTACGTGACCTTGTTGGGCGGCAGACAAGTAACCAGCTTCGGCTTTAACAAGGTCTTGTTGTGTACCAATACCAAAGTTATGTGCACGGGCTAGGTTCATGGCGCCGTTCAAATCGCCTTGAGCTGCAGCTTTTTGGTACCAAGTGAAGGCGTCACTTGGGTTAGCGGTTTGACCGTAACCAAATTCATACATGCGGCCTAAGCGGGTTTGTGCCTTGCTATCACCAGCTTCAGCCGCAGGGCGCACAGTGGTTAGCTCTTGTCTGTATTCAGCATCCAAGATGACGTTTAAGTTTTGTAAAGACGCTAGATGACCAGTGCGAGCACCGGCTTCAAAATAAGCTTTGGCTTGGGCGGTGTCTTGGGCGACACCAGTGCCGTCCATGTATAGTTCGCCAAGCATGTTGTTGGCTTCAGCGTTGCCTGAACGGGCTAGTGGTTGAAGCTCAGTTAGGGCCGTTTCAACATCATTGGCAGCCAGTGCTTTTTTGGCTTGTTTCATGCTGGCAGCGTGAACAGGCGTGGTTAGCAATGCACATATCAAGGCGCCAGTTAGGGCGTGAGAAAGTGTACGAGTGATGGAGGTCATAAATAGTCGCTCTATTTGACAATAATATTGCGGCTATTATAGCGGAATAGATAGGCAAGGGCCTATTCTAAATCATTATATTAGTTATTTCTTTTATTCGTGGCTGTCACAGGTCAAGGTTGAGCTTGCAACAAAGCTGCCGACACAAGATTTTGTGCCGGCATGTGGTGAATCTGCTAGTCTACTTGGAAGCGAAGTGAGCAGCCAAATCAGCAATATCTTGATCGCTAAGGTTAGCTACCATTGCATACATTTGTACGGCGTTACCACCTTTACGCTCTTGTGTTTGGTAAGCTTTAATGGAGGTTTCTAAGTATGCGGCGTGTTGGCCAGCTAGCTTAGGGAACATAGGTACAACACTGTTACCATCTACACCATGACAACCAATGCATACCGCAGCTTTGGCAGCACCAGCGGCGGCATCACCCGCAGCGTGTGCAGGTAGGGTCAAGAGTGGTAGGCAAGCTACAGCAGCAATACGTAAAAACTGGGACATTATTTTATTTCCTTTTTATTTATAACTCAGACGACTTTGTAAATCTTCCCTACGGATATTAAAAAAAACTATTCGCTGGTGCAACGAAAGGTGATAGTTTATTGACTATTGTCTAACTACATTGGGTAAATAAAGGTGAGAAATGCCGATATTTACCAAAAACATGAGCCAGAGCAGAAAAATAAATGACACAAGAATTAAATCGTTGTGGTTGGGTGACCAATGACCCATTGTACCTAGCATACCATGATGAAGAGTGGGGACGTCCTGTTCATGATGATAAACGTTTATTTGAACAGCTAGTTTTGGAAGGCGCACAAGCTGGCTTGTCGTGGATCACTATTTTAAAACGTCGGCATCACTACCGTCGTGTATTTAAAAACTATCATTTGCCTACTCTGGCGGCCTTCAGTGCTGAGGATATCGATGCAGCCATGCGAGACACCGGTATTATTCGTAACCGCAAAAAGGTAGAAAGCGTGGTCAACAACGCAGCTTGTTTTCAGCAAGTACAAGCCGAGTTTGGTAGCTTTGATGCTTATGTATGGGCCTATGTTAACGGCGGCACTGTGCAAAGTAATTTTGCTAGTAACAACGATGTGCCAGCTCAAACGGACGTCTCCCAGAAGCTGGCCAAAGATTTAAAAAAGCGGGGCTTTAAGTTTGTTGGCCCAATAGGCATGTATGCTTTTATGCAATCTATTGGCATGGTGAACGATCACCTAGTCACCTGCCATTGTCATGGGGAGCTGGTGAACTAGTATGTTGAAATGGATTAAGCGTTTATCTTTGGTGGCATTGGCGGTGTTGCTGTCGGGCTTTGCTTGGGTGACCTACGACCAAGCTCATAACCTGATTAACCATCCTAAAGAAGTACGTGAGCTCGGTACTAAGACACCAGCTGACTTTGATTTGGCAGTGCATGAAGTGAGTGTTATTAACCCGCAGGCTATGCGACTGTATGGTTATTATTCGGCATCAGAAAATGGCGCTTACGTCATGTTGCAGCATGGTTTTAAAGCTGATCGCAGTCGTTTGTTGGAAGAAGCCAAAATCCTCCAAGATGCTGGTTATGGCATATTAGTAACCAGTGTACGTGCTCATGATAAAAATGATGGTCAAGAAATTACCTTTGGCGTGCGTGAAATGGAAGACTTGCAGGCTTGGTATGAGTATTTGTTAGCTCAAGGTGCGGTGCCTGGGAAAATTGCGATATTAGGCAACTCCATGGGAGCAGCAATGGCCATTGAATACGCATCGCGTAATAAAGACATTGCTGCGGTGGTTTCGGTGAGTGGCTTTTCATCACTGCAAGACACTATCGATGTGTCCGTTGAATATTTCACGGGTTTGCCAGCGTTTCCTTTTGCTCCAGCTATTGCTACCTGGGCAGAAGTGTTACTGGGCATGGATGTAGCGCAAGTTGATGCGACTATGGCCGCGGCCAAGCTTTGCCATACCCCCATTCTTGTTATGCAAGGCGGTGCTGATACAGTAGTTTCTGTAGCCAGTGGCCAATGGATCTATGATGCTGCCTGCGGCCCTAAAGAGTTGTGGTTTGAAGAGGGCATTGGTCATACTAAATTTGACCGTGATATGCCCGATGAATACGCCCAGCGCGTAACACAGTTTTTTGCTCAGCATCTGCTGTAGTCTATCGAATTAGTCAGTCTGTTGGAGGCATGATGCATAAAGGAAGTTGTCTATGCGGTGGTGTCGAGTTTGAATTACATGGTGCATTGCGCGATGTTTTAGCTTGTCATTGCGTGCAGTGTCGTAAAACATCTGGGCATTATTGGGCCGCGACCAATGTGCCTAGAGATCAGTTGGTACTTACTAAGCGAGATACCTTGCGTTGGTACGCCTCATCGAAGTCGGCAGAAAGAGGTTTTTGCCAAGAGTGTGGAGCCAGTTTGTTTTACAACGTGCATGATGGCGATGGCGTCTCAGTGGCAGCGGGAAGTATTGATGGTGATACCCATTGCGTGACCGGGGAGCATTGGTTTACCAATATGAAAGGCGATTATTATGGCTTGCCAGAAGGCGAAAAGGTCAGGCCTCAGGAGCAGGATATAGATGTTGAATGATGATGGTGGATATCAGGTATTAGCTATACCTGCAAAGGATGAACCTGAAGTTAAGCTCTATGTGCATGTCTGGCCTTGTGTACAAGAAGAAGTACAGGGTTGGGTGCATATTATGCATGGTATGAGCGAGCATGGCGCTCGCTATGCCGAAACCGCGCAGTGGTTTAATGAGCTGGGTTTTCATGTAAGTGCCGATGACCATCGTGGCCATGGCCTCACAGCACAAGGTCAAATTGAGCAGGGGCAAGGACATTTAGGTCATATGGGCGACCATAACGGTTGGCGTAAATGTGTACTTGATCAAACTCATATCATGCAAACCTTGGCCGAGCATTGGACGCAGCCTTTGTTTGTTTTGGGGCATAGTATGGGTAGCTTTATGGCGACTCAATGGACGCAAGAACAGAACCGTCAACTGCCCCAGTTAAGGGCGCTCATGCTTTCTGGGAGTAACTACGGAGCGCCTTGGTTTTTTCGTATTGCTGCTGGTATAGCGGCCATTGAGCGCACCCGACAGGGTAAAGAAGGCCGCAGTGCCTTGTTGGATAAGTTGTCATTTGGGCCATTTAATAGCCGCATTCATCCTAAGCGTACACCCAAAGATTGGATATGCACCTTGCCCGAGGTGGTAGATGCTTACATCGAGGATCCTATGGCAGGACAGTTGATTAGTAATCAATTTTGGTTTGATTTTTTGCATGGTTTGGCTGACTTGTCGGAACCTGATGCGATGTTACAAATCCCCAATGACCTACCTATTTATATTTTTGCTGGCGCAATGGATCCGGTTGGTAAATATGGCAAAGGCATTGTAGCGTTACAGAAAGCCCTGCGTATGGCCGGTAAGAAAGATGTCACTTCGCATATCTACCCGCAAGGGCGGCATGAGATGCTTAATGAGGTTAATAAGCAGCAAGTGCGTGAGGATATAGAGGCTTGGCTGGGTGATATTGTTAGGGGAAAGAGGGAACTATAGGTAAATTAGCAATAAATATATAAATAAAACATAATTTAGCCTTGACTAATATAAGGGATTGCTAATAAACTACTCATCACATTGTTCAAATATGAGATTTACGTGATGAAAAAATTAGATTCTTGGTCTCCTCTGCACTTCTTAGGCGCTTTGGGTGCAGGTGGTATGAGTGTTGCATTTTTAATGCCATTGATGTTCTGGATACCACATCCAAACCGCTCCATGCCGGCTCTTGAAGATTTGATTGCCCACGCAGCGAAAGGTGGCATCGGTGAAGTATTGGTATATAGCATTTCAGCTATCATTGCCTTTTTGCTAATTACCCATTTCCGTCTAATGTATTTCAACTTTAAGCAGTACCAGATGGCTAAAGCCGATGGCCGTATCGACAAAATTCTAGGTACTAACGCTCATACTCAGTTACTAGCTATGCCTTTGGCATCTGCTATGTCCATCAATGGTTTCTTTATCGCTGGCTCATTGTTTATTCCAGGCCTCTGGGACGTTGCTGAATACTTATTCCCAATCGCGGTACTAGGCTTTTCTGTACTAGGTTATTGGGCGCTTAAGTTGTACTTTGGCTTTATCGCAGAAGTGTTCCACAAGAAGAGCTTTAAGAAAGAAATGAACGGCTCGCTAGCGCAAATGCTACCAGCTTTCGCTTTTGGTATGATCGCAGTAGGTTTTGCTGCCACCGTAGTATTTAGCCACAATGTTCCTCTTGTGACCTTTGCCATGGCGGCTTCTATCTTCTTCCTAGTAGCGACGACTTTGATTGTTCTATTGAAGATGGTAATTGGCTTTAACGACTTGTTTGAGCACGGTGCTACACCAATGGCGCTACCTACCTTGTGGGTAATGATTCCAATTATCACTGTATCCGGCATTGCGGTACTACGCTTAGATCACGGTTTGACACATACTCTATTAGAGAACGTAAAAGCTGGTAACCATCTAGTATTTTTGACCACCATGTTTGCTTTGCAGGTCTTCATCGCCTTGATGGGCTACGCGGTAATGCGTCGCATGGGTTACTTCAAGCAGCTAGTTGCCGACGAGAAAAATGAAATCAATGGGTCTCCAGTAGCCTTTGCCTTGATCTGTCCAGGCGTGGCTATCACCGTAATGAGCTACTTCTTCATGAACATCGCTCTAGTCAAAAACGGCTTGCTAGTAAAGTTTAGTGTTAGCTATTTTGCCATGCTGACACCAGTAACGATCATTCAGTTGCTAACAGTTTGGTTGATGTTCCGTTTAGTAAAGCAGCAGCTAAAAGGCGGCTTCAAGCAAGACGTGAACGCAGCAGCAAAAGCAGCCTAAGTTAAGGCACTCACAAAGTGCTCGGCCCCCAAACTTGTAATGACTAGGTGAGGGGGTCTTTTTTTGGTCCTTAGTACGACCAATGTTGCTCCAAGCATATAATTGCTTTCAAAACCAAAAAGGGCCATTATGGCCCTTTTTAATGCTTTAAATAAACATAATATGCACTTTATAGACTACCAAGAAGACTGGCAGGAAGCTGTTATGGACCTGTGGCAAGAGTGTCAGCTGACGCGTCCATGGAACGATCCAGTTATAGATATAGTGCGTAAACAAAGTGACCAGTTAGGTAAATTTGTCTTGCTGATTAATGGCAAAGATTTAGTTGCGAGTATGATGATAGGGTATGATGGTCATCGTGGTAGTGTGAACTACCTAGCTGTTTTGCCAAAATACCAAAATCAAGGTGTCGGGCGTAAAATGATGGCCTATTGTGAAGAATATTTGAGCCAGTTAGGTTGCCCAAAAATCAATATTTGTGTGCGAGATAGCAACATCAAAGTCTTAGAGTTTTATAAAGTGCTTGGCTATGAGGTAGACCCAGTGGTAATACTAGGTAAACGTTTAATAGCCGATGACTAGAGTAACATGGCCGAAATAATCTCCTATCAGCAAGCATGGCAAAACGCCCTAACCGCCCTATGGGATGAGTGTGATCTGGCGCGCCCTTGGCATGATGACAACCCGCAAGTGCGTATACATTTGCGTTCGCCTGTGGCACAGGTTTGGTTGTTAGTTGATGGTGACAGATTAATCGGTGCCATTAACATGGCTATATATGCTGACCAACCTGCCTGTTTATACTATTTGGCAGTTAAGCCAGACGAGGCGATCAAGGGATACGGCAAGCAGCTTATGGAGTTTGCACAAAATCAGCTGTATGAGCTAGGTTGTGTCGATGCTATGCTGTTGGTAAGAGATCGTCAAGCCAAGGTTCGGATCGGTTAAAGCAGGTTATATAGGGATAGATAGATGGTTTGGCTAGTGTGCGTTGCGCTTACGGATGAATTACCTGAAGAATTACCATCTGGGTACCAGAAGGTGATCACTGGTGTTGGCAAAGTTAATGCTGCGATTGCTTTGAGCCAAGCTGTGGCCCAGTATGAAGGTATCGACGGGGTTATTAATTACGGTACTGCAGGTGGTTTCGAAACAACCCATAAAGGCCAATTGTTGTCCGTTGGTAGCGTGCTGGAGCGAGATATGGATTGTACGGGTTTAGGCCTTGATCCCTATGTCACTTTTGGCGAACGCGAGGCTACTATTGCAACGGGTAATGGCCACGGCGTGGTCTGTGGCACCGGTGATAGTTTTGGCCCTGCTGCTGCAGAATACGATATCGTGGAAATGGAAGCCTACGCCTTGGCTAAGGTCTGCCAAACGCATCAGCTGCCTTTCTTATGTTACAAGTATATTAGTGACATAAGTTCTGACCTAGATGCCCACGAGCAGTGGCAAGAAAACGTTGCACGCGGTGGCAAAGCGTTTTTACAGCTCCTTTCCTCTTAGTTCCTCCCGTGTTATCCCAATTGCTGTTGTTAGTGGCACTTCTATTGCCAGCTATTATTTAATGAATTATCCCCAGGTCTTGATTGAGGTCTCTTGATTGCCGACTGGGTAAGTATTAGAGTGGTAGAAAAGGATTACTAATTCTATTTAATAGAGTCATTATGGATAGTCAATTTCTTCACCAACGTCGCTGGCGACTAGCCACCAGTCGCTTAGGTTTTGCTTTGGTAACCTTGGTTGTGGCGTTATTGTTAGAAGATTATGACCATCACGGTACTATTAGTTGGGCGGGCCTGCTTGACGTACAAAACACCGCACCGCTGGTTTGGTTGCTGGAAGCTGTGTTGTTTGGTTGGGTTGTGGCGGGCTTTTTTAGCTCTCATCCTATTGCCGAAGCCCAGGCGCGCTATATGGGCGAACGCCTACAAAGTGCCATTGAAACTTTAGATGATGGCTTTGTTATTTATGACAAAAATGATCGTCTAGTCATATGCAATGAACGTTATCGAGAAATATATAGCGCTTCTGCACCTGCCATAGTCCCTGGTAATACCTTTGTAAATATTTTACGGTATGGTATTGATCATGGTCAGTATGTGGACGCTATTGGTCGAGAAGAAGAGTGGTTGGCAAAACGCCTGCTACAACATCGTCGTTCAGACCTCAACGTAGAGCAGCAGTTGGAGGATGGACGTTGGTTGCGCATTGCCGAACGAGAAACACCTAATGGTGAATGGGTTGGCTTTCGCGTGGATATTAGCGAGCAGAAGGCGGTGCAAGAAGAGTTGCAGAAGGCCAAGGATAAAGCCGAAGCTGCCAGTGAAGCTAAATCTCGCTTCCTTTCGCAAATGAATCATGAGCTACGCTCACCATTAAATAGCATCGTGGGTTTTGCACAGGCGCTCAATGACCCTGCCCAACGGGTGAATGAAGATGAAGAGCTACGTTATGCCGGTAACATTCTAGATGCTGCAAGTCATCTGGAAATGGTGATTAATGATATTTTAGACCTGAGTAAGATCGAGCAAGGTAAGTTAGTGCTTGAAGAGCTAGATTTTGATTTATCCTCTTTGGTTTATCGCGCCTTGGATATGTATGAAGTGCGTGCCAAAGATAAGGGCTTGGACTTTGTCTTGGACATGAACACCAGCTCTGTTTGGTTAAAGGGTGATCCTGTACGTATACGTCAGGTACTGTTTAATTTGATTGATAATGCTATCAAGTTTACTAGTTCTGGGCAGGTGATATTGCAGGTTGACGTGCTTGACCTTGAACGGTCTCCTGTTGCGGTGAAATTTGCCGTAAAGGATACCGGAATTGGCATCCATACTGAGCATATACAGAATATATTTGCGCCTTTTAGTCA
This sequence comes from uncultured Pseudomonadales bacterium, assembly GCA_938084925.1. Taxonomy (GTDB): domain Bacteria; phylum Pseudomonadota; class Gammaproteobacteria; order Pseudomonadales; family Balneatricaceae; genus Njordibacter. Next base: position 13,680 of record CALKFY010000113.1, read on the forward strand.
GGCTGACGCCAGTATCAATCGTCGTTTTGGTGGCACAGGTTTAGGGCTCACAATCTCCAGTGAGCTGGTGCAGGCTATGGGCGGTGAATTGCTTGTAAAAAGCGAAGAAAACAAAGGCAGTGAATTTAGTTTCACAGTGGAATTACCTCTAGGGAGACCTAAATCAGTGAGTAGTGATGAAGCCAGTTTGCCAAGTATGAATGTACTTGTTGTGGATGATATAGCTAGTAATCTTACGGTTGCACGTTTGTTATTAGAAGCCGAAGGTCATACTGTAGTCGGTGTCGACAGCGCTGAAAAAGCACTAGAAAAAATGCATGAGGCGGCATTTGATCTATTATTAGTTGATCTGCATATGCCAGTAATGAATGGAATCGAGTTAACAGCAGCTATTAGAGCCTTGGATGATCCAGAGAAAGCCAAGGTGATGTTGATGATTCTCAGTGCCGACACCCAATCTGAGCAAAAAGAAGCTGCTAAAGCTGCAGGAGCTGATGCTTATTTGCCCAAGCCTTTTAATGTAATCGGACTACGCAACAATTTAATTACGTTAATGACACGCCGTGCTTTAGGACGCTGACGTTTAGATTATATACGGTATAGTTTATACAAAAAAACCACCCTAATAATGGGTGGTTTTTTGCATATAAGGCAAGAGGTATTAACCTGACTCTATTTGGTCATGGCTGCTAGCCATTCCTTAACCCATGCCTTGCGTTGGCTGTTTACTTCATCATCATCCAGCTTCAATACTTTTGTTGGTTGGATTAGCTTGCCGTAAGCTTCTGGCATTTCAGCTGGTGCGTTTACAGGGTACATTACGTTGGTAAGTGGCACGTGCTTTTGGAAACCTTCGCTAAGCATGAAGTTCAAAAATTCATCAGCTAGTGCTTGGTTCTCAGAGTGAGCCAATTTCGCCGCTACTTCTACTTGAAGGTAATGACCTTCAGCAAAGTTAGCCGCTTGGAATTGGTCATTTCCCTCAATCGCCATGTGGTAGGCAGGTGAGGTGCTGTAGCTCAATACCATGGGCGCTTCGCCAGCTAGGAACAAGTTAAAGTAAGCTTCACTCCAACCCTTGGTGGTAGTCAGGATGTTGTCAGACAACTTGGCCCATGCTTCAGGAGCCTTGTCGCCATACACCGATTTCATCCACAACATTAAGCCTAGCCCTGGTGTGCTAGAGCGAGGGTCTTGGATGATGACCTTCAAAGAAGGGTCAGCATTGATAAGCTCGTCCAAGCTTTTTGGTGGATTAGGTAATGCCTTGGTGTCATAAACAAAAGCAAAGTAACCATAGTCAAATGGTAAAAAAGTGTCATCGGCCCAGGTCATAGGTAGGTCCAAGTTGCTGGTATCTACCGAATGAGTGCTAAATAAGCCGGTGTTTTTAGCTTCGTCTACTAAGTTTAGGTCTAGGCCCAAGATTACGTCAGCCTTGCTACGTGTGCCTTCAAGTTTCACGCGTTGTAGCATTGCTACGCCGTCTTCTAGGCCGACAAAGTTTACAGTGCAACCGCACTGAGCTTCAAAGGCAGGTTTGATTTGTGGTGCCATTCCCCATTCAGAAACAAAAGAATCATAGGTATATACAGTTAGTTCGCGATCAGCAGCTTGAGCGCTGGTTGCGGCGGCAATACCTAGCGCAAGAGCTGTTAGGTTATTGGTCAATCGAGACATGTTTTTCTCCCTAGTTAAAAATGCGCTGTACATGGTTGCTGTACAGCTTAGCTGTACTATGACTACATGAAAGCAAAGCTTGTATGTAGCTTGTGTCCGCATTGGTTGTGCTTGCGCGCTACCAAAATGGGACCGCAAGCGAGGGGAGGAATTGACACTTAGCACGCAAGGCTAGGGTGGGTTCCTTGTTTCCTACGCTGGCATTATCCAGATCAGGTACTACGGGATTCACCAATGGTGATCTCAGCCTTTACAGGCACCCCGACAAGTCATAGTGGCGCTATTGTAAATGCCAGTCATCGGTAGTGGCAACCTCTTGGCTGTTAAAAATAGTTTCTGGTGCTATAGATGTTTTTAATTGGCCTCAGTTTATTGCTTACTCAGACCCTATTTCACTAGTTGTTGTATTTTCTTAGGAGTGAGTATGATGGTCACAATTGGGTAATTGCTAGGTTAATGGCAGAGAAGGAGGAGAGTGTGCAAGCATTTGAAGGATTACGGGTATTGGATGTTACCCATATTTTTGCTGGTCCGTTTTCTACTTATCAGTTGGCGGTAATGGGCGCTGAGGTTATCAAGGTGGAGGCCGTACAAGCAGGTGATATTATGCGCCAAGTTGGACCCGATGCGCAGCTTAATGAACAAGCTATGGGCTTAGGGTTCCAAGCTCAAGCCAGCAACAAAAAAGCCATTGCTCTAGACTTGAAAGACTCGCAAGGGCGGGCCATCTTGCATCAGCTAGTGAAAACCGCCGATGTGGTAGTACAAAACTATGCCACCGGCTGCTTAGCTGAGTTGGGGCTGGATGCCCCCACATTACGCGCCATTAAGCCAGATTTAATTTACTGTTCTATTAGTGGCTATGGTCGCACAGGACCCAAAAGTCATGATCCTGCCTATGACATAGTTATCCAAGCTTTTACCGGCATCATGTGTGCCAATGGTGAAGCTGACTCGGCGCCTGTAAGGGTTGGCCCTGCTATGGTTGATTATGGCACTGGTGCGCAAGCCGCCTTCGCTATTAGTGCCGCCCTTTATCGTCGGTTAGCAACGGGTGAAGGTTGCGAGATAGACGTGGCCATGTCCGACGCTGCATTAATGCTACTCAATTACCATGTCGTCAGCACCTTGAGCACGGGTAATGCGCCGATGCCTCATGGTAATAGAGACCCAGATTTAGCCGGTTATAGCGCCTACCCAACGGCCAAGGGCGATATCATGTTGGGTGCTTATACACCGCGTCAGTTAGCGGGCTTGATGACGGTATTGGGTAGCCAAACAAGAGCCGAACAAGTGGCGGCTCTAGAGCTTGGTCAGTTGGCTACACGGCGTCATGAGGATGAAGCATTTATCAGCCAGGCTTTATTGGCTAAATCGGCTTCAGAATGGGAGCAGCTACTCAACGCCGCCCACGTACCAGCTGCACGTATTAAGCCAATCGAAGAGGCCTTGTTGACAGCGCAAATCCAGCAGCGCTCAGTATTACAAATAGCCGGTGCCGATGCTGCGGCAAGGCTCACTCCTGTGTCGGGGTTCACCTATGATGTGGATGGCCCAGCGCTAACTAGTGGCGCACCTAAACATGGCGAGCATACAGTGGAGTTGCTAGAGCAATTGGGTTTGTCTCCAGCTCAACTAGAGCAGTTACTACAAGCTGGTGTCATTAAGTCGTAAGCATCCATAATTTGGGTGAACGCGGAAGTGTGTGCTAGCCACTGGTTACGGCTGGTGCCATTAAAAGTGTCAAAACTGGCTATTTAAGCAAGCCAATTTGAGAGCTAATATAGGGCATTGTTTGGTAATTTTGGACGTAATATCGTGGCTCTGTACAATGATTTTCAGCAAGTAATCGGCTTTCCTATTAATGATTGGCAGCCTCGTCCTAGGCCGGGCCGCGATACCATCATCGGGCAATATTGTCAGTTAGAAGCCCTTGATGCCACACAACATGGCACTGACTTGTATCAAGAGTTTGGGGCCGCCTGTGATTGCGCAGACTGGACCTATTTGCCTTATGGTCCCTTTAGCAGCGGGGATGAATTTGTAACCTGGTTGCAGGGACTTTCACAGGGTGTGGACCCGTTGTTTTATGCCATTGTCGACAAGGCAACGGGTAAGGCTGTCGGTATGGCTAGCTACTTGCGTATTGATCCAGTCAATGGTGCCATTGAGGTGGGCCACATTCACTTCTCGCGTCGTTTGCAAAAAACACCATTGGCGACAGAGGCTATGTATTTGATGATGAAGCAAATTTTTGACTTGGGTTATCGTCGCTACGAATGGAAATGCGATGCTTATAATGAACCCTCGTGTAAAGCGGCTAAGCGCTTAGGGTTTATTTACGAAGGTTTGTTTCGCCAAGCGGTGATTTATAAGAATCGCAATCGTGATACGGCTTGGTTTGCTATTGTTGATCAAGATTGGCCTGCCCTTCAGTCACGCTTTGAGATTTGGCTTGAAGGTGACAATTTTGATGATCAGGGAATGCAAGTACGTCGACTTGAAGACTGTTAGTAGATGGCGGTTAGCGCTTTCATTAGACTAACCGATGGCTTGATTTTCCAACATCAAGGGCGCACTATGCGTCCTTTCTTATGTATAGAGATACAGCCTATGTCCAAGTTGCCTGCCAGTTTATTAGCCCATGCAGGGCACCAAAGAGACACTGACACGGGCGCTGTGGTTCCAGCGATGCAGCCATCAACTACTTATGCGCGTGACGAGCAGGGAGATCTGTATGCGGCTAATCGTTTATATGGGCGTGATCAGAGCGATAACAGTGAGCAAGTAGAAGCGGTTATTTGTGAGTTAGAAGGAGGCGCAGCTAGCCGCTTGTTTGGTTCTGGTATGGCAGCGGCTACAGCTATAGTACAGTCTCTGCGTCCTGGCGAGCACCTACTGATACCGACGGTGATGTATTGGTCTCTGCGTAATTGGATGGTGGGTTTTTGCCAAGAGTGGGGCATAGAACTTAGTTTCTATGATACGGACAGACCTGAACATCTAGCTGAACTGTTAGCTGAAAATATCGTGCACATGGTGTGGATTGAGTCACCAGCCAACCCGACTTGGCAGGTGGTGGATATCGCTGCTGTGGCTGAATTAGCTCATGCCCAAGGAGCTAAGGTGGTAGTAGATGCCACGGTAATGACGCCGTTGTTGTGCCAGCCAATCAGTCTGGGCGCTGACTATGTATTCCACTCGGCGACCAAGTACTTAAATGGTCACTCTGATGTGGTAGCTGGCATTGTTACCTGTGCTCAGGAAGATGAACGTTGGCAGCGTTTAGCCTCCCTTAGAGCCAATATTGGGAGCATACTGCACCCGTTTGCGAGTTGGTTATTGTTACGTGGTATGCGTACGCTGGACGTGCGCGTAGAGAGAGCTAGTGCTAACGCAATGGCCTTTGCTCAGCACTTTGAAAACCATCCTGACGTAGTGGAAGTACAGTATCCTGGTTTGCCGAGTCATCCTCAGCACGATATTGCTAAACGTCAGTTTACTGGTGGTTTTGGTGGTATGCTCTCGGTTCGTTTCAAAGGGGGGCGCCAGCATACAGCTGATATTATGGGACGTTTGCAGCTCATGGTGCGAGCTACATCTCTTGGTGGTACAGAATCCCTAGTGGAACACCGAGCTTTGATTGAAGGGCCAACTAGTCCCGTGCCAGATGATCTGTTGCGTTTCTCTATGGGTATCGAAAGTGCACAGGACTTGATCGCTGATTTGGAACAAGCCTTAAAAGGATAGTCTAGCTGGCGACGGCTGTTGCTTGGCTTAACTTACTCTGGCCAGTTTATGAAACTCATGGCCCACTACCTCGGCCCATTTATCAATAGAACGTTTGTAATTGCGATTAAGTTCAAATTGACGTGCAGCATCTGCTTTTAACTGATCTTTAAAAGCTTGATCACATATTGCTTGGCGCGCTTTTTCTGAGAGAGTGTTGAGATCGCCACGTCCACCAATTGGGTCCATGAAAGGCTTTTGAAGGTTTTCACGAATGGATTTCAGCAATCCAGAAATATCCAAATCCGCAAATTCTCTTAGTTTTTCTGGTTTCGCTTCACAGTAATTCACGATCATCGCTTCTAGCAAGTGTGACGGAATTTTTGGTATATCGTGTTCTCGATTCCAGTATTTCATTATATGTATTAGGTCATACATAAAGCCATTGTGCAGGTGGTTGATAGCTTGGATTTTATCCGTTTCTTCGTGTGGGTATATGGGCTTCCAGTTGCCTTGCTGGTCAGGAATAAGGTAAAAGGTGCTTCCTGTCTGAGGGTGTTGAATAAAAAAGCTGGGGATGACATTGAACACCCACAAGCAGCCCCTGCGTCTATAGGTGGCACCACCCTCAGGAGAAATACTGACGTTTTTGGCGTCCGGAAGACCTTCAAATTCTCGGGCAAAATTACGCGCAATGGCTTGGGTATCTAGTTCCCGGTCGGCATTAATCATATCGCCAAAGCGTTCGGCACCTTCATTGACCCGAATCACATAGGAATTGCCTTCTCCCTTTGCGATAACCCGAGAATTATCTCCATTAAGACAGATTAACAAGCGCACATGCTTAAGAGGGTTTATGTGTGTGCCGCGTCCAAAGGAGCTGATAATCAAGTGCCGATCTCGGTTGAGCCAAGGCAGGTGCTTCTCAGAATAAGAGAGGCTATGTAATTCCTGAATAAAGTTATCCACGTGGGATTGCACTAAAGCACCATCATCAGAACTATAATTGATGTGCTTATAGAATAATTGATTAAAGGCGTGAACCACTGGGTTAAGCATGTTTGATACCCTGAAGGCTAGAATATGAAAATTATATAACACTAAATCTTATCGACCTAATTGCGTAAACTTTTAGAAACAAGGCCCCCCATCTATTAAAAAACTAGTGGCCTGAATAGCGGTTTTGGTTGTTATGAATTATGTGTCGTAACTTGTAGTATAAATTTTCCATATGTTGAGGATTTAACCGATGGCAACAGACAAAAAGCAGAAGTCTGCCTGGGCTTATACACCAGAGTTACCGATACACAGCTCCCCCATGTTTGATTGGCCGCAGCCTGTTACAACAGTGCTGAAATATTTCTTTGGCACAGGTTTTTTGTTTTCTCAACGAACTGTATACGCTTTGATTGCCGTTTTTACCTGGCTGTATGTGATGCCTGACCTGGTGCTGGCTGAGACCTGGAGTTGGGCTTGGATGTTGCAAGTAGTCGCGGTCATTTTGACTTTGAATGTACTCTCTGGCTGGGGCTATCACTGGTTGTTTTACACCTCAGGGTTAAATGCCAAGCAATGCAAATACGATAAGCGCCCGTTGGCGACGAACAGCCGCCGTTTCTGGTTTGGCGACCAGCTTTGGGATAACGTGTTTTTTAGCCTTACTAGCGGTGTGCTTGTGGCCACCTTGTATATGGTCTTCTATATGTGGGGCTATGCCAATAGTGAGATTGTTTTACATACTTGGCAGCACGGCTGGATTTGGTATTTGCTAGTATTTCCCATAACTGTCTGGTGGACCTCATTACATTTTTACCTAGTCCACCGCATGATGCATGAGTGGCAGTGGCTGTATGATAAGGTGCACTCGCTGCATCACAAAAATATCAATATAGGCCCTTGGTCTGGTATGGCGATGCACCCTGTTGAGCATGTTATCTATTTGAGCTCAGTGCTTGTGCATCTCGTATTACCTAGTGACCCCATACATGTGCTGTTTCATCTAATCTATTTATTTGCGGGTGCTTATCTTGGTCACATTGGCCATGATGGTTTCTATATTGGCAAACGTAAGGTGTTTGCAGGTGGTAATTTTTATCACCAGCTGCACCATCGCTATTTTGACTGTAATTACGGAACTACGGAAATGCCATGGGATAAGTGGTTTGGCTCTTTCCATTCAGGCACAGAAGAAGATACTGTCCGGGTGCGTGCCGTTAAGTCCCCCCGTTAAGAGGACTTGGCAGGCATAAAACTGCTGATCAAGGGTAGCTTTTTGGCGATGACTAAGAGGTTGCCAAAAAGCACCAGGGCGACACCAATTAAGGCTGTGCTGCTCCATTGATAGCCTTCGAAAACGGTGGAAATACTGAGGGCAACGATAGGGAAAAGTATCATGGCGTAAGCGGCTTTTTCGGAACCGATTTTGCCCAACAAAGTAAGAAAAGCGCCAAACGCCAAAATAGAACCAAATACGGCAAGATAAACCAATGATGTCCAATAGGCGGCATCAGCCGGCAAGGCAAAGCTCTGGCCTTGCCAGAGTGCGTAAGCACCTAGCAACAAAGCGCCATAGGTCATGCCCCAAGCGTTGGTTTGCATAACGGGTAATTGCGAACGCTGGTTGTGGGCAGACAAAGCATTACCAAAGGACGCAACAACCATACCGGCTACAGCAAAACCAAGAGCTGTTAGGGTTGCTTTACCCGTTTGTAAATTCGCCAGTTCTGGCCAGAATACCAAGCCAATACCAACAAGGCCAAACACCGCACCAAACAAGACTTTAGCATCGGGCTTCTGGCCGAAGAATAGGCGGTTGTTCAGAATGTTCATAAACACAATCATGGAAAACACCACGGCCACTAGGCCCGTAGTTAGATTGTGAGTGCCCAGATAAACCAGTAGGTAATTGATACCAAACAAGGTGCTACCTTGAGCGGCCATAAATAGATGCTGTGTTAGGCTAAAGCGTAGGTTAAGACCCTTGTACCAGCACCAAGCAAATAACAATGCTGCCGCCATGGCAAAGCGATAAGCCACAGATACACCCTCATCCACGCTGCCTAGTTGGAACTTAATGGCAAAAAATGTCGAGCCCCAGATTAATACCGTGGCAATGTATAGTTGGACGTTGCTGAGTTGCATAGATATTTCCTCACATAAGTCCTGTTATATTAGGGCTTAATTTACTATTATGAAAACCAATTATGGTTATGCTTTACATTAGGGGTGTTAATAGTGAGGGATCTAGATATCGGATTGTTAAGGGCTTTTCTAGCCGTTGTTGAGAGTGGTTCCATGACCTTGGCAGCGCCCATTTTGAATTTAACTCAAGGTGCTGTGAGCCAACAAATTAAACGCTTGGAAGGTTTGCTAGGCAGCGACCTCTTTAATCGCCATAACAAGCAGTTGTTATTAACCCCAACAGGTGAACGCTTGGTAGTGAGAGCTCAACGCTTAGTAAGCCTTAATGATGAAACTTGGCAACTACTGTCAGCTCCAGCTTATGCAGGGGAAGTGAAGTTAGGCGTACCTCCAGATATCATGCGCCCTTATTTACCTGCTATATTGCGGCGTTTTAACCGCGAATACCCACAAATTCAGGTGACCTTGGTGAGTGATGCGACGCCTGATTTGATCAATGGGATTCAAAATCGGCAGCTGGATATAGCCTTAACCACAGATGATGCTATCTACTCTCAAGACACGGTCTTATTACAAGATAAGTTGGTTTGGGTGGGTGCGGAAAATGGCCAAGCATTCAATCAGCGCCCGTTACCAGTCTCGCTGGGTTCGACAGACTGTGCCTTCAGGTCATCGACCTTTGGTGCGCTTAATCAAGCGAGTTTAGATTGGCTGACGATTTGTCAGGTAGGCGGCCTAGAGGCGATTCGTGCCACAGTGGAGGCCGATATGGCGGTGGCCACCTTTATGTCGCGCTCGGTACCAGAACAATTGGTGATTATTGAAGATCAAGCTGGGCTGCCACAACTACCCGACTATTTTATCAATTTGCGTTATGCGCAAAGCAACCCAGATGCCCCCGTAGTGCGTCTGGGGGAATCTATACAAAAGGGCTTTATGGGTTTGTAAGCGCCAACTTCATCGCCTGTTGTTTAGGCGCTTTTGAATTTCCCTGCGTTCCCATTCAGGGCCAAATAGTTTAACAATATTGAATACTCCTATGGCATGAGAGGCAAGGCCAATACCCCAGCCTAAGGTTGGCCATATGGCCCACCAGTATTCGGATGAGCTATACCAGTTGATAAGCCATAACATGGGAATCACAAAGGCATAGGATAGTGCGTGTTGATAAAATTCTTTTAGCTTGTCGACTTCACGCATGGCCATTTCTTCCTCCATGCTTAATTTAAGATTGGTCACAGCTGTGTCCTCCTTGCTGCCTTGATCTTGATCGTTCAAGGTTGGGTGGTTGGTAGCGTAGAAGTCCAAAATATCTTGGGCTTCTACCTGAAACACCGCGGCAAAGCATTTAGCTGATTCTTCACTTGGAGCCTGACCTTTTTCAATGCGCTGTACAGTGCGGATACTTAGGCCGCTGTGCTCAGCCAATTGTTGCTGGGTCCAGCCTTGTTCCAATCTAAGTTTGCGAATGATCATGATAAGCCTTTTCTTCGTTGCGGTAGCTGCAAGGTACGACGGTTACAGGCTTTAGTATACGCCATGACGTGCCATGGCGCGCAGTCATAGGTGGTAAGTTGATGGGTACTAATCGCTGTGTTTGCTTTTATAGGCTTGCATCATCACGGCTTCGTATTCCTTGTGACGCGCCATAGATGCCGCGTCGGCTTCACCTGTGGCGGGTATTTCGTCGATGTAATGTCCATAGTTATCGACCCCACGTACCAAAGAAGTAGGCAGTTTAGAGCCGTTGGTGGGTTTCACTGACGGCGCTAGGAACTGCAGGTTAAGGCCAATGCGGCGGTCTTTACTGCGATTGGGCATGGATTGATGCAAGGTCCAGCCATGATGTAAGGACATCTGTCCTGGTTGTAATGGGCAGAGTACGCCATCATCAGTACCTAAGTCACTCACCGTTTGTCCCTGTAACAACACATTGTTGCTGGCAGCGGTGGGTGAATGAGCAAGTTGTCCACGTTTATGGCTACCGGGAATCATTTTCATGCAGCCGCTTTCTTTGGTTGCAGGCGATAAGGCTAGCCACCCCGACACTACCTTTTCACTGTCGTCCAAGCCCCAGTAGGTAAGGTCTTGATGCCAAGAAACAAAGGACTCGGATTGAGCTTCTTTAATCACAAAGGTGGCGCAGTAAAGACGAATATTTGGGCCAATTATCTGTTCCACAGCATCGAGAATACGGCTATTAGTTGCCATTTCGTAAACAGACTTTAATAGTGTTTGTACATCATGTTTGTAATGCAGAGAACCTAGGCGTGCTTCAGCTGTTTCTAGTGCTGTGCGATAGTAGGCAACTTGATCTTGATTAAGAATATCAATGGCTGTGGCGTAACCGCGTTCCGCGTATTCTTGCTGTATGGACATGGTGCTATTCCGAGGCTGAGAAGGAAGGTGCCATGTTGGCATGTAAAAAATAGATGTACCAATAATACAATTTGGCCCAAAGACCCAAGAAATATTAAACCAGTAAGTTAATGGCTACCCTGCGGGCATATGCGCAATAATGGAAAAGTCATTTTCTGCGCAATCAAACATACTAACGGCGTCAATTGCAGACATGAGATATACCACAATGAAACTACATAATGCGCGACTTGCTCGTGTCGTTGAACACCTAGAAAGCCATTTGTATGAAGACCTGGATATCGAGAAATTACTGGCCCTGTGCCACTATTCTCGCTACCACTTTCATCATTTGTTTCGTGCTTATTATGGTGAGGGTGTGTATGCCACTGCAGCTGGTCAGGCTTGGGGGCAACTTATGCCGTTTTTATATGGCAACCGACTGATGCAGGCAGAAGTGAAAACCATGGGTATTAGTCATGATGATCCTAATGTCACGCAACCAGAAAACATTCGCTATGATGCCTGTGCTGCATTAGAAACGCAGCTGCCATTGCCAGACGGTCTTGGTAAAAAGCAAATTGCTGGTGGCAGCTACGCCATGTTATTGCATGTCGGTGCCTATGAAGGCTTGTCTGAAACCTATGGCTATGCCCTGACCGAATGGTTGCCTAGCAGTGGCTATGAATTGCGTGATGCACCTTATTTTGAAGTGTACCGCAACCGCGATCCACGGCGTACCAAACCAGAAAACCTGCGCACTGAAGTTTATATACCTGTACAAAAGTAGCAGGTTTTTCAGCTATTTAGCGGCCCTGGCTCTATGCCAGCCGGGGCGCCCTTGCAAACGTGCCAAATAATTCGCAACCTGTGGCGTGTAATGTTCCGCCAAACCTGTACGCTCACCTAAGAATAAGGCATAGCCGACGGCAATATCGGCAATGGTGAAGCGCTCATCACACAAGTACTCTCGCCCCGCTATGTGAGCATCGAGCTTACGTAGCCTAGCCAAATACCATTGACGATAGTCAGCCTCTACTTGCGGTTGCTTACGCTCATCGGGTTCAAAGTAGCCATAACGCAAAACCATAGTTTGGGGGAAAGTCAAAGTGGCGTCGCTGTGATACAGCCAGTTTAGATAATCACCGTATTCTGGGTGATTAGCGGCAATGCCAAATTCATGTTGCTGATACTTTTCTACGAGATAATGACAGATGCCCGTGGACTCGGTCATCTCGGTGTCTCCATCGCGCATAAAGGGCACGGTGCCCATGACATTAACGTCGAAATATTCCTTGTGAAACGCCCGCGGTGGAAATTGCATGCTATGGAGCTGGTATTCAAGGCCCATTTCTTCAAGGGCCCAAAGGGGTCGTAAGGAACGGGTGTCATGGCAATGCCAAAGTTGGATGGTCATAAAATTTTTAACGATCTTTTAGTAGCGAGGAAAACACCCAAAGCGGGCCGATTAATAAGAACTGCAGATCCTCAAAGAAGCTGGGTTTGGCGCCTTCAATTTT
>CALKFY010000114.1 GCA_938084925.1 uncultured Pseudomonadales bacterium
GAGGTGCCGCCAGAGAAACGGCCGTCGGTTAGTAGTGCGCACTGCTTACCCAAGCCCTTGGACTTGATGTAGCTGGTTGGGTAAAGCATTTCTTGCATACCTGGGCCGCCACTTGGGCCTTCGTAACGAATTACTACTACGTCACCTGGTTTCACCTGGTCACCCAAGATGTTGGCAACGGCTTCGTCTTGGCTTTCACAGATATGTGCAGGGCCTTCAAATACCCAGATACTTTCGTCAACACCAGAGGTCTTAACCACACAGCCGTCTTCGGCTAGGTTGCCCTTTAGTACGGCTAGGCCACCTTCAACAGAAAAGGCATTTTCTAGGTTACGAATACAGCCGCCTTCACGGTCGTCATCTACGCTTGGCCAGCGTGTAGCTTGGCTGAATGCTGTTTGGGTGGGGATGCCAGCAGGGCCTGCGCTGTAAAATTTAACCACGTCAGCATCGTCGTTGTTGACGATATCCCACTTGGCGATTGCCTCGGTCATGCTGGTGCTGTGTACTGTAGGCTGGTCTGCATGTAGCAAGCCGGCACGGTTAAGTTCAGCCAAAATGCCGAATACGCCACCGGCGCGGTGCACGTCTTCCATGTGGTATAGGGGTGTGTTTGGGGCCACTTTACATAGCTGTGGTACCTTGCGAGACAGGGCATCAATGTTGCTCATGTCAAAGTCGATTTCGCCTTCTTGAGCCGCGGCCAACAAGTGCAAAATAGTGTTGGTAGAGCCACCCATGGCAATGTCTAGACTCATGGCGTTTTCAAAAGCGTTGAAGTTAGCGATGTTACGTGGCAATACGGCTTCTTCGTCTTGCTCGTAGTAGCGCTTGGTCACGTCAACGATCATGCGGCCAGCGGTCAAGAATAGTTCTTCACGGTCTGCGTGAGTTGCTAGCAAAGAACCGTTACCTGGTAGGGACAAGCCTAGGGCTTCTGTTAAGCAGTTCATGGAGTTGGCAGTAAACATACCAGAACAAGAACCACAGGTTGGGCAGGCAGAGCGTTCGTATTCGTCTACGGTAGCGTCATCAGCGCTGTCATCAACGGCAATAACCATGGCATCTACCAAATCTAGCTTGGTGTCACCTAGCTTGGTTTTACCAGCTTCCATTGGGCCGCCAGATACGAAGATTACTGGGATGTTTAGGCGCATAGCGGCCATTAGCATTCCCGGTGTGATCTTGTCACAGTTAGAGATACATACCATGGCGTCGGCGCAGTGAGCGTTAACCATGTATTCAACGGAGTCAGCAATGATGTCACGAGAAGGCAAGGAGTAAAGCATGCCGTCGTGACCCATGGCGATACCATCGTCCACAGCAATAGTGTTGAATTCTTTCGCAACGCCACCGGCCTTTTCAATTTCACGGGCTACTAGCTGACCCATGTCTTTTAGGTGTACGTGACCCGGTACAAACTGGGTAAACGAGTTGCAAACGGCGATTATTGGCTTTTGAAAATCTTCATCTTTCATGCCGGTGGCACGCCACAAGGAACGAGCGCCAGCCATGTTGCGGCCAGCAGTGGAAGTTTTGGAACGATATACAGGCATGTTTCTAATCTACTTTTAAAGGTTGTTAAAGGCTCGGCTTAGCGCAGAGCTTTGCTAAATACTTTGGAATTACGCTGGTAGTTGTACAGTTGTTGTCTGGATTCAGGTAACTCATCCAACGATGTTGGCGCGAAGCCGCTTTCCAAGAACCAGTGGGCCGTAGCAGTGGTAAGGACAAATAGTTCATCCAATCCCAGTCGTTGGGCTTGTTGTTCAATGTGCTGCAGTAACAACAGGCCACGATCACCGCCACGATAAGCCGGGTTAATGGCTACGCAGGCCAGTTCGGCCTGACGTTCTTCGGCAAATGGATACAGAGCGGCACAGCCAATGATGGCACCGTCTAGTTCAATAACACTGAAGTAATGAATTTCGGCTTCAAGCAGTTCCCTAGAACGGCGTACTAGCACGCCGTCTTGTTCCAGTGGGCGAATCAATTCTAATATACCGCCCACATCGTCGATGGTGGCAGTACGGATTTGTTCGTAGCTTTCTTTGATCAGCATGGTGCCGGAGCCGTCGCGACTAAACAGTTCGCTTAGTAGGGCACCGTTGATCTGATAGCTCAACAGATGGCCACGTTTAACGCCGGCTTCACAGGCTTTGCTTAGCACATCTAGGTGTACCGACAAATCTGTCCACTCGTCGGCTTGGCTTTGGTGCTGTTGCACCAAACGGTCTGCGGCTTTGGCTAATAGTTCGGTAACGCGTTCGCCTTTGGAGTTGGTAATGCCGTTGTCGGCTCCAAAAACAATAAGTTTATCGGCCTTTAGGCTAGCAGCCACTTGGCCAGCAATTTGTTCTGCCGCTAGGTTAAATACTTCGCCAGTTGGTGAATAACCAAGACAGGAGATGAGTACTAGATTGCCAAGATCCAATTGTGCTTTGATGGCTTTGGCATCAACACGCCTTACTTCACCCGTGTGGGCGTAGTCGACACCGTTTTTGATGCCTATAGGGCGTGCGGTAATAAAGTTGCCACGCACGGTGCGGATACGTGAACCTTGCATAGGTGAATTGGCAAGGCCCATGGAAAAGCGTGCTTCTAGCTTGCTGCTTTGCTGTCCCACTACTGAGGCGATGACAGGCATTTGCTCTGGGGTAGTGATGCGCAAGCCTTGCTCAAATTGGGTGACTAGGCCAGCGGATCCTTGGTGCTGGTCAATTTGCGGGCGGCTGCCGTGGACTAGCACCAACTTAACGCCCAAGCTGCTAAGCAAGTTGAGGTCATGAATAAGGTGATTGAAGTTATCGTGATCAATGGCTTCACCGCATACGTAAACCACAAACGTACGGCCACGGTGCGCGTTGATATAGGGCGCAGAATGGCGAAACCAGTTAACGTAATCCTGGCTGGTTTGAGTCACGATGATTCCTTTGTTTGGCAAAATCTTTGTAAGCTAAGATTCTAACTCTAAAATGTGGGTTTTGAAACCCAAAAAAGCCCTGTAATCTCAGGGATTGCAGGGCTTTTTCAAGATAAGGTTTTGTATGATCGCCTAGAATAGTTCGGCGTCTTCAGCTTCCTTGGTGCTAGCCTCGTCATCTTCTGCTTCCGAAGTCGGTTCGGCGCGTTCAACAAGTGGCAAACTGACACGGAAACGAGCACCGCCATCAGGGTTGCCCGTAGCAATGATATAACCATTGTGAGCGTGAATAATTTCTTGCACGATTGATAAGCCCAAACCTGTGCCGCCAGCGCCAGTTTTGGTTTTGCTGCTTTGGATGAACTTATCAAAAATAGCCGCTTCTTCACCAGGAGGGATACCCAAACCTTGGTCATCAACCACTAGAGTCATTAGCTCTGTAGACAAGTGCTGGCCTTTAGGCTTGGCACTTAGGCTGTTGTCGAAGAACAAGGTGATCTGCTTGCCATT
Organism: uncultured Pseudomonadales bacterium; assembly: GCA_938084925.1. Taxonomy (GTDB): domain Bacteria; phylum Pseudomonadota; class Gammaproteobacteria; order Pseudomonadales; family Balneatricaceae; genus Njordibacter. The sequence goes on from CALKFY010000114.1 coordinate 3,434, forward strand.
AGGGGTGAATTTAATAGCATTAGATAGCAGGTTGATAATAACCTGTAACATCTTTTCTTCGTCAAAGTAACTGATTGTTGGTTCGGCCGAAGGCTTTACAACGATTTTTAGTTCTTTATCCCAGCACAGAGTTTCTACTTCTTGTATGGCGCGTTGGATAACACTGGAGAGGTCACCCTTTTCCATAATGAATTCCATCTTGCCCGATTCCAATTTGGAAAGATCAAGTAGGTCATTCAGCAACAATAATAGGCGGTTGCCACCAATGCGAATACGCTCGAAGTAGTGACCAAGCTTGGCGCGGTCTACTTTTTCTAAACGTGAGCTACCCATATTGGAAAAGCTCAAGATAGCATGCATAGGTGTGCGTAATTCGTGGGACATGTTAGCCAAAAATTCTGACTTAACGCGGTCTGCTTGAGTAGCACCTTCAATGGACTTGATACGTGCTTCGGCACCGTTTAATAGTACTGCTACGTTATCTTTGATACGGCCATGTTTGTCTGGCTGATCAACAGGCATGTTGCGGATAAGTAGGCTGATATGGTCGTAGTTGACCATGGTGTGCTCGCCAAAATCAAACAAGCGGCCCTTGCTACGTAAACGTGAAAGGAACTTAAATTCTTGTTCTTGGCCTTCAAATTCTTCATCGGCAATATTAATGGCACCAGATTCAACGCGTAGCTGAATGGATGACTTTAGGCCAAAGGCGCGCATTGCCTTAAAGACTTGCTGGCCCACGGCAACGTGGTCTTCGCACGAAAAGCTGTTTTCCAAGAAGTTAATAACTACACCAAGTTCACCATTGGAACGCAGCGCCGTAAGGGCGATGTCGTTGGCGTCTTTCAGTTCTGCCTTTAAGGCATCAATGATTTCTGTGTTATCTGGCTGAGCCACTATATATAAACTCTTCTGGTATTAGCACAACCTTGGCACTTGCTTTAGGTCAGCTGGTGATGAATTAATCCGTCAATGCGTTTGATTATAGGGGAAATAATCCTTTAGGGTCTATGCTTTATGTATAAATAATAGATATAGTCACTCATGTCAGCGTCGATTAAAGCTTTATTTACATCTAAAGGCATCGAATATACCCCGGTGTTGGGCAATTTTAGGAATAGTAGAATATGGATACCCAGGTAAACACACCTGAATTATTTGTTGATGAACAAGCTCAACAATGGCAGCAGTTGCAGGATGCAATACAAACCCTTGAGACAGAACAGCAGCAAAACTGCCTTGCTAACGCAAACCAAATCCGACAAGTGATGCTAGCTAGCCCTTGGTGTTTACAAAATTGGATGGTGACGCCTAAGTTATTAGATCCACAATGGTATGCCCAGCCTTATGACAAGACCGGTATGCAGCTTGAGCTAGCCAGTGCCATCGCTGAGATTAAAGACGAGCTGCAACTTGGTAAAGTTTTACGCGCTTTCCGCCAGCGTCACCAACTACGTTTGATTTGGCGTAATACTCTACGTTTGTGTACTTCTGCAGAATTAACGCGGGAAGTGAGCAATATGGCCGATACCTGCATAGATGAAGCATTGCAGTGGCTTTATGCCGATTCCGTTGGGCGTTGGGGTGAGCCTCAGGATATGCAGGGCCAAGCGCAACAAATGGTTGTATTGGGCATGGGTAAGCAAGGCGGTGGCGAGCTTAATTTGTCCTCTGACATTGACCTTATCTTTGCTTTTCCTGGTGCTGGTGAGACCCAAGGGGCACGTAAAAGCCTAGATAATCAGCAGTTTTTTATTCGCTTAGGTCAGCGTTTGATCCAGGCCTTGGATCAGCAAACGGCCGATGGTTTTGTGTTCCGTGTGGATATGCGCTTAAGGCCTTATGGGGCCAGTGGTGGCTTAGCCCTCAACTTCAATGCTATGGAGCGTTACTATCAAGAGCAGGGGCGCGAATGGGAGCGTTATGCCTTTATCAAAGCCCGCGTAGTAGCAGGGGACCATGAAGCTGGTGCGGAACTGTTACAAACCCTACGTCCCTTCGTATATCGTCGTTATTTAGATTATAGCGCCATCGAATCTTTGCGCGGCCTTAAGCAAATGATTGCCAGCGAAGTGAGACGTCGCGGTCTGCAAAATAATATTAAGTTAGGCAGCGGTGGTATCCGCGAAATTGAATTTATTGGACAAGCCTTTCAGTTGATCCGAGGTGGCCGAGATAAGCGCCTACAAACTACCAGCCTGATGCAGGTGCTGAACTTGCTACCTGATGTAGCCGGTTGGCAAGAGCAAGAAATTACCCAGCTTAAAGCAGCCTACTGGTTTTTGCGAGATGTCGAACACGCTATCCAAGCCATTCAAGATAAGCAAACTCAAGAGTTACCGTCAGAGCCTAAAGAGCAGGAGCGTTTAGCTTATGCCATGGGCTTAGCGACTTGGTCAGCGCTGTTAGAACAGATTGACGCGCACAGAACCTTTGTACGGAGCCAGTTTGATATGGTGGTGAGCAGCCAAGACGATGATGAGGCTGCTACTGAGGAAACCCCTGCCATTGCTGCCTTGTGCAGCGAGTTAGGGTTGATCAACAGTGGTCAAGATGCTCATATCCCTACTGAGGAATGGCAGCAAATGCTGCAACAAGCTGGTTTCTGTGAGCCTGATCTTGTGCTACAGCACCTACTCAGCTTGTATCAAAGCCATGCTGCCAGAAGCATGCAGGCGGTGGCCCAAGAGCGTTTGACGCAACTCTTGCCTAACGTATTGCAGCTGTGTAGCCAGCAATCTGATGCAGCCCAAACCTTATCTCGTGTGTTGGTGTTGATTGAAGCCGTGTTACGCCGTTCTGTTTATCTAGTTCTGCTGCAAGAAAACCCTTCTACTCTTAAATTAGTCGTAGATCTGTGTACAGCCAGCCCTTGGTTTGCCGATTTTCTTGCTCGTCAGCCGTCCTTACTGGATGAACTTTTGGATGTGCCAAGCTTGTTTGAAGTCCCTACGCAGCTTGGTCTCGCTCAGGACCTACAGCAGCGTTTATTGCGGGTGCCAGAAGAAGATGTAGAACAGCTTATGGAAGCCCTGCGTCACTTTAAGCATGCTAATGCTCTACGCGTGGCAGCTCAAGAAGTGACGGGCAAGCTACCGCTGATGCGCGTGAGTGATCAGCTTACCTTTACCGCCGAGGCGGTATTGCAGCAGGTGCTGCGTTTGGCTTGGCACGAATTGAGTCAGCGCCACGGTGAACCATGTAATGACCAAGGACCAAGTGATGACTTTATTATTGTTGGCTATGGCAAAGTTGGCGGCTGGGAATTGAGCTATGGTTCTGATTTGGACTTGGTGTTTATCTATGATGCGCCGTCATCGGGAATGACGAATGGGGTAAAGAGTATTGCCAATAGTCAGTTTTACACCCGACTTGGGCAGCGCATTATTAACTATTTAAATACCGTGACCGCTGCAGGGCAATTGTACGAAGTAGACATGCGTTTGCGTCCCGATGGTGCGAAAGGTCTATTGGTATCTACCTTGTCGGCATTTGAAAAATACCAGAATGAACAGGCGTGGACCTGGGAGCACCAAGCTCTAGTGCGAGCGAGACCTATAGCCGGTAGTGAAGCTTTAACTCAGCGTTTTGGAAAGGTGCGTAGTCAAATATTGTCACAATCTCGTAAAACGGCAGAGTTGCGTGACAAGGTCATTGATATGCGAGAGAAGATGCGCGCTAACCTAGCCTCTAAGCCCAACAAGCAAGGCGAGTATGAGCACTTCCACCTTAAACAGGACCAAGGTGGCATCGTCGATATAGAGTTTATGGTGCAATTTGCCGTACTGGCCTACGCTAACAAGCACGCTAGCTTGCTGACCTACACAGACAATATTCGTATCTTAGATGCTATGGAAGAAATTGGCCTCATGGAGGCTAATTCCACGCAGGCTTTACGTGATTGCTATCGCACCATTCGCGCGGTAGAACATCGCCAAACTTTACAGAATAAGTCCGGCCAAGTGGCGGTTGATGAGCTGCTGGA
>CALKFY010000115.1 GCA_938084925.1 uncultured Pseudomonadales bacterium
ATGGACTTAAGCGTTTGCGTGACGAACAAGGTAAGCAAACTCTAGCGGGCTTTGGTAGTGCCAAGGGCTCTAACGAAGAAGCCTACTTGTTCCAAAAGCTAGTGCGTACTGGCTTTGGTACAAATAACGTCGACCACTGTACACGCTTGTGTCATGCATCCTCGGTAATGGCTCTGTTGGAAGGTTTGGGATCAGGTGCGGTTTCGGCTTCCTTTATGCAAGCTAAGAACGCCGAAGTAATCGTGATTACGGGCTCTAACCCAACCAGCAACCACCCAGTGGCGGCTACCTTCTTTAAGCAAGCTGCTAAGCGTGGCGCTAAGATTATTGTCTTGGATCCTCGTGGTTTGGCCATGAAAAAGTACGCCACTCACATGATTCGCTTTAATGCTGGTGGTGATGTTAGCTTCTGGAACGCCGTGATGAACGTGGTAGTGGCAGAAGAGCTGTATAACCAGTCCTATATTGATACTATGACCGATGGTTTCGCAGCACTAAAAGAGCATGTGAAGCACTATACACCAGAGGCCATGGCGCCAATTTGTGGTGTTGATGCTGACTTGATTCGTGAAGTGGCGCGTTTGTATGCTACCTCCAAAGGCTCCATGATTTTCTGGGGTATGGGCGTGTCTCAGCACGTACATGGTACCGATAACGTACGTGCCATGATCTCCCTTGCCTTGATGACTGGGCAAATTGGCCGTGAAGGTGCAGGTTTGCACCCATTACGTGGTCAAAACAACGTCCAGGGTGCTTCTGATGCTGGACTAATTCCAATGATGTACCCAGACTATAAGAAGGTGGATGTGAGCGATGCTCAGTCTCGCTTTGAAGAGTTATGGGGTATGGAACTGTCCGCTGAACCCGGTTTAACCGTCGTAGAAACCATGGATGCTATTCATGATGGTGTTATCAAGGGTATGTACATTGAAGGTGAAAACCCTGCTATGTCTGACCCTGATTTAAACCACGCTCGTGAAGCCCTAGCCAAGCTAGAGCACTTGGTGGTGCAGGACTTGTTTGTTACAGAAACGGCCATGTATGCGGACGTGGTATTGCCAGCATCTGCTTGGCCAGAAAAAGACGGTACCGTGTCTAACACTAACCGTCAGGTGCAAATGGGTCGTCAGGCTATTTCGCCTCCAGGCGATGCGCGCCAGGACTGGTGGATCATTCAAGAAATTGCTCAGCGCATTGGCCTAGACTGGAACTACAGTCATCCAAAAGATGTGTTCAATGAAATGAAGCAAGCCATGGCTAGCCTCAACAACCTCACCTGGGAACGTTTAGAACGGGAAGAGTCCGTCACCTATCCATGTCCAGCGGAAGACCACCCTGGTAATGATATTGTATTTACCGATGCCTTCCCCATTGCTGGCGGTAAAGGCAAGTTTGTAGCTGCCGATATCGTGCAACCAGATGAGCGTCCAGATGACGAATACCCAGTGATCTTAACCACTGGTCGTCAGCTAGAGCACTGGCACACGGGTTCTATGACTCGTCGAGCGCGAGTATTGGATGCTTTAGAGCCAGCAGCTGTAGCGACCTTGTGTCGTGCAGAGATGGACAAATTTGGCGCTAAGGCGGGTGATATGATTAAGGTTTCCACACGACGTGGTAGCATCGAACTACTTGCTCGCGAAGATAGTGATATGCCAGAAGGTCTGATCTTTATCCCATTTGCTTATGTAGAAGCTGCGGTAAACGAACTAACCAACCCAGTATTGGACCCAGTAGGCAAGATACCTGAGTTTAAGTTCTGTGCAGCTAAGCTAGAACTAGCTTAAGTTGGATCTATGCGGGGTCAGACCTCAGGTCTGCCCCCATTTCCCTCATACCGTTATTGCTTGGCAATACCACCATCAGCGCGGTCGCGGTTTTCAAACATTTGCATATGGGCAGGCACCACGCTCATGTTGGGTAGCTGTAGCCATACGCGTAGCAATAAGCGCGCTTTATCAATGTCTTCAAAGTCTTCGTAATCGGTACGGGCGTGTAGCGCAATGCGGTTACTCGCGAAGGCCATGTCACCGGGTTCCATCATATATTCCATATACAAGTCTGGGCGATTCCAAAGCACATCGTTGATGGCATTTTGCGCTTGTACTTCTATATGGTCTTCGGGCAGTTGATCACGCTCTTGATAAAACTGACTAAAATAGGGGATGTAATGGGAAGAAAACTCACCCTCTGGCGTAAAATCAAACACCGGAATACGGTAGGGGGTGTATAGGTCTGTAGCGCCGCGATCGGGCGTAGTGCGACGGTAAGGGAAACCCTTGTAGATGGTTTCCATTAAATGGGGGTAGTCGGCTAGCAAGGCATTGTGGAAGGTGGCGGCACTCATGATACGGCTTTGGCCACCGGTTTTGGATTTGCGTACGGACAGCAGGCCAACAACATCGTTTGTTGGGTCACGGTGCATAATAAATTCACCACCATTATGGTATTTACGGTCGTCGCCATCGTTACGGAAATCCATCACTTCGCCGATATAGTCACCTTTATGGCTTTGCGATACGGTGGTGCCTAGGTGTGCGCAGATACCACTATAGATAAGCTTTAATTCTGCTTTGCTGTAGTTTTCTACATCCAAGCCCGAGAGTTTAGCAACGCCTCGGCCAAATCCCAGCTGCTTACTAATTTCTGCACCCTGTGTCACAAAGCTAGGTAGGGGGAAATTGCTAGAGTTAATCGCATCAAAAGCCAGTTCTACCTTGTTTAGCGCGGCAACGTTAGCTTTGATCTCTGCCCGTGTCTGAGGTGACAATTGATATAACCAGCTGTTATCGTCAGTAAGCTGCTGGCGGTTCCATACTGAAGGGCCGGTTACGGGTTGCATTTGTTCGCCAGACGCGGCAAATTGATTGCTCATGGGTATATCCTGTAAATTGGTTTCATATGTAATTATTTATCAGTTACAAAAATAATGCATTTAGACATACGTCGGGTATACCAACTTGAATATAAAAGAGACACCTTATGATTTTAGCTACCCTTGTTTCGCCTCAGTGGTTACATGCAAATCTAGCTGCTACTGATGTCAAAGTTATTGATGCTTCTTGGTATCTGCCAGCAGCTGCCCGAGATACTCAAGCAGAATATTTGAGTGGGCATATACCCGGTGCGGTATTTTTTGATATTGATGCCTGTACCACACCTAGTTCACTGCCGCATATGCTGCCTAGTGCAGAGACATTTGCCAAATACCTAGGCGGTATGGGCATTTGTCATACGGACCGGGTCGTGGTTTATGATAGCCACGGTTTATTTTCCGCGGCGCGGGTGTGGTGGATGCTGCGCTTGTTTGGCTGTCAGCAGGTAGCGGTATTGGAGGGTGGTTTGCCTGCATGGCAGGCCGCGGATTATAGCTTGGCGGCAGGCGCAGAACCTGCAGTAACAGCTGAGTTTGTAGGTCAACCTGATTTGGCTCAAGTGGTGAATGCTGACTATGTTCTGACAGCATTGCAGGAACAGGATGTGACAGTATTGGATGCGCGCCCTAAGGCAAGATTTACTGCGCAAGAAAAGGAAGCACGACCTGGGTTACGCAGCGGACATATGCCTGGCGCTCATAATATGCCTTTTATGAACCTACAAAAAGGTGGCGCTTTATTACCCGTGGAGGAGCTAAAGCAAGTGTTGGGTAACTATTTACAGCAGCGCGAGGTGATTACAACCTGTGGCTCTGGCGTTACTGCCGCGGTGATACTTTTAGCCCTGACAGTATGTGGCTACAGCGAAGCAAAACTGTATGACGGTTCATGGGCCGAATGGGGCAGTCGCGAAGACCTCCCCATTGCGTCGTAAAACACTCGCTAGCCTATTAACAAGTAGCGGCTTCTTGCAAGCAGGTATCCATGGCTTGCAAGATGGCATCAATATCGTCAGCTGTAATGGTGAGCGGTGGACGAATTTTAAGAATGCTATCCGCTGGGCCTTCAGTGCCTATTAATATGCGCATTTCGCGCAGTCTATTAAGTACATAATTGGCCAAAGCCGTGGCTGGTTCGCGACTATCTTGGTTTATCACTAGTTCCACCCCAATAAACAGCCCCATACCCCGCACATCACCAATGGCAGGATGTTGGCTTTGCAGTTGCTGCAGCCCTGCCAAAAGGCGCTTGCCCATGGCTTGGGCATTGGCTTGCAGGCCTTCATCTTCCACGATATCTAATACCTCTGCGCCGATACGGCAAGATAGGGTGGACCCACCAAAGGTGGAGAAATATTCGATGCCATTGGCAAAACTGTCGGCAATGGCTTGGGTAGTAATCACCACACCAATAGGGTGACCATTACCAATGGGCTTGCCCAGTACCACGATGTCCGGTGTCACCTTTTGATGTTCAAAGGCAAAGTAGTAATCCCCTAGGCGGCCTAGTCCCGTTTGTACTTCGTCGGCAATACAGATGCCGCCTGCGGCCCGAACCTTGTCATATACGGCGGCTAGATAGCCAGCTGGGGGAATGATCTGGCCACCCACGCTGGGGAAGGTTTCGGCGATAAACCCCGCCAGTTGTGTACCATTAGCGTGAATATTGGCAATGGCTTGATCCACTTGTTGGGCGTATTTCTGTGCGCATTGGGGGTTGTCACGCTTATAGCGGCCATTGTAGTCATCGGCCACATCAATGAGGTGAACCCAGTCTTGTTGGCCAACTCCATTGGGTTTGTTGAACTTGTAAGCAGATAGGTCAATGGCGCCGGTGGTATTACCATGATAGCCATGGTTAGGCGTAATCATGTCTTTCGCACCCGTGTGAGCGCGGGCCAGGCGCAGGGCCAATTCGTTGGCTTCGGAACCGGAGTTAACAAAGTAACAAACCTGCAAACTATTGGGCAACTTGGCCAACAGTCGTTGGGCGAACTGCGCTTGAGCTGGGTGTAGATAGCGCGTATTGGTGTTAAGCCGGGTTAGTTGCTCAGCCGCTAGCTTGGCAATGCGTGGATGAGCATGGCCCACATGGGGCACATTGTTGTAGGCATCCAAATAAGGCCGTCCCATTTGGTCAAATAAGTGATGCTGCCAACCACGCAAAAACATTACCGGGCGGCTATAAGTGAGTTTGACGTTACCCCCAAAGTGCTTTTGGCGCTCATCAAATACAGCCGTTTCGTCCAAGCTCTGGTGCGCAGTATGTGCTGCCTCTAGGTTTAGTAATGGCGCGGGATTTGGGCATAAGGCTTGCCAGAATAGCAGGTCATCGGGGTCGGCAACACCGGCCCAGTTGCTGCCAATGATGTCTTGGTCAAGAATCAGCTGGAAGTGCAGATGCGGATCCCAGCCGCCATTGCCACTGGGCTCACCGAGCTGGGCAAAGGCTTCCCCGGGTTCTATTATCTGCCCTACCGTGAGTTGTTGCGCTACCAGTGGGTTGAGGTGGCCATAGAGTGTATAAAAAACGCTTGCCTTAGGAGTGGTATGACGCAGGATGACAAAACCGCCATAATCTAAGTGCGCCTTATGATTAGCCACTTGTACTACGGTTGCCGCTAATGGGCTATACACAGGGCAACCGGCGGCGGTGAATATATCAACCCCTAGGTGCACTGTGCGCCGGTTATGGTGCTTGGCAGGGCCTGCATAAAAGTCGGCACTGGTATAAACCAAACGTGGTTCGCCATAAAGACCTAGGCTGATATCGTTAGGGTCCGTTAGGTCACCCAATACCAAGGCTTCCTTTGCGCTCATGTGGAAGGGGTTTTGTGGTAGGTTGCTGTCCGCTACGCACAGGGGTACTTGGCTGGCAGCACTTAAATCTTGCCCTAGAACGTGAGCAAATTTGCCTTGGTTTTGCTGTAAATATGCCAGTACCTCAGCGGATTCGCTGTTGAGACCGTGTCCGCAGGCTAGTCGACAGCGTGCTTGAAAGGCTTTTCTTTTTTGGCCATGGGCCAGCAGGAAACGCCATGCTGGTTGTTCGGATATAGTGATATAAGGATCATCGGGGTTTTCTAATGCCATGATACGTGAATTTACCACACTCACGGCTAAGCGCATGAGTAGCAAATCAAATAGATAATCGGCTTCCTGGGAGGTCAGTGGGGAATGCTGATGGTAAGCTTCTATTAGGCTCATCAAGGCCTGTTCTGGCTGTGCATGGTCTAACACCACGTAGGCCGCACAAATGGCCAGGTTACAGATGCGTGGGGCTTGGGTAATATCTCCAAAATCGATGATGCCAGTGAGTTGAGCAGGTGCTTGCAAGCTCGTCTGTACCAGCAGGTTGTAATCGTTAACATCGTTGTGAATGGCCTGTTGGGGCAATAATTCTAGTTGCGGTAATAGGTCGGCAAACTGCCCTTGTATTTGACTAACAATGGCCTGCTTTTGTGGGTCTTCAATAAGGCATAGATGTTCTTCTATCCAATTGGCCTGCATCAAGTTCCATTTAATCGGTGCCGATAATAAAGGGTGTTGGAAATCTTCCATAGCCCTATCTAGTTGAGCTAGGGCAACACCTAACTGACTAATAAGCGGCAACGCATGAGGGCGAATATTGGCGTACATTTGCCCCTCGATATGGCTTTGCATCCAAATCAAGCGCGCTACACCTTCGCTGTCATGCACTAGGCTATAGCTGTTACCTAGCTTATCAGAAATGATTTTGGGTATGAGTTTGGCTATGTCTTGCTGTTTGGCTGCAATGTGTTCATGGGCTTGGCATAGCATGGCAACAAAATCGGGCTGGCAGTCTGCACGCATGACCTTAAATAAATATTGCTGATCGGCTTGGTGAGCTTTACCAAGGGCGCGAAAGTTAAGGTCGTATTCGCCGTCTAAGGGTTTTAATTCAACGTCTAGCTGGTAACTGTCTTGAATCACTTGCTGCCAATGTTTGTGCATGATGATGTTGTCCTTATGTGTTCTGTCTGGCAACTAGTGGTGAGCCCAGCGTACCTTGCTAAGCCAGATAGGCAGCATCAACGCTAGGAGAGCGCAAACTAGCATAACCAATAACAAGAGGCTGGTACTAGGGTATGAGGCCAGTAGGCTACTAATGATAACTGTGAATATACTACCGCTAGCCACCGCAGTCGCGCCAGAAATACCTGCAGCTGTACCGGTTAATTGTGGGTGTACAGACAAAGCGCTGGCATTGGACGCTGGTATGCTCATGCCGTTACCTAAACCTGCGCAGAGAGTGCCAGCAATCAAAACGTATAGATTGCCATAGCCGGCAGCAAAAATGATTAGACTAGTGGCTAGGCCCAAGACCGCAATGATCCGGCCCAGAAGGATTAGACGTCCTAGTGGGACACGCGTGGCATAACGGCCAGATAGGTAATTACCGAGCATATAACCAGCGGTAATGGTGCCCATATAGAAGCCGAGTTCTGTTGGTGGCAAGGAAAACAGGGGTTCGGCAAGGGCAGGTATGCCAGATATAAAGGTATAAAACGCAGACACGCCAAAGGCAATGCTTAAGGCAAAGCCCCAAAATTCCGGGCTTTGCACGAGGGTGCGTGTTTCGCGCCATTGTTGCGCTAGGCTAGATTTTGTAGGTGAAGCACTTTCACTGAGATCAAACCAACAAATTAGCCAAATTAAGCAACCGAGAATTAGGTAGAGTAAAAAGTTAGCCCGCCAGTTAAATATTTCCGCCAATATTCCGCCAAGCATGGGGCCTGTCATGGGGGCAATAGCCATCGCCATGGCAACATACCCCATCATGCTGGCGGCTTTTGCCGGTGGGTAATTATCACGAATAATGGCCATGGAAATAGCCCAAGCACCAATAATAAAACCTTGTAGCATGCGGAAAACCATAAACTGCCAAACATCGGTAGCTAGCCAACAGCCTGCTGAGGCGAGCGTGAAGATAGCAATGCAAGTTAATAGCACGGGGCGACGCCCATAGCGGTCGGATAGCGGCCCCAACACCAGTTGTAGCACAGCGGTAAAACCTAGGTAAGCGGCAATGGCTGCACCAATCACGGCGTAGCTGGTTGCAAATTCTTGGCTGATTTCGACAATGGAAGGCAAAAACATATTCAAAGACAAGGCTGTGAGGGCGCAGAGCAGTACCAGGGTAACTATGGATGGTGGTTTGCTTTCTGATGTGGTGAGGATAGCTGTCATTGAGTACTGGATGCTAGGTGTATATCAAGCTTCCAGCATATGGGGGATTGGGTTTGGATACAAGTTGGATTGATGAGTTTGAAATACGGGTATTAAAAAGGCCTGATAGCAGCTATCAGGCCTTTGAGTTGTTTGGCTGCCGCAGCAATCAAGCTTACTTTGCTGTTAAGGCGACACCGTCAAAACGCACGCCTGCCCAGCCGTGGAGCATGAAATTGCGAATGTTGGCATGGTCGCTGTCGTTAGGGTTTTTTAAAACGTCGTCACGATAGAACTGACCAAAGCATGCCAGTGTTGATGATTCATCTAATCCTTGCAGTTGAGCAAAAGTAAAAATTTTGCAAGATCCATTATTTTGTCCGGCTTGATTTTCGGTTTCCCCATTTACAAAGCTGGTGGGGCTAAAATCGAAATGGTTGTCAATAACTTGCATCGTTTGTTCAAACATCACTTCATTAGGGGCTGAAGCTAGCAATGCTAAAAATTGTTTCATGTTAGATTCTCTCTATTCATCAGTATGCCATTATATCATCCTATCAATGGGCAACTGGTTAAGTGAAGGCTGAGTAAAGGTTAAGTGAAAAAAAAGGACCGCATTAGCGGCCCTTTTAATCAGTGTCGGATTCAAATCCGACCTACAAGTTGTTTACTTGTTGCCAGCAGGAGAAGCAGCAAGAATGGCGTTCAAGGTTTCACTTGGGCGCATTACTAGTTTCACATCTTCACGACGAGCGTGGTAGTAACCAGTGATGGCAGAAGCTGGAGCGCCTTGTACGTCACTTAGTTCCTTAAGAACCTTGTCTTCAGCAGCAGCCATGGCTTGCGCAAATGGCTTGAACTTGGCCGCAAGGTCGGCATCTTCGGTCTGTTCTGCAATGGCTTGTGCCCAGTACTTGCCCAAGTGGAAGTGGCTACCACGGTTGTCTAGTTCGCCAGTCTTACGAGAAGGAGACTGGTTGTTTTCTAGCAAGGTGCCAGTCGCTTCGTCTAGGGTCTTGGCTAGAATGCTAGCTACCTTGTTGTCTTGCTTGAT
>CALKFY010000116.1 GCA_938084925.1 uncultured Pseudomonadales bacterium
TACAGCTCTTGCTGTACCTCATCAAGAATAGTCCAAATGCGGCCCATCCACTGTTCGTGTTCTGGTTTCATCAAGCTAGAACGCATGCAAACGGTCATTTCTGAGTCTATCTCTACTTCTGGGTAGGCCTTTTTCACCAACTCAGAGGGGAAGCTGAAGGTCGCCAGATGCAGTTCTTTTGCCTCGGCCATTTCAAAAGTGCGCTGAGATAAAGCCGAAATCTGGCTCGTGGTCGCCGCTTTGGGTGCCCAAATAACGATATCCAGCTCTGGCTCAAGTGGCGTCACAAAGCGATGGTCAGCTTGCAAGCGTTGGAACAAATCCAAGGCTGCATTGCGACAGCTTTCCAGACCCTGTGCAAATTCGCCACCAACTTCTAATGGTAATACTTCCATGGTGGCCCACAAGGCCACGGCAGCAGCACCAGCGCGGGAACATTCTAAGGAGATTTCACCTAGGTGAAGCTCGTCAGAGCTAAAATAGGTATAAGGCGAATCATGCTTATAATAGCGTCCTACTTGGGGGTCTTTGAACAACACACAACCACAACCATAAGGCTGCAAACCATGCTTATGAGGATCAACCACAATAGAATCGACTAGGTGCATCGCGCCGAAGGACGATGCGCCATTGTCAGCAAGGTTACTGGCCAGCTTATAGTAGCCTCCGTAAGCGGAATCAATATGAATACGAAAACCATATTCTTTCTGTAACTCAAGCACATCCTTTAGCGGATCAACAGAACCCACACCGGTGGTGCCGAGTGTTACTACCACAGTACCCACATCGTGGTTACGCAATAGCTCTTCCAGAGCTCCCATGTCCATGCGTGCCTGGTCATCAACGGCCACAGCTTGATAGGGGATTTGTAACACACCGCAAATACGGTTATGGGTATAGTGAGCCTGTTTAGAAGCCACAATCATTTTGCCTGGGTGAATTTGGTTGGCTACCCATAGTGCTTCCAGGTTGGCAAAGGTGCCACCGCTGCTTAAGTGACCTAGGTAATCATGCCAACCAAACATCTTGGCAATCTTGGCAACGGCTTCTTTTTCCATAGCCGAGCTGGCTTTACCGCCATCCAAAGCATGGTTATTCGGGTTAATCCATTGTGCTAGCTGGTAGGCCATGCGCGCCACTGGGTGCGGTGGTTTAAGCATCTGGCCGGCATATTGAGGATGTGGATAAGGGTAGTTATCCCACATTTTTTCAGCCACTTGTAACAATACTTCTTGCGCCTTGGCCTCATCATATTGCACTTGGTGCTCGGGCAAATGAGCAAAGCCATCAGCTAACTTATCTACAGCCTTGTGTAATATTTGCATGCTGTTGGTTTCAATAGTCATAATGTAAAACTCCGATAACAACTTGGTGTTGTGAATAGCAATAACTGCATTCTAAACACATAAACGCTATCAAAGAAGTGACTATTAATCATAAACAATATGCATGCAACGCATAGTGTTTATCTAATCGCTAGACCCAGTAGTATGACCCGCTGCATAAAGAGGCGAAAATATAGAATCCTTGATTGTTGTCGCTAAAAGCTCACGCAACCAAGTATGTCCCGCGTCAGCTTCATACATCTCATGCCAAAAGAGAAAGTAATCATGTTTTGGCAAATTCGATAAGGGCAGTGCGCACTGCTGCAGATCATACTGCTGGCATGCGTTGTGAGCGATATGTTCAGGTACCACCAGTAGGTACTCAGTACGCTCTAGAACCTTAAACGCCGCGGAAAAAAATGGCACTTGATAGGCTATGCGCCTTTGCCGCCCTTGTTCAGATAACCATTGATCAAAGAAGCTATCCTTGTCTCCACCTGCTGACAAGTGCACAAAGCTGTAGGCCAGAATATTCTGCAAGTTTATTTGTTGCCCTAACAAGGGGTGCGCCTTGGACATCAGCAACGCCGGGCGATCACTACCTAGGTGCACACCATTCAGGTGCTCCGGCAGCATGGGCATCATGGTGGTAGCCAACTCAATTTGGCTGCTAGCCATGGTGTGCAAGGATTGCGACTGCCATTGGTGAAATTCGATATCCATCAAGGGGGCCTGTTGTTGTAACAAGGGCATGATTTCAGGAAAGATAAAATTTGCCACATAATCCGTAGCCGCAAAGCGAAAGCGCCGCTGACACTGGCTAGGATCAAACTCTTCTGACTGACGCAGGTCTTGCAGCTGGTTAACCAGAGTTTGCACTCGTGGCAGCAACTGTTCGGCCTTTGGCGTTAGCACATAACCATTACCTACTCGCACCAACAAAGGGTCTACAAAGTAATCCCGCAATTGGGCAAGCTGACGACTGAGTGCCGATTGTGAAACGTGTAGAACAGTTGCGGCCCTACTTACGTTACGCTCCTGTAACAAGGCCAACAAAGAACCCAATAAATTCAAATTAAGTTGTTGCATGGTTAATTGGCACCTACTGTTTTTGCACTTACCACATAGTATCAAGAAAACATTATGATGTAAGCGCATAATGATTCATATTGGCTCTAACCATGTGGCAGTAGCGGAGGTCAGGCATAGGGAGTATCATGCCGACAGCAATCGCCACCACCGACACTCGGACCTTCGATGAACATATTTCTCTACCTAGTTGTACTCATGAGCTGGGGCACCACTTGGTTCGGCGTCACCCTGCAAGTAGAAAGTGAAGTACCCACAGCCATTTCTGTGGCCTGGCGTTTTTTATTGGCCGCTGCTTTGTTATTCGTTTGGACCATAATCCGTGGCAGAAGCCTACGCTTCCCCCTTGCCTATCATCGCAACTGGTTGTTGATCGGGCTATTTCTGTTTTGCCTGAACTACATTAGTGTCTACGAAGGCAATCACTACCTGCCTTCAGGCCTAGTGGCACTTATTTTCTCCACCATTACTATTTTTGTTATGTTCAATGGTGCCCTGTTATTTGGTAAGCCTATTGTAGCCCGCACTTTGCTAGGTAGCCTTATTGGGGTCATTGGTCTTGGCGTGGTTTTTTCAGCAGAGTTTGGCCGCTTGGATATTAGCCAAGGTCTAGCTTGGGACATGCCCTTGCTGAAAGGTTTCTTATGGGTGCTTTTAGCGACCTTTATCGCCTCGATAGGCATGCTCACTTCCGGCAAAATCCAAGCTCGCAATGTACCCTTACTACAAAGCAATGCCTATAGCATGCTTTACGGTGCTTTGATGACTTTGGTATTGGCTTATGCAATGGGTGATAGACCGGCTTTTGATACTAGCCTGTCCTACACCGGTTCCCTGCTCTTTTTAGCTTTTTCTGGCTCTGTTATCGGCTTTGGTGCTTACTTGAAGTTGTTAAATAACATTGGTGCCGATAAAGCCGCTTACGCCAATGTCTTTACGCCAATTATTGCCCTCACTATCTCGGCATTTATGGAAGGTTACGTGTGGACTCTGATGAATGTTATTGGGGTGGTGCTTATAATTGCAGGTAATATCGTGGTAGTGTATAAAAAATCTTGAGCGTTCATTTGCATTCCAGCCACCTCCAATCGCTAAGTAACTCTTCAATAGGCCCGTAATGAACCGACCAGAACACATATTCGATCGACTTTTACACGGTTGGAGCGATCTGGTCATTACCTACCCAAAACGTGCCTTGGCTATGGTGGTACTCTTCACCCTAGCCTGCGCAAGCCAGATTTGGTTTATTCAATTCGATAGCAGCATTGAAGGCTATCTAGAACATGATGACCCTGCCATTGTGCAGCTGATCGAGGCACGCCAAGAATTTGGCCATGGCGAGATGATTCTTGTCACCATGCAGGCTGATGATCTCTTTGCTCCTGCACAGCTGCAAATCCTGAAAAATTTACATGAGCAATTAGAACAACAAGTACCTTGGGTAGACACAGTCACCAGCTTGGTGAATGCTCGCGTACTCAGTGCTGATGAAGACAGCTTATACATCAACGATTTGCTGGAGCCATTTCCTAAGACCCAAGCCGAACGCGAAGCCATGCGCGCCAAGGCCCTTAGCAACCCCTTATATCGTAATCTACTTATTTCAGAAGATGGCCGCTTTACCACCATTGCTATCAAACCATTAGCCTATCTAGTTGATACCAGCAACCTATCAGACGACAGTTTTGACAGCCTGGATCTAGATACAGATTTTGGCGCCGATTTCGATGCCGATATTGCCGCACAAGATCTTAGCTCTGGTGACACATCAGCCATGGGGGAACGGGTCACCGAATCGCAACTCAATCAGATCAGTAATGCCGTCAAAAACATCGTTGCCCAATATCAGACACCAGGACAAACCTTGTACATAGGCGGTATGCCTGTGATTACAGAAACCCTTGTCGATACCATGGTTTGGGAAATGCTCACCTTTATGCCTATCGCCATTGTCACCATTGCCTTAATGATGGTGCTGCTGTTTAGACGTCGTCATGGTGTGATGCTGCCCATGATGACCGTTGGCCTTACCCTGATAACCACCTTTGGCATCATCTGCGCCTTGCGTGTGCCTATCCAAACCACCATGACTATCTTACCTAGTTTCTTGCTCACGGTGAGTGTCGGTGCCGCGGTACACTTATTGTCATTGTTTTTCCGCGCTTACGATGCTGGCACAGACAAGGTACAAGCCTTACGCGAGGCCCTAATACACACTCGCACACCGATTATTTTTACTAGTTTAACCACAGCTGTGGGGCTGTTATCTTTTGCGGGCTCACCTATGGTGGCCTTAGCTCGCTTAGGTTTATTCTCGGCTGTTGGCATCAGTGTCGCGCTGGTGTATACCCTGACTTTAATTCCCGCCATCATTTGTTTGCAGAAAATACCTCGTAAAGAACAAGCCATGCCTAGTCCAAAGGTAACCGCCTTGGTCAATGGTGCCGTCAGCTTAAGTACTCGCCACCCTATATGGATCCTATTGTTTAGCGTGATGATAACTGGTGCTGCCATTAGCAGTCTGCAGCATTTAAAATTCTCCCACAATCCCATGAAGTGGATGTCACCCGACGCTGAAATCAATCAGGCAGTGCAAGCCATTGATAACAATATGGGCGGCAGTATCAGTGTCGATATCATTTTGGATACAGGTGTAGATGAAGGTTTGTACGAGCCAGAATTTCTACGCCAACTAGACCAGTTCAGTCTTTGGCTTAACCACTATCAGTCCGGCCCTGTTTATGTTGCCAAGGTCACGGGACTAAACGACATCATTAAAGAATCCCACCAGGTACTCAACTCAGATAACCCTGAATTTTACCGCATCCCTGAACGTGCCGGCGTTGTTGCCAACGAACTATTTCTATTGCAGCAATCCGGGCCCGACGAGCTGGAACCTATGCTAGATTCAGCTTTCCGTAGCACCCGCCTAACCGTCATCATGCCGTGGTTGGACACGCTACACTACCTGCCCTTTATTGAGGATATAGAACGCAAGGCGGAGCAGATTTTCAGCCAGCAAATCCAGATAACCATGACCGGTATGGTGCCTGTTATGGGTACCACCTTAGATCACGTTATTAGCACCACGGCAGAAAGTTACATCATTGCCTTTGCCCTTATTAGTATTATGTTAATCCTGCTACTACGCAGCCTTCGCTATGGCTTACTCGCCATGGTACCTAACTTAAGTCCCATTCTTATCACCATGGGACTGATGTATCTGTTACAAATTCCGTTGGACATGTTTACCATTCTGGTCGCCTCCATCGCCATCGGTATTGCCGTAGACGATACCGTACACTTCATGTATCACTGCAAGCACAATTATCAACGCTGCGGTGACATGCCTATGTCCATTCATGGTGCTTTGGATACCAGCGGCCGCGCTATGCTCACTACCTCAGCGATCTTAAGTTTAGGCTTCGCTATGCTGATGTGGTCAGAGCTGATTAACCTGTTTAACTTCGGCATGCTGATTGGCATCACTGTAATATTAGCCCTAGTCGCTGATTTCCTTTTGGCACCAGCACTGATGATGATGTTTGGTCAGGACCATATTCGTGGTGGCCATAAACGTTTATGGAACCGCAAACGCACTAATCAGGGCTGACTTTAGGGTTCACCTTCAGTACAATAGCTCCTTAGTTAACCAACCCCCCTTACATCATGTCTGCAATCGGCAACTTGTTCATTATTTCTGCACCTTCTGGTGCTGGCAAAACCAGCTTGGTTAAAGCCCTGCTACAACGCGACCCACAAATCTGTGTTTCTGTATCTCATACCACCCGTGCCATGCGCCCCGGTGAAGTTGATGGTGTCGATTACAATTTTGTTAATCAACAAACCTTTGCCGATTTAGTAGCCCAAGATCAGATGTTGGAACATGCCAGCGTATTTGGTAACAGCTATGGCACTTCACAGGCTTGGGTTGAAGAAGCCATCGCCCAAGGCAAAGATGTTATCTTAGAAATCGACTGGCAAGGTCGTGATCAGGTACTCAAGTTGCTGCCTAAGGCTGTTGCCATTACCATTTTACCGCCATCCAAGGCCGCCTTGCAGGCGCGTTTGTCCGGCCGCGGCACCGATTCAGATGAAATTATTGCGCAACGCATGGCGGAAGCTGAAAGTGAAATTAGGCAGTACACCGGCAGTCATTATTTGTTAATAAATGATGACTTTGACTTGGCATTGAACGAATTAGCGGCTATTTTTGTCAGTGAACGTTCGCAAACTAAGCGTCAGAGCATAAAACATGCGCTATTATTGGCTGATCTCTTGTCAAATGATGGCTAAATTTTGTACACTATCGCGTCCAAATTAGTCCGTATTGCTATCGCATGGCTTTAATTGCCATTGACCCAGCATCGGCACCCAATTGAATTAACCAAATTTTAGGTATATACCATGGCCCGCGTAACCGTAGAAGACTGTCTGGAAAACGTAGACAACCGTTTTGAACTAATCATGGTATCCACTAAGCGTGCCCGTCAACTTGCCACTGGTGGCAAAGACGCACACGTTGAATGGGAAAACGACAAGCCAACTGTTGTTGCCCTGCGTGAGATTGCTGAAGGCTTTGTTGATGCCAGCATCCTTGACGAACAGGAAGAGCTACAACAACAATTTGACGATGTTCAAATTGACCCAGAACTACTTGCAGAAACTACTTTGACGGCAACTGAAGCAGCCGAAGAGGCACCACAGGCAAGCCCTGACGTCGACATGGAATAAGCTGCGCAAGCAACGCTTACCCTCTTCAAAAAAGAGCAGGCCGGGAAATTTTCTCGCCCTGCTCTTTTTTATGCACACTTGATAAGCATTTTCCGCTACTATTAGCTTATTAAACCCACACTATGGTTAGCAAGGAAACTGACTATGCCCACTATTGACGCCTTTGCTAAGCGTCTTCAGGCTTACCTGAGTGATAGCCAAGTCCAACAGGTACGCCGCGCCTACTATTATGCCGAGCAAGCTCACGATGGGCAGATGCGTAAGAGTGGTGAGCCTTATGTTACCCATCCCCTTGCTGTGGCACAGATTCTTTCCACTATGCATATGGACCATCAAAGCCTGATGGCAGCCATGCTGCATGACGTTTTAGAAGATACCGAAGTTAGCAAGGTCGCCATGCAAGAACAGTTTGGCGATACAGTAGCCAACTTAGTTGATGGTGTTAGTAAACTAACCCACCTAGAATTTAAAACTCGCGCCGAAAGCCAAGCTCATAACTTTCAAAAAATGGCCATCGCTATGGCCAAAGACATCCGCGTTATTATCATCAAGCTGGCGGACCGTTTGCATAATATGCGCACCATTGGTGCCATGCGCCCCGATAGCCGTCGCCGCATCGCCCGCGAAACCACCGACATCTACGCGCCTATTGCTGGGCGTTTGGGTATGCATGACCTTAAGGTTGAGTTAGAAGACTTGGCCTTTGCCGCCTACCACCCCATGCGCCACAAATACATTGACCGCGCCGTACAAGCGGCCCGAGGTGAGCGCAAGGAGCTTATGGCGCAGGTGAAAGAGGCCTTGCAGCATTGTCTAGAACAGGTACAGCTGCCTGGGGTTATTAGCGGTCGCCAAAAACACTTGGCTAGCATCTATTACAAGATGCAGGAAAAGAATAAGCCCTTCCGTGAAATCATGGACGTATTCGCTTTTCGTATCGTCACTGACAAGGTGGATACCTGCTACCGCATCTTGGGCGCCGTGCATCACTTAAATATGTACCGACCCGTACCGGGCCGCTTTAAAGATTATATAGCCATCCCTAAGTCCAACGGTTACCAATCTTTGCATACCACTTTGTACCGTATAGGCTCGGGCATGCACACTCCGATTGAGATCCAAATCCGTACTAAAGACATGGATGATATAGCCAACCACGGCGTGGCCGAGCATTGGTTCTATAAGAACGACAACTCTCGCGCTCAGGGTGCCCACAATCGTGCACAACAGTGGATCCAGGAGCTGCTAGAAATGCAGAAGCGTTCGGGCAACGCCATGGAATTTATCAACCATGTGAAGCACGACCTGTTCCCAGACGAAGTTTATGTATTTACCCCTAAAGGCACCGTATTGGCCCTACCGGCTGGCGCTACACCCGTAGATTTTGCCTATGCGGTACACACTGATGTCGGTAACAGCTGTATATCTTGTAAGGTTAACCGTCGTTTGGCACCTTTAAGCCATCCTCTGGAAAGTGGCGATACGGTGGAAATTGTTACCACCCAGTCCGCCAAACCTAACGTACACTGGCTAAGCTTTGTGGCCACCGCCAAGGCAAGCAGCAACATTCGCCACGCCTTGAAAAACCAAGCGGTAGACGACGCCGTTAAACTAGGCCGCCGTTTGCTCACACAGGAACTCAGCAGCCTCAAGTTGCAGCTTGATGATTTGGACCAAGACCGCTTAGCCAAATACCTCAAGCACAATAAGCTTGACGATATGGATCGGTTGCTGGCCAATATCGGCCAAGGCCGCCAACTGGCTTACCTTGTTGGCCACGCTCTGACGGCAGAGCACACCGAAGACGACAGCCAAGAATCACATATGGGCCCCATGCAAATTCATGGTACCGAAGGTTTGATGGTTAAGTACTCCAAATGTTGTCGCCCTATTCCCGGTGATACTATTATCGGCCACGTTAATGCGGGCCACGGCATCGTCATTCACCGCACCTTCTGTAACAATATCAAGGATATCGGCAAGGACAAGTCCAAACTGATGCCCCTAGTATGGGCCGATACCGGCGATTTGGAATTTGATGTCAGCTTGGATATTGAAGTAACGGCTAGCCGTGGCATCATCGCCAGTATTGCCGCCAACGTGTCCCAAGAGGATGCTAACATCGAGAAGATCGACGTAAACGAAAAGGACGCCCGCTTATCCGAGGTACACCTAAATTTAAGCGTCAACAACCGAGTGCACTTGGCGCAAATAATTAAATCCCTCAGAACCTTACCCGGCGTTATTCGATTAAGCCGCCGCTAAGCCCATGAGCAAGTCGACAGTTGACACTGACACTAGCCAAGCACCGCCGGTCACCAGCCTCAGCGGTGTGGGCAAGGCTTTGGCGGAAAAGCTAGGCAAGATTCATATCCACAGCCTGTTAGACCTTCTCTTACACCTTCCTACCCGCTACGAAGATCGTACGCGCGTGGTACCTATACTGCAGCTACGCCCGGGCATGCACTGCCTTATAGAAGCCGAGGTTACGGGCAGTGCTCTACAAAGAGGTCGCCGCACCAGCTTACAGGTTCATACGGAAGAAAACGGCGCCCGGCTTAATTTACGCTTTATTCACTTTCATGCCAGTCAAGCTAAGGGCTTTACTCGTGGTAAGCGCATTCGCTGTTTTGGCGAAGTGCGCCCTGGCCCTCAAGGCTTGGAAATGGTGCACCCTGAATACCGTTTGTTTGATACTGAACCGCCAGCCCTGGAAGATAAGCTAACGCCTGTCTACCCCACTACAGAAGGCATTAGCCAAACGCGTATGCGGCATTTGGTAGAAATGGCTTGGCAGGCTTATGAAGCCAACCCTCAATGGTTACCTGAATTACTACCTATGGCGTTGATCACCGACTATAGTTTGCCAGCCATTGGCGTAGCACTAGAACAACTACACTTCCCCAGCACCAACCAACCTTTTGATCTGAGCGAAGCCAGCGAGTCACCCGCTTATCAACGCCTTATAATAGAAGAACTTCTAGCCCACCAACTCTGCCTGCGTCATGCGCGCGAGCAAGCTAGTCTTTCCCCCGCGCCATCGTTTGCGCAGGCCATAGATAATCCACAAGGTACAGCAAATAAGCTCAGAGCGGGCCTGCCATTTAATTTAACGGGCGCTCAACAACGGGTATGGCAGGAAATCCAAACCGACACCAAACAACGCAAGCCCATGATTCGTATGGTACAAGGTGATGTCGGCTCCGGTAAAACCATTGTTGCCGCCTTAGCTGCCTGTGAAGCGGTTGATGCAGGTTATCAGGTGGTTATCTTGGCGCCTACGGAAATCTTGGCAGAACAGCATCTGCATAATTTTCGGCAATGGCTTGAACCCATGCAGATCCGCATCTCTTGGCTAGCTGGCAAACAAAAAGCAGCACCTAGACGAGAGTCACTAGCGGCTATTAGCAGTGGCGAGGCGCAAGTCATCATTGGCACTCATGCCGTATTCCAAGAGGCTGTGAAATACCACCAGCTAGGCTTGGTCATCATCGACGAGCAGCACCGCTTTGGTGTGGCTCAGCGCCAAGCCTTGCTAAGTAAAGCCGGACCAGACGTATCACCTCATCAACTGATCATGAGTGCTACGCCTATACCACGCACTTTGGCCATGAGCGCTTACGGTGATCTAGACCATTCCATCATTGATGAATTGCCTCCAGGTCGTAAACCGATCAATACCGTCGTTATCAGTAATAACAAACGCGATCAAGTGATTGATCGTATAGAAGGTGCCTGCGCCTCGGGACAACAAGTGTATTGGATCTGTCCCCTAATAGAAGCATCAGAAGAATTACAGTGCGAAGCAGCCGAAGACACGGCCCTGCAATTAACCCAGACACTACCTAACCTGCGCGTTGGTTTAGTACACGGACGCATGCCACCTACGGAAAAGGCCGACATCATGGCATCGTTCAAGGCGGCTGAAATGGATTTGCTAGTTGCTACAACAGTAATAGAAGTAGGCGTTGATGTACCCAATGCCAACTTAATGATCATTGATAATGCCGAACGCCTAGGGTTAGCCCAGCTACATCAGCTACGCGGTCGCGTAGGCCGTGGTCAGGCTCATAGTCATTGTCTATTGATGTATCAATCTCCCCTCAGCCGCTTAGCTCAAGAACGGCTAAATATTCTCCGTGAATCAAACGACGGCTTTGTTATTGCCGAAAAGGACCTGCAGCTACGTGGCCCAGGTGAAGTGCTAGGCACTCGTCAAGCCGGTGCCATTAGTTTGCGTATTGCTGACCTGTTAAGAGATGCCCACTTGCTACCCAAAGTTCACGATTTAACCGATCGCTACCAGAACCGACTGGACCTCAGTCAGCAACTCATTGAACGTTGGGTTGGTAGTCGGCAAGACTTCGCCAATGTCTAAACCCTCTTTTTTTGAAGAAAAATCTATCAGCTGGTGAAATTTTTTGTACTAAAAATGGCATCAAATGGGCAAATGTCGCAATTAATGCATAAATTATGCGTTTTAGAGTAGATTTTTTTTCCTATAGGAAATATATTCGTGGTTGTGAAATATTAGCGGTTTACATAAAAAGCACTTTTAACTATCATCGGAAGTTGGTATTGGTTGCTACTGCTTTTGTTGTAGACGCCTAACCAAATATCCACATTAAAACAACAATACT